>CAZSHT010000159.1:0-4135 GCA_964606715.1 uncultured Bacteroidales bacterium
CAATAATTTTATTGCCTGTTGTCATGGTCGTTACAGCTCTTAATAATGCTTCGTTTCAGTCATTTTTGGCTCATCGTTTGGCAAGTTATTTTTCGAAACAACTGCATACGACAATTACCATTGACGATTTGGATTTTGGCATCTTCAGCCATATACGATTACATCATTTGTTGATTTGCGACCAACAGCACGACACCTTACTCTATGTCGATGCGGTGCGAGTCGGTATTTTAGACTTGGATTTTTCGAGTCGTATTTTTCAGTTCAATCACCTTATTCTCGACAAACCGTATTTCAACTTAAAAGAAGATAGCTCAACGACCAATTTACAATTTTTATTGGATTATTTTTCCTCGTCAGACACAACAACCATCGACACGACATCACCACCAAAAATTCTGACACACGACATCACTATTCAAGATGGACGATTTTGTTATCACCTAAAATCTGCTAATTCAACACAATCTGCAAAATCTCCTCAGATAAACTGGAACAATCTCGCTATCAGCAATATATTCATATCCCTCAAGAATTTGAAAAATACGGGCGACAAACTCTCGACACAAATCAAAGCTATTCGGCTTCAAGAACAGAGCAAATTTCGGATTTTGAAGATGGTCGGCAACTTTGTTATGGATTCTTCGCAACTCAACTTGGAAAATTTCAAGATAGCCACAACCTACTCTGCTTTGCTTGGAAACCAACTGCAACTCTCATTTTCTTCGTGGAGTGATTTTTCCGATTTCTTAAACAAGATACATATTCACGGTGATTTTAACTGGTCAGCATTAAATTTCAAAGACTTGGCAAAATTTGCTGCACCCCTTTCCACTATGCATCAACGCATTTTGTTTCAGGGAATTGCAAATGGCACTGTCAGCAACTTGCGTACAAAAGATTTTTTATTTAATTGGGGAGATGCCTCTCAAGCCGCTTTTTCGGGTAGTATTGCCGGACTGCCCGATTTGGAAGAGACTTTTATAAATGTGAGAGTAAAAACACTAACATCCAACAAACAAGATCTTGAAAAACTTTTGACCGACTCTGCTAAGTTACCCGAGATACTGGGAAACCTGAACGCATTTAATTTTTCGGGAGAGCTTACAGGATTTTATACCGACTTGGTTGCCTACGGAACCTTCAATACCAATTTGGGAATCCTCAAAACCGACCTTTCGCTGAAGCAAGACAGCTCAGGCAATCGCTTTTACTACGAAGGAGAATGTGCTTCTCAGTCTTTCGATATCGGAAGATTGTTAGGTCAATCTCCATTGCTTGGTAATATTACCGTGAAAGCTTCTGTAAAAGGAGAATATTGGGAAAACCACAATATGATTACTCTCGATGGAATTGTTGACAGTCTGTGGTTCAAACGACATTATTACAAAAACATTACAATCAACGGCGTTTTGGAAAATAAAATGTTCGATGGAGAACTAAAAATTAATGATCCATTGTTGCAATTTGATTTTCTCGGATTGGTTGATTTTTCGGAAAAACAAATGAAATTTGACTTTACCGCCGACATCAAACATGCCCAATTACAACAACTTCATCTTCTTTCCGACAGCACCCTTTTGGCGACTGATTTTCTTTTGAAATCGAATATTGTGAGTACACCCAAAGAAGGATATAAGGGTTCTTTGGAATTATATCAAACAAAATTATATTTCTCCGATACGACCTACAATATTGCTCAATTTTATGCTACCCTGAAACGCAAAAAAGAAATCTCTTCTTTAGATATTCAATCTGATTTTCTGACGGCACAAGCTCAATGGAATATTATCACAAAAAAAATGAACGATTATATACTAACTCGTTTAAAACCGTTTTACAGCTACTTACCTACGCCTGCGGAAACTTCTTTTCCCGATTCAACTTATGTCAATCTACACCTCACCACAACCGACAACACGCTTCTAAATCATTTTTTGCCAAAAACCACAATACTTGGCGACTCCATTCAAATTGCATTTACCGATACTCCGCAAAATAATATTCTGAACATTAATATCATCGGTAATTCCATTAGCATTGCCGACAATATTCTTAAAAATCCTCGCTTATCGGCAACACAAGTTTCGAACACCGAAATACAAATAGACATCACTGCCGATACTTTGGAAAACAATTTATTATTACTCAATCGATGGAACAGTCGTTTGCTTTGTTTTCACGATACTGTGGAGTTGTCGTCTTCGTGGAACGAAACCGATTCGACAATGGGCAGTAATTTGCAAGCTGTCGTTCACTTCCAACCACAAAAACCGCTATTGCCACAGATTGTTATAAATGCCGTACCATCGTATTTTACCATCGGCAAAAAAATCTGGTATTTGAACGATGCAGAAATCACGATAGATACTCAAAAAACAATACTAAAACAATTCATTGTCAATCACGATGATGAATATATATATGCCAACGGAAATCTGTCGCAACGCAAAGAAGACACTATTCATTTTGTTGTCAACGATATTAATGTCGGCGATTTCGATGACCTTATCCCATCTTATAAAATAAGCGGATTAGCCAATGGTGCCATCGACTTTTCTATGGATAGCAATACTTTTTTGTTCGACAGCCACATCGATATAGATCGTTTTTCGGTAAATAATGAGTTGCTGGGCAATTTGACATTAAAAAGCCAATGGCTCCCACAAGATAAATCCTTGTTAGTCAATTTTTACAGCAAGCGTGGAAAACTAACACCCGTAAAAGCTGTCGGAAATTATAATGTCACAACCAAAGCCCTCGATTTTAACATAACCTTATCGAAAGTTGTTTTAAAAAAATATGAATTTCTCACCGATGGCATTTTAAGCCATCTTCGCGGTTTGCTAAACGGGAAAATAACACTTGGCGGCACCCTCGACAAACCATTATTAAACGGTGTTGTCCGTTTTGAGAAAACAGCTTTTACCGTTGATTATTTACAAACATCTTACAATTTTGCAGGTCCCGTAACCATCACTCCCACCGATATAGAAGTTAAAAATTTAATCCTCAATGATAATGTTTCGGGCAAACAAGCTGTTCTCAATGGGACACTTACTCATAACTATTTGCAAGATGTAAAATTTGATTTCAACTTGAAAACCAAAGATTTCTTATTTCTTCATACTCGCGAACGCGACAACGATTTATTTTTTGGTGATGTCTATGCCGGAGGCGTCGTTTCCATTTCCGGAACACCGCGGTTAATGGCTCTCAATGCCACAGTAAAGACTAATTCAAACACCAAATTCAATCTGCAATTAAACAGTGCCGAAGAGGCTTCGTCCTATAATTTTGTGAATTTTGTATCGCATCAACCCAAAAACAGTATTATCAAAAAGAAAACCGTTGTTGTTTCGAGAGACGAAACGACCAATATTACTTTTTTGTTTGATGTTTCTGTTACTCCCGATGCCGAGATACAACTTATTTTCGACTCAAAAGTAGGCGACATCATCAAAGCCAACGGACATGGCGACCTTGAATTGTCCTACAATCAAAACGGCGTTTTCTCTATGTTTGGCGATTATAGCATCGACCAAGGAGATTACCTCTTCACCTTGCAAGATATTGTAAATAAAAAATTCGATATCGAAAAAGGCAGTACTATCAAGTGGAATGGCGATCCCACCAAAGCATACATAGACCTGACGGCCGCCTATCGTTTAAATGCTTCTCTCTATGAACTTACTCTTGACTCACTTGACAAGCAACGCGTCCCGATAGCTTGTAATCTGCGTATGACCAATCAATTATCGAATCCGAAAATAGATTTTAGCATTGATGTAAAATCACAAAATTCAACTGCTACCTCAGTATTGTCAGCAATGTCGCAAGATGAAATCAACAAACAATTGATAACTCTTTTGGTACTCAACCGGTTTTATACCCCCGAAAATATGTTGGCAGGCGGACAACATGCCGATGTAGGACAACCCGGTGCCATTGGTGTTACCGGAAGCGAGATGCTCTCTAATCAATTGAGTAATTGGCTTTCTCAAATGAGTGATAAGCTCGATATCAATGTGCGTTATCGTCCGGGAAGTAATATCTCAAAAGATGAAGTCGAAGTTGCTCTTTCCACTCAATTGTTCAATGATAAAGTTACCATCAACAGTAATGTCAATATGGG
>CAZSHT010000160.1:0-4121 GCA_964606715.1 uncultured Bacteroidales bacterium
CCAAAAAAAACAATTGGGAGTTTTGATAGATCCCGATAAGTTTAACTTGGGACTGGTATCGTTGTTCAAAACAGAAAAACCCGATTTTATTTTAGTAGGAGGAAGTCTTTTATCAAAAAATATAGATGATGTAATTTCAGAAATAAAAACACAGACCGACTTGCCGGTGGTGATTTTTCCCGGTAATGCTATGCAGATATCGGCAAAAGCCGATGCCATTTTATTCCTTTCGCTTATTTCAGGTCGCAATCCGGAATTTCTAATAGGAAACCATGTGCAAGCCGCACCGTTATTGCAACAAACCGATTTGGAAGTTATCCCGACAAGTTATATCTTGGTGGAAAACGGAAAAACAACAGCTGTTGAATATATGAGCAATACACGCCCGATTCCTGCCGACAAAACAGAAATCCTTTTGGCTACAGCCTTGGCCGGACAATATTTGGGACATCGCTTGTTGTATTTGGAAGCAGGGAGTGGAGCACAGGCCGTTGTTACAAAAACTATCATCGGTGAGGTGAAGGCAAATCTTGATATTCCCATAATGGTGGGCGGTGGCATTCAGACAACAGAACAACTGAAGGCTGTATATTCCGCAGGTGCCGATGTCGCCGTTTTAGGAACGATATTGGAAAATAATGCAACATTATTATCCGATTTTTTACAGGTGAGAAATCAATTTAATGATTGAACATTTTGATGCTATTCGTTTTCGCAAACAACTGATAAGTTGGTACAAAAAACACAAACGCAATTTACCATGGCGTGATACGACTGATTTTTATAAGATATGGATTTCCGAGATTATCTTACAACAAACGCAAGTAGCTCAGGGGCATGATTATTATCTTCGATTCTTAAAGCAATTTCCAAATGTAAATGTCTTAGCTTCGGCATCAGAACAAGAAGTGTTGAACGCTTGGCAAGGACTGGGATATTATACCCGGGCCATCAACTTGCACAAAGCTGCAAAACAAATTATTTCTGATTTCAACGGAGAGTTTCCGGCAACTTATGATAAGATTTTATCATTGAAAGGCGTAGGCTCTTATACGGCAGCTGCCATAGCATCATTTACCTATCGATTGCCCTATGCCGTTGTCGATGGTAATGTCTTGCGAGTATTGAGTCGTTTGTTTGATGATAAAACACCGATAAACTCTGCTTTCGGAAAAAAACATTTTGAACATTTAGCAACCGAATTATTAGACCATACACAACCCGATGTGTACAATCAGGCTATTATGGAATTTGGAGCTTTACAATGTCGTCCGCAAAATCCGGATTGTAAGCAATGTGTGTTGATAAACCAATGTGAAGCCTATCGAAATAAAACCGTAGGTGAACGACCGAAAAAAGAAACGAAAAAAACAAGCACAGTGCGTTATTTCACATATTTTGTGATAAAAACACCACAAGGGTATGTGTTGCAACAACGCGATAGCCGGTCGATATTCAAGAATATGTATGAGTTTCCATTGGTGGAAACAATGAAAAAAATATCAAAAGAAAAAACAATAGCTCTTTTTGAAAAAAACTATCCGACATTAAAAAATATAAACATATCAACAATCAGCCGATACCAAAAGCATGTCTTGTCGCACATCATTATTTATTACCGGTATGCTTTTATTAAACAAAATGTTTTGCCGAAAAATGAAATGTTTTCAATAGTTTCCCGAAAAATGTCAGCACATTATCCGCTACATCGTATCATTGAAAAAATATTAGAGAAATTAGACTAAAATATTAAATTGGCATCGGTTGAAAAAACGATGTTGTAATTTTCTTTATTTTAAAAATAAAACCGTAGTTTTGAAAGAAAAATAAATTTATTATGAAACGAATAGTGTTTTTTGTGTCATTATTCCTAATGGGAATGTTGCTTTTAGCCCAAGTTCCGCAAGGAATAGCTTATCAAACCGTAGTGCGTGATAATGCCGGAAATATTTTAGCAAATCAAAAAGTGAGTTTGCGATTTTCTGTTCGGCAAGGTTCTTCGACAGGAACTGTCGTTTATTCAGATACTTATATTGATACGACGACCAATGCTTTCGGACTGTTGAATCTTGTGATAGGAGCAGGAACGACAAGTGATGATTTTTCTGCTATCGATTGGTCGCAAGCTCCTTATTACTTACAGGTAGAGCTTGATGCCGATGGCGGAAGCGATAATTTTGTTGATATGGGGACAATGCCGTTTATGAGTGTGCCCTATGCGCAATATGCAGGCAATATGGCAGGTGTGGCAGGACATACCGGAGAAATACAATTTAACAAAACAGGAAAATTAGCGTCAAGTGAATTGTTTTTGTGGAATGATACAATAGGGGCCTTGGGAATAGGCACGCAAGCACCGTCGTATGGTCGTTTGGTCATACAAGCCGATTCGTTAACACCCGATTCTGTTCCGTTGTTGGAAGTGAAAGATAAAAACGGCAACAGTGTTTTTGTAATTTACAACAACAGTGTCCACTTTTATGTGGAGTCAGATACGACCGGTTCACGAAGTTACGGAGCCTACAAAGGTGGTTTTGTCGTGAGCGGAAAAAATTCGGGAGCACAAGCCAATAACGATATTTTAGTAGTAAATGAAGACAGTACGCATATTTTTATTGATAAAAAAATAGATGCTCGTGGAGCCTACAAAGGCGGTTTCATTGTGAGTGGAAAAAATTCGGGTAGAGCCGACAGTACAGAGAATTATTTTACCATTTCACCATCCGATTCTGCCGATGTAATAAACCCCAGTAAACCGTTGATATTGTGGTATCCCGTAAAAGAAGCCTTTCTTACGGGGCGTGTTTTGATAGAATCGCCCGACAGTGTGGGAACTAATTCTATGGCAACTGGTTTTGAGAGTAAAGCGATAGGAGATTTCTCGCAAGCATTGGGATATAGAGCTATTGCTCACGGAAAAAATTCAACAGCTATCGGTTTTAAAGCTCATGCGTTGGCAAGTAGTTCCTATGCTTTTGGTGCAGGTGTTTCGGCAGTAGATACAGGAGCTTATGCGTTTGGGAAAAATTCGATAGCAAAGGGCAAAGGTTCTTATGTAATAGGAGCTTATGATACGGCCACGGCAAAAGGAGCTATGGCAATGGGATATAGCTCTAAAGCTACCGGATTGTTGGCATTTTCTTTAGGAGCTTATGCTCAGGCAAATGATACGCTCAGTATCTCGATGGGACATAAAACAATGGCTAATGGTGTGGTTTCCGTAGCACTTGGCGACAGTACCTTGTCGCAGGGATATTCTTCTATGGCAATGGGATACCATACGATTGCAAGGGGTGATAATGCAACAGCTATGGGAACACAAACAAAGGCCATAGGGAATGCAAGTATTGCTATGGGACATTTGTCAATAGCCCGAGGATTACATGCTATTGCAATGGGCGATTCTACAGTGGCCGATAATGATGATGCTACTTCGATGGGATATCATACTTTGGCAAGTGGACAATTTTCGACAGCTATGGGACATTTGACCATTGCCGGTGGAACTTCTTCGTTTGCTATGGGCGAATCAACTGAAGCAACAGGATATGGAGCTATAGCAATGGGCAGTTTTACAAAAGCAATGGGAGATGCTTCTATGGCAATAGGTTCGCAAACCGAGGCCAAAGGTGATGCTTCGGTAGCTATTGGGCAAGGTGCAGTTACAGGTGGCGATGCTTCCGTAGCTTATGGCGTTTATACCGAAGCCGCAGCAGCGTCTTCTTTTGTGTTGGGATTTTATAATGAAGTGTTTTCTTCTGTAAATGATACAACACCTACAAGTGCATTGTTTGTCATAGGAAACGGATTGGGAGATGCCAACAGACATAATGCAGTAACGGTTCTTAAAAATGGGTATGTGGGAATAGGAACCAATACACCGGATAAGTTATTTACAGTTAATGGCGATGTGCGAATTACGGGGGATATTTATTATGGTACAGGAAGCAATACTTATAATAAGCCGGATTTTGTTTTTAACCCGGATTATACTAAGAAGTTTGGCATTTTGAGTATCGAAAAATATATCAAACGCTATGGTCACTTACCGTGGGTAACGGCTGCTAAAGATGAAAAAGACGGTGTAAATATGACACGAATGAGCTTTGAAACCTTGGAAG
>CAZSHT010000161.1:0-4103 GCA_964606715.1 uncultured Bacteroidales bacterium
TTTTCATTAAAAATATGTTAATTAATTTTTCTATTTCATAATACACTGTTATCTTTGTTCCTGAAACTAAAAAACACATCAAGTTATGGAAAAAGAAAAAACATTCTGGGATGAAGAATGGAAACCTTTGACATATGAAGGATTCAACCCCAGAGGAAGTTATGAAATCTCAAATTACGGCAGAGTTAAAAGTTATGCCCACAACCGAAAAATCGGCAAATTGCTAAAACCAAGCATTGTAAAAGGAATGCCTTACATTGTTCTTCGTGACAGAGAAGGAAAACCTTTCACATTGTTAATTGCTGAATTGGTAGCTCGTAATTTCCTACCAAAAAGTCGGAAAAAAGATGCTCGTTATGTTATCCATTTGGATTATAATAGGATGAACACCTATTATAAAAATTTAGCATGGAAAACAAAAGAAGAACGAAAAGCTTTTAATAAAACCGATCCGAATTACCGATCAAGAGCCGGTGTTCGTCATTATTCAAAATTATCGGAAGCACAAGTGAAGCTTATCAAACGAAAATTGAATGATCCGAATCGTAAAACTCGAATGAAATTATTGGCTCGTCAATTTGGAATTTCCGAGATGCAACTTTATCGCATTAAATCCGGGAAAAACTGGTCTGATGTAGAACCAATAGAAGAAAACAAATAAAGATTTTCTTTACAGTAAATAAGAAGCGGGACTTATCTGTGATAAGTCCCGCTTCTTATTTAGCATGCATATATTTACACTATCCTACCAACAAATCTATATTTTGTTCTGCAATCATTTTGCGAAGATTAATGAGAGCATATCGCATTCTACCCAATGCTGTGTTAATGCTGATATCTGCTTGTTCTGCTATTTCTTTGAAACTCATTCCCACATAATGACGCATCACTATAACTTCTCTTTGTTCTTGAGGCAATAATGCTACCAAATGCTTCACATTCTTATATATTTGTTCCGAAATCACTTCTTTTTCTATTGATTTCTCTTTTGTTCCCATCAAATCGAACAAATCATAATCCGGCTTATTGTTAGAAACTATCGGCATTTTTTTTATTGAACGATAATGATCTATTATCAAATTATGGGCTATTCGTATTATCCAAGCCAATAGTTTATTCTCATCGGAATATTTTCTTTTCTTCAATGACTTGATTACCTTCAAGAATGTTTCTTGAAAGATATCATTTGCCAATTCCTCATTTTTCAACTGGAAAAAAATATAAGAATACAATTGTTTTTTGTATCTCTCTACTAATACTTCTATTGCTTTTGAAGAATCTTTCTCCACGAACAACTTAACGAGTTCTTGATCTTTTAGATTTTTAAGATCCATATCTACCTCCCTATTTTTATGGTTTCAGATGTAGATATTCTCGATAAGCGATTCTCCTATTTTTGTGGTTAATGCAAAATTGCTTTTATTATTACGCAAATTTAATTAAAATTGTTGCAAATTTAAAATTTTTAGGGCAAAAACAATGCCATCTTTAATGAAAAAAGAAACTATTTCCATCTACAATGCCCGTGAACACAACCTTAGAGGTATCTCTATTGATATTCCTTTAAATAAATTAACCGTTGTCACCGGAATCTCAGGATCCGGTAAAACAAGTTTGGTTTTCGACACTTTATTTGCCGAAGGGCAACGCCGTTTTATAGAAAGTCTTTCTTCTTATGCTCGGCAATTCTTAGGAAAAATCAACAAGCCAAATGTTGAGAAAATAGAAAATATCCCTCCTACCATTGCCATCAGCCAACGCACAAAAACAGGCAACGCCCGCTCTACCGTAGGCACGCTTACCGAATTATATGATTACCTAAGACTGCTATACACCAAAATAGGAATTACCTATTCGCCTATATCGGGTAATATCGTCAAGAAAGAAACTTCCGATACCGTCATCTCATTTATCAAAACACTTCCTCTTGAAAGCAAACTTCTTATTCTGTCGCCTTTCTACTTTGACGATACAACATCTGCTTCTGAGACTTCTTTAATCTGGCAAGAAAAAGGATTTTCCCGAATCGAATACGAAACGAAATTTTATCCGTTAACCGACATTAACAAACTCATTCAAAAAAATATTAACCATTCAATAAATCTTCTTATTGATCGTATAAAATACAAGCCGGAACAAAACACTATAAGTCGCATAATTGACTCTGTTTCAACTGCATTTCAATTGTCAAATGGCTATTGCTTGGTTAAATATGAAACTCCGGAAGGTTGGAAATCAAAACAATTTTCAACTCATTTTGAAGCTGATGGTTTAATCTTTCAAGAACCTTCATTCCATTTTTTCAGCTACAACAATCCTTTGGGAGCCTGTCCTACTTGTGAAGGCTACGGTCGTATTCTCGGATATAGCGAAGAACTCATCTTCCCCAACAAAGAATTATCTGTATACGAAGATGGCATTGCCCCTTGGCGAGGCAATACGATGCAAGAATTCAAACAACAATTGATTGACAATGCCTATAAATTTAACTTTCCGATTCACAGACCTATTGGTGAATTAACGAAAGAACAAATTAAACTTCTGTGGACAGGTAATCAATATTTTGAAGGATTAAATACATTTTTCAAAATGTTGGAAGCCAACAAATACAAAATTCAATATCGAGTTTTATTGTCTCGCTATCGCGGAAAGACATTGTGTCCGGAATGTTCCGGAACACGATTGCGAAAAGAAACTTCTTATGTGAAAATCGCCAACCATACCATTCAGGATTTATTGACAATGGAATTAAGTGATTTTGTTTCTTTCTTCAAATCATTAGAATTAAGTGATAGTGACAAAAAAATATCAAAACACATCTTATACGAAATAAAAAAACGCTCTGAAGCTCTTATTAATCTTGGACTTGGATACCTTACTCTCAACCGTCTCTCGTCGACACTCTCGGGAGGTGAGATGCAACGCATCCGTTTGGCCAATGCCATTGGTAGTTCCCTTGTCGGAGCCTTATATATCCTTGATGAACCTACGATTGGACTACATCCGAATGATACAATGAAACTATTATCTGTCCTCAACCAATTAAAAGCATTAAACAATACAATCGTCATTGTAGAACACGATGAAACAATCATTCGACATGCCGACTATGTTATTGATATTGGACCTTTTGCCGGAAGTAATGGTGGCAATGTTATTTTTTCCGGCACTTTCGACAAACTACTTAAAACAAGTAAAAGTCTCACAGCAGATTATATAACTCACAAAAGAAACATTTCAGGAAAAACAAAATATCGTTTGGCAAAAAATTTTATTAATATTGAAGGAGCAGAGGAACATAATTTGAAATTGAGTCACGAAACGGTAAAATTTCCGCTCAATACGCTCACTGTAGTTACCGGCGTAAGTGGTTCAGGGAAAAGCACTTTGGTAAATGATATTTTGTTTTCGGCATTATTGAAATATCTCAACAAACCTACCGAGAAAATAGGTCATTATAAAAAATTATCCGGTGATATTCACTTAATAAAAAATGTTGAATATATCAATCAAGAGCCGATTGGTCGTTCCAGTCGCTCCAATCCGGCAACTTATATCAAAGCTTATGATTTTATTCGACAACTCTATGCTTCCCAACGCAGAGCTAAATTTAACGGATTAAAGTCGTCTCATTTTTCATTTAATGTTCCTGGTGGTCGTTGCGACAACTGCAAAGGTGACGGATATATCAGCATCGATATGCAATTTATGGCTGATGTAAAAATAGAATGTGATGTGTGTCATGGAAAACGCTTCAAGGATGAAGTTCTAGAAGTAACTTATCGCAAAAAAAATATCAATGATATTTTAAATCTGACAATCAATGAGGCTATCACTTTTTTTGAGCAAGACAAAGAAGAAAAAATCAACCAAGCCATTATTAACCGGTTACAATATTTACAAGAGGTTGGTTTAGGTTATTTGCAAATCGGACAATCATTATCTTCATTAAGTGGTGGTGAAGCACAACGCATGAAACTGGCATCTTTTCTCTCAAAAGAATCCGATGTTCATACTCTTTTTTTATTTGATGAACCCACTACGGGGTTACACTTTTATGATGTAGAAACCCTTCTCTCTGCATTATCCAAATTAATCAATCG
>CAZSHT010000162.1:0-4095 GCA_964606715.1 uncultured Bacteroidales bacterium
AAATGCTATGAGAATAATATTGACTTTATTATTGTTTTTTTTGACCAATAATTTTATTAAAGCACAAGACCTGCCGACAGAACAGGCTAACGGTTTTGCTTTTCCGATAGGAACAAAGTTCACCATAAAATTGTATCCGACAGATAGTGGTCGTTTTAATTATTCAATCATTAAACTTGAACCATTTCATGAAATAATTGATACTTGGGAAAATGATTCTCTTTTTGACGAATCCGGTCAAAAAGGAACGATTGAATTTTATTTTTGTTTGGCAACTCACGGAAAAACAGAGCAAGAGAAAAAGGAAAAAATGAAGGTTGTTTTGTTGATGAAAAACAGGACAAAATATTCTCTGTCCTATAAATCCGATATTCAAACGGAAGAAGATGGTGAGTTTAGAGAAACATCCAACGAAGGCATGTTTCCGGGAGTAAAAGGAATGGAGATATGGTCAACAATGATTTATCAGATTGGGTTACACGACTTCAAAAAATTTAAACAGTAATTCGGAAAAAAGAATTTTTTGGCTTGAATTTTATCTTTTTCAACGGTCAATTTTTCATTTTTCATTTTTGTGCTGATGAAAATATTATAAATTAATATTGTCAATTTATATTTTCATTACATTTGTTTCCTATGAAAAATGCTTGTCGTAGTTTCAGTATGTTTCTAGTTATCAGCGTTGTGGTGTCTTTTGGCGAGGTGGCATATGGGCAGGACATTCATTTCTCACAATTTTATAATTCACCATTGTCGGTATCGCCGTCTTTTACGGGGTTGTTTAAAGGTGATTGGCGGGTGAGCAACAACTATCGCACCCAATGGCGTTCGATAGCAACACCTTATAAAACGGTGTCTGTTGGCTATGACCGTCGGTTCAAGTTGTTCTATCAAGATGTTGCCGGTGGACTGTATATTGTCAATGACAATTCGGGCTATGCGTTTCTTACGGTCAACAAAATCTACCTTTCGGCAGCCTATCACAAACGCATCGGAAACAATACATTTCATATCGGCATACAGCCGGGGTATGTGTTTAGCAATTTCAGTAAAGACGGATTGACATTTCCCAACCAATATGACCAAGGCATAGGAGGTTTCAACGGCAATATGCCGTCGGGCGAAAACAAATTAGAAGATAAAATTTCGTATTTCGATGTCAATATCGGCGGAGCGTGGAACGGTCGTTTCGGGAAATTACAACCGATGGGAGCAGTGTCGGTATTTCATCTCAACAATCCCGGGCAAAGTTTTATGAGCGACAAAAATAGGTTGCCGTTGCGAATGGTGTTATACGGCGGTGGTGTCTATCCTTTGACAAAAAAATGGAGCCTTTTGCCACATCTTATCTATATGTTGCACAAAAATGCAAATGAATTTCTGTTGGGAACCAATGCCGATATGAAATTAGACAAAAACGATTTGAAACTGAAATCCGTTTATGGAGGAATCTTATATCGTGACGGTTTCAATATGCGTATAGATGCCATTATTGCCATTGTGGGCGTTACACTCAAAAATTTTGATGTGGGTCTCAGTTACGATTACAATATTTCGCCACTCAGAGTTGCCTCCAATATGCGAGGAGCATTAGAGTTTAGTTTGATTTATACGAATAGGGCATCGTGTGTCCATAAAATAGCATTGCCTTGTGAACGCTATTAAAATAGGCATATTATCTATTTCTTTTCTTATTGTTTCGATAGGCGGAACAGCACAAGAAAAGCAATATGCATCGCCCGGCCATATTCGTAAAATGGCACGAACAGCCGAGTCTTTGGGTGATGTCTATACCGCTATTGACTTGTATAAAACTTTTCTGACGGCAAAACCCGACAACCTGAAAGTGTCGTTTCGTTTGGCAGAGTGCTATCGTCAAGCGCGTGATTATGAGAATGCCATGTCATTGTATAAAAAACTTTATGATGCCAATCCGAAAAAATATGGTGCAACGCTGTTCTATTATGGACAAATGTTGATGCAACAAGGAAAATATGCCGATGCCAAAAAGGTGTTTGTCAAATTCAAAAAAGTCTTGCGAACGCCCACACTCAAAAACAAACGGTATCTCAAAAAGATGTATAAGGTGATGCTCAAAGCTTGTGATTTGGCACCTGTGCTGAAAGATTCGGCATTGAAAGTATTGATTTATCATTTGGATACTTCGGTGAATAAGGCACACATAGAGGCTTCTCCCTTGTCATTGTCTGCCGATACATTGCTGTATTCTTCCTTGCGAAGCGATAAGATAACCTATTACAATATCGAAGATACAACGGTGAAACCGCCTGTGCGTAAGTTTTATGTGGCAACAGGGCAAGATGCTCATTGGACGACAACAGGTGCTTTCAAAGGACCGTTCAACGATACTACAACCAATGTTGCCAATGGTGCTTTTTCGCCCGACGGTAGTCGGTTCTATTTCACCAAAACCACGCAAAATAAAGCAGGGAAAATAATCAGTCAGATTTATGTGAGCCAAAAAACAAGTGGCATATGGTCGAGTCCTAAGCGGTTAGATGAACCCATCAACGACCCATTTTATACTTCTACACAACCAACGGTGGGGATAGAGTCAAAGAAGAATAGGGAGGTTGTCTATTTTGTGTCGGACCGTCCGGGAGGAAAAGGCGGAACAGACATTTGGTATTTTTTGTATGACAAAACCAAAGACCGCTATTCCCGACCGCGAAAAGCAGGTAGCAAACTCAATACCGTGGGCAATGAAATGACACCGTATTTCGATATGACGACACACACCTTATATTTTTCTTCTGACGGCTATCCCGGATTGGGTGGATTGGATATTTTCAAGACAACCGGTGAGTTAAACAAATGGTCGCCACCGCTCAATATGGGATATCCTATTAATACCGAAGCCGATGATTTATATTTTACCATTAGCAAAAATAGAGAAACAGGGTTTTTTACTTCCAACAGAAAAGGCGGTGTAGCACTAAAAAATCCGACTTGTTGCGACGACCTGTATAGTTTTCGTTGGACACAATATATTCATATTGCCATAAGAGGTATTGTGTTTGCCAAATACAATATTGCCGAGAACGATACCATTGAGCAGGTGTTGGCTCCGGCACCGGAAAGCCCAACACAGGATTCGGTTGTTGCAGATTCTCTTTTAACAGATACGCCGATTCAACATACAGCCGATTCAACAATATTGACTGATTCTCTTACGGTTGTTTCGTCTGCCGATAGTGTGGCAAGAACTTTTGTTCCGAAGACTCACGAAACAGATTCGACCATTTTGTTGGATTCGGCTCAGGTCTCATTGTTGTTGGAAGACAGCAGTGAAGGGAAACCCGTAGAATATCTTATCGAAACATTTAATACTGCTTCCGGCGGAGAGTATGGTTTTCAGTTGGAACGCGGAAATCGTTATCGCTTGGTGGTAGAGAAAGCCGGATATTTCAACGGTATTGTTGATTTTTCTACCGAAGACATCAATCGTTCCGATACTTTGATTCGTGATATTGAACTGAAAAAAATACCGATGAAGGCAATCGTTTTGGAAAATATCTATTACAAATTCGACAAAGCCGACCTGACAGCCATTGCAAAAAAAACAATCGACAGTTTGTTGTATCCTATTTTGAAAGACAACCCTAAATTGATAGTAGAAATAAGTTCGCATACCGACAGTAAAGGCAATGACGATTACAATAAACGCTTGTCGCAACGCCGTGCCGAGAGTGTGGTGGATTATCTTATTCGAGAAAAAGGTATTGACGCTCGCCGGTTGGTAGCCAAAGGATATGGCGAGTCGAAACCTATTGCTCCAAATACCAATCCTGATGGTTCGGACAATCCGAAAGGAAGAGCCAAAAACAGACGCACCGAATTTAAGATTATCGGGTCGAGTAATCAGTTTTCAAAAATTAATTATATCCCTCTGAAAGTGAATCAAAAACAACGCGAGGTATTGCCACCGCAAGAAAAATAATATTCAGCAGAAAATGTATCGAATTATGTCGTTACATTTGCAAAATCATATAAATGCAATTTTGAGCGGTGAACAGTGTTTTAAATTTCAAAATAATATTTAAGATAATAAGCATTCTTTTGGCAATCATCACT
>CAZSHT010000163.1:0-4088 GCA_964606715.1 uncultured Bacteroidales bacterium
CCAGTCGCCACTGTCTTTGATTAAACGAATGAGGGCTTCTACGGCTTCGGTTTCGTCAATATTTTTTTGAACAACAACTTTATTTTTATACAATGTAATTTTCCCAGAGGAAGCCCCTACATAGCCATAATCGGCATCGGCCATTTCGCCTATTCCGTTGACGATGCAGCCCATTACGGCAATTTTTATACCTTTTAGATGTGTTGTTTTCCGGCGAATTTTGGCAACAGTATCTTCGAGATTGAACAAAGTTCGTCCGCACGACGGACAAGCGATATATTCTGTTTTTGTAATTCGACGACGAGTGGCTTGTAAAATACCGAATGCAACAGAGTTGACAGTAGTCTTCGAAATTGCTGTTGAGTGATTATCGAGAAATAATCCGTTGCCATAACCATCCATAAACCCACGCCCCAATAGTATAGCCGATTGTATCAAAAATGCCTCTTCATCATTTTCGTTTGCGGTGTAACGCCAAACAACCGGATTCAGAATTTTTTTGGTATCCAGATATTGTATTATCGAAGGTTGTATTTGATAGCCGTTATTACTAGTATTCAAATCGACAATAAGGCTGATGTTAGATGGTAAGTTGCTGATGTTGAGTGCTTGTTCGGTTGTTAGTTGCAAAAACACCAATGGATAATCTGCAAATTGTTGCCATCGATTTTTATAAATCTCAAGATTGAGCAGTGGAATAGTCGATTTGTTCTTTTCACAATATTGCCAAGGCATTATTAGCGAAGTGTTTTCGGGTAAATCAACAATGGTATCAGAAACTATAAAGTCCGGAAGTAAATCGCTGTCGAGATATGATTTATCATAAGGTAAAATTACTATCGGTTTATTTTGTCCACCAACTTTTCCGTTTATTGATAAAGTTTTTCGCAGATGATATGCTGTGTTTCCTTGTGCATTGTGGTATTGCAATTTTTCGGAGACAGCAATGATTTTTTTTGCTGTTGGAATTTCATTTTCAGGGGGTTCTGTTAGCGATACACGAATTGTATCACCGATTCCTTCTGCCAAAAGAGTGCCGATGCCGATAGCTGATTTTATACGACCGTCTTGTCCGTCGCCGGCTTCTGTTACACCCAAATGTATCGGATAACGGTATTTTGTGTTTTCCATTTCTTGTATCAAAAGACGATTGGCCTGTACCATTACAATAGGATTCGATGATTTTAGAGAGATGATAATGCTGAAAAACGATAATGTTTCCAAATGTCGAATATATTCCATTGCCGAAGCGACCATTCCTTCGGGTGTGTCGCCATATCGTTCGAGCATCCGTTCCGACAAAGAACCATGATTGACACCAATGCGTAGGGCTATCTTTCGTTGTTTGGCAAGTGTCACCAAAGGGATGAGTTTTTTTTGTATATAATTTGCTTGTTCTGTTTCGGAAAGTCCTTTTTGTTCGGCAAAATTTCCCGGATTGATACGCACCTTGTCAACTATTTCGGCGGCTTTCAATGCTATTTTCGGTGAGAAATGAATGTCGGCAACCAATGGTATGTTGCCAAATCCTTGTTCTTTTAGTTGTTGTTGTATTTTTTTTACGGCTTCTAAATCTTTTATTGTCGGAATAGTAATACGCACCAGTTGAGCACCTGCTTGCCATACAGAAATACATTGTGCAACCGTTTTCTCAATATCAGCCGTTGTCGTGTTTACCATTGTTTGTATTACAGTAGGATACCCTCCTCCAATGGTTATTTCTCCAACAGAAACTTTTTTTGATATCGCCATTTTAATAGATTGTAAAATGAGACAGATAATACTGATAATACCACGCCGTAATAAGCAATGTGGTAAAAATACCGACCAAATAACCGCTGTAAATCTCTGCCGGATTGTGTTCTTGCAGAAACAATCTTGCCGAAGCAACAATAGCACTAATACTTATGCTTGCCAGCAATCCCACAGTGAGATAAACTTTAAAATAAATGAAAAAAGCCAAGATAAATCCCGTAACGGTACCCATTGCCAACATATGCAAACTTATTTTGTAGAAAAAATTAAGTAAAAATGCTATCAGGGAAACACCCAAGACAGAGAAAAAAAAGAGTTCCATATAAAACCCTATTTTCAAATAATAAAACAAAAATGCCAAGACAGCATAAGAATATAAGACAAATGCCAACGGCCAATAGCGTTCTTTTCGGCTATTTAATTCGATACTTTCTGCGTGTTTCTTTCGAGCCATAATACGAGTAAAGAAATAAGGCAACAAGATAGAATCGATGATTAATAAAGAATAGATAATGCCGGCAAATTTCGGATTTTGAGAAAGGTATTTATTAAAAATAAAAAAAGTCGTATACAGTGGTATAAATAAAGGATGAAGAAGAACGGAGATATAATGTGCTGTTTTTTGCATCGAATATTAAATTAAAAAAGGAAAGATTTACGGTCGTTTGTAAATCTTTCCTTTTTGTCATTTGTGGTTTAAAAGGTTAAAGTGTTGTTATCCAGCCAAATTCATCGGGGATATCACCTAACTGCATGGCAGTCAGTTTCTCATATAGTTTTGTAGATATCGGTCCCGGTTTACCATCAGGACAATAGGTGTATTCTTTATTACCATCTATATCGACAATCTTTTTGATAGGCGTAATTACGGCTGCTGTACCGCAAGCACCTACTTCTTCAAATGATTCCAATTCTGTTTCGGGCATTGCTCGGCGTTCTGCTTTCAGTCCCAATGATTCTGCCAAAGCTATGAGGCTCATATTGGTAATCGACGGTAAGATAGAATCCGATTTAGGTGTTACATAAGTGTTGTCTTTTATGCCAAAGAAATTGGCAGGTCCACATTCATCGATATATTTTTTCTCTTTGGCATCAAGATATAGTACCGAAGCATAACCTTCGTGATGTGCCAAGTCGAGAGAGGTTAAGCTGGCGGCATAGTTTCCGCCTACTTTATATTTTCCTGTTCCAAGCGGAGCTGCACGGTCAAATTTTCGGGTAATCATCATATCCACAGGCTTAAATCCTTCTTTGAAATAAGGACCTACGGGCATTACAAAAATCATAAATAAATATTCGTCAGCAGGTTTTACCCCAATCTCTGCTCCTGTTCCTATCAATAGAGGACGAATATACAACGATGCTCCTGAGCCATATGGAGGAACAAAGCGTTCGTTCAATTTAATAGCCAATTTTGTAGCTTCCAAAAACAATTCACTTGGGACTTCGGGCATCATAATACCTTTTGCCGAGCGTTGCATGCGTTTGGCATTTTCATCCCAACGAAACAAACGGATTTTTCCGTCTTTTCCGCGAAATGCTTTCATTCCTTCAAAAGCTTCTTGTCCGTAATGCAATGAGGTTGCCGCAATGTGAATGTTTAATGATTCGTCAGAAGAAGTTTCCAAAGCACCCCATTTACCATTACGATAATAACAACGAATATTGTAATCGGTCTTCATGTAGCCGAAAGGCAGATTACCCCAATCTATATTTTCCATAATTTTATTGTTTTGTTAAGATTAAATATTGACTTGCTTTAATGCTTTCATCTTCACCAGCTCATAGCCTCCAAATAATATGCCTACATAAAATAAATCTCCTAAAAGGGTATTGCCAAAAAATGGGATGGCCATTGTATAACAAGCTATCAGTCCGCTGAATGTATGAGGATACATTGTTCCTGTCATCCATACCCCGAAATTGGAAATGAGAAAAAATAATGTAGAGGCTAAAAGACTGCTTAAAATAATATTTTTTACAGCTATCTTTTTTAATAAGAAAACACCCAATCCGGCAATCAAGAAAAATGACAGATATACAAAGAAGGCACCTTGATAAAAGAAAACAAAATGCTGATAATAAGAACCATACAGAATATTGTTGACCAATAAATCACTGACAAATAAAGCCAACACCGGTATTACAAATAATAATTTACGGTTGAAATAAGCAGCACCGAATAATGCCATTGCGGCAATAGGTGTAACATTCATAGGGTGTGGCACTAAACGACTCAAAGCAGCTAATACAACAAAAACGGTTAATACAATCCAATTATCTTTTTTCATGATATGACTTTTTTAATAATTGCAAATCTACTATTTTTTTTG
>CAZSHT010000164.1:0-4059 GCA_964606715.1 uncultured Bacteroidales bacterium
TAAACAACTCTAAATAAGACTGTTTCTCACTTTTATCTTCATCAATAATTTGTTCTACATTCAACAAACTGCCTTTGGCAATACGGGCAATATTTTGCACCTTAGGAAGTGGCAATTCGGGGCGTTTTGATTTGATAAACGCTTCTATCTCGCCTCTTGATAATAATGGAAAATCGATGCGTTGCAAACGCGACAAGATTGTTGGCAACAATTGGTCGGGTTCATCTGACACAAATAAGAAAACCGTATTGGGATAAGGTTCTTCTATTACCTTTAAAAGTTTATTGGCAGCAATTGCATTCATCTTTTCCGGCAACCAGACAACAGCTATCTTATAACGCCCTTCATGAGTTTTAAAGTTCAACGCTTGAATCACCGCATCACTGTCGTCTTTGTAAATCGTCAATTGTTTATTGCCTTTCGGACTGATACGCACCGCCCATTCCATAAAATCAAAATAAGGGCGTTCTTGTAATTGCTCTCGCCATTGTTTCAGAAAATTGACACTGCCTTTTTGTTTGGCATTTGGAACTGTCACCGCCGGAAATACAAAATGCACATCGGGGTGCTGATAAATATCCATTTTTCGACACGATGAACATTTTCCGCAACTGTCTGTCTCCGTTGGATTTTCACAATTCAAATACCGGGCAAATGCCAATGCCATCGGCAATTTTCCAACACCCGAGGGTCCCAAAAACAGTTGTGCATGACTGACACGATTTTGTCGCACCATATCAAGCAAATGGCGTTTTACTGCTTCTTGTCCATATATGTCTCTGAAATACACTATCTTACTCTTAATCGTTTAGTTTTAATACGACAAGGAAAGCTTGTTGTGGCACTTCCACACGACCGATTTGTCGCATTTTCTTTTTTCCTTTCTTTTGTTTTTCCAATAATTTCCGCTTTCGCGTAATATCACCACCATAACATTTTGAGGTAACATCTTTTCGGTATGCTTTTACGGTTTCCCGGGCAATAATCTTTGCTCCGATAGCCGCTTGTATGGCAATATCAAATTGTTGTCGCGGAATCAAATCTTTCAACTTTTCGCAGATACGACGACCAAACGAATACGCATTCCCTTGATAAATCAATGTTGACAATGCATCTACAGGCTGACCATTAAGCAAAATATCCAATTTCACCAATTTTGAGGTGCGATAACCTATCTGATGATAATCGAACGAAGCATATCCTTTCGAGATACTTTTCAGCTTATCATAAAAATCAAAAACAATCTCTCCTACCGGCATCTCAAAATTCAACTCCACCCGCGATGAAGTAATAAATGTTTGGTTGATTAACTTACCGCGTTTCTCAATACATAAAGTCATGATAGGTCCTATAAAATCACTCTTGGTAATGACCTGTGCCGAGATATACGGCTCTTCTATCATCTGAATTTTATCGGGCGACGGCAATTCTGACGGATTATAAATTTCTTTAACGGTGCCATCGGTCAAATGCAACATATACGACACATTGGGAACCGTCGTAATAACATTCACATTGAATTCTCTGTCGAGGCGTTCTTGTATAATTTCCATATGCAACAAACCCAAAAAGCCACAACGAAAGCCAAACCCCAATGCCAGAGATGATTCCGGCTCAAAAACCAACGACGCATCATTGAGTTGAAGTTTCTCTATCGAATCTCTTAATTGCTCATAATCGTCCGGATCGATTGGATAGATACCTGCAAACACCATTGGCTTTACTGCTTTAAATCCTTCGATAGGCGTTTCACACGGTCGTTGCACATGGGTAATTGTATCACCAACCTGAACTTCTTTCGAGGTTTTTATTCCGGTTACGATATAGCCCACATCACCCGTTGAAATTTCATCTTTTTCGATATAATCCATCTGTAGAATACCTATTTCTTCGGCATTGTATTCTTTGTTGGTATGATAGAATTTCACTTTGTCGCCTTTCCTAAGCACACCGTTTACAATACGAAAATAAGCTATAATTCCTTTAAACGGATTGAAGATAGAATCAAAGATTAAAGCCTGTAACGGTTCTTCGGCATTTCCCGTAGGGGCAGGGATGCGTTTCACAATCGCACTCAACACTTTGTCGATACCTTCTCCTG
The DNA here is from genome assembly GCA_964606715.1 of uncultured Bacteroidales bacterium. Classification (GTDB taxonomy): domain Bacteria; phylum Bacteroidota; class Bacteroidia; order Bacteroidales; family JALTDM01; genus CAZSHT01. The sequence goes on from CAZSHT010000164.1 coordinate 2,102, forward strand.
TTTTCCCACTCGCCTCTATAATCTCTTCTCTTTCCACACCTATCAGCTCTACTATTTGATCTTTCACTTCTTCGGTTATCGCCTGAGGCAAATCTATTTTATTAACCACCGGAATAATTTCCAAATCTTGCTCTATCGCCTGATATAAATTTGCAATCGTCTGTGCCTGAATACCTTGCGTAGCATCTACCACCAACAAAGCCCCTTCACAAGCAGCTATGGCTCGCGACACTTCATACGAAAAGTCAACATGCCCCGGTGTGTCTATCAAATTAAGATTATAAGTTTTTCCATCTTCGGCATAAGCCATTTGGATAGCATGACTTTTTATAGTAATTCCCCGTTCCCGCTCAATATCCATATCATCTAGTAATTGAGCACGCATCTCTCTATCCGAAATTGTTTTGGTATATTGCAACATTCGGTCTGCCAAAGTACTTTTCCCATGGTCTATATGAGCAATAATACAAAAATTACGAATGGTTTCCATCGACATTGTTCAATGTGTTTTTATGTGAACCGACAAAGGTAATAAAAATCGACAGAGCATGACATCATTTTAGTAACTCGCCGCTTTCAATGAAGACACATCATTTTTCGGTATTCTGATGTGCCGGTCTCAATAAATCGGTAATGGTTTTTACGGGATTAAAGGTTTCGATAGGAACTTCCACAAACACCGTTAACCAATGTGCCATTGCACCATTCCACAAACCCGGCAATTCCAATGCTTTCAACGGTTTCCCATCTTTCGATTTCGATGAGATAAAATATGTGTCGCCATCGACATAATCTAACAAATTAAACTTCTTTTCTTGATAATCCTTCAACCACAACACCAAATCTACCGGATTGAAATGTGTTGCTTGTTGCATTATTGCTTTTTGAGTTTCATCGGTATCATTTATTTGAGCCGCTTCCACAATTTGCAAAGTCGCATATTGATGTGTTTTATCTTTTACCCAATACGGACCTCCTCCCGGTTCTCCTTCATTCCGCACCATTCCGGCAACACGAATCGGCCTGTTCAAAAAATCAAACAACCACTGTCGTCGCTGTTCTTGATTTTCCCATTCAGGTAAGGTATCTATCAAATAATTTTCTAGCATAAACGCCTCTATCGAATCCATCAAAAACTTGTCGGGGGCAGCATCCAGTAATTTTACAAACGCATGTATTTTTATTCGTAATTTCAAGAGATACCCTGCCAATATTTTCTTATACCGCACAGTTGTTTCTTTCATCCTGTCAACTACCACATTATCGATATTTTTCACAAATACCATATCGCTGTCCAAGGTATTCAAGTTGTATATCAATGCACCGTGTCCTGCCGGACGAAACAATAAGGCTCCATTATCGTCGCGAAACAACTCATTATCAAGATTTACAGCTATTGTGTCTGTTCTTTCATCTTGAAAAGAATAATCTATTTTTAGATCAACCGGGTGTTGCCGTGAGAAATCCGGCAATAACGATTCTGCTGTTTCATTGAATGCATCTTTATGTTCGGGCGATACTGTAAAATGCAAATGTACCCTGTCATTTTTTTGAGCATACTCTACACCTTCTACCCAATGTTCTTCGAAAGCTGTTCGCACATCAAGTTCCGAATATCTGTGAAAAGCCAACAATCCTTTTGGCAAATGTCCGTAATTTAAACCTTTACCGGTCAGGACATACTCCAAAATAAGATGATAGTCTTTTTGTTCCAACAGATCGTCTAAAGTCTTGGATTCTTTCTTTGCTATTATCTCTTGCAACGAATGATAAAAAGCAAAGTCTTTCAGACACGAAAAGAAACACTTAACTTCTTTGTGTGTTTCATCTTCAACATCAGCAGTTTTATCAAAATAAAATGTTGATAATGCCTTAAACATTCGCGTAGCCGCTCCCGATGCCGGAACAAACTTCAATACAGTTCCTTTACAAAAAAAATTATCGTAATAAGTTATCAG
>CAZSHT010000165.1:0-4046 GCA_964606715.1 uncultured Bacteroidales bacterium
TTATCCATTTGCAATAATGATACTAGATCAAAAATTAAAAAACAATTCCATTGATGAAACATCAGCATACATTTTAAAAAAGTTTCTAGTAGATGTAAAGTTATTTCGCAATGATATTGATAAGTTGTCTGAAAATGAGCTATTTAATTATATAACTTCCACCAGTTTCTTGAATGCTGTTTCAATAAAACTTTCAAATATCAATGAAGAATTATATTTTAGTTGGTCACTTGGAAAAGCTATGGCAACATTAGAAATATTTAGAGAATATACCAATGAACATAATAATTATAACGATATTATTAATGAAATGCAAAAAGAGATACTTGAATTTTCGGAAAAATTAAATTTAGCTACAAATGATGAAATTGAAGATCACTTAAAAAAATTAGATAATAAGGAAAAAGCTATGTCTATTGAAATAGGAGAAATAAAGATTGACACAATGAACGGTGGAACGATTATTAATAATGGCATAATCAATGAATATCAGAAAGAAATAAATACAATTCTCAATAAGCTTGAAAAAGAAAAGATTAATGATATAGAAAGAAAAAGCTTGTTGAAAGAGATTTTGAAACATCCATTGTTTATTTCAATTACAGAAGGGCTAACAAATCTTTGGAGCCAATAAGAAACCCTAGCGGGTTCTTATTGGCTCAAGTCCATCGTTAGGGCTACGACCGGATATGTTGATACTTGATCCCAAGAGGTAAAAATGGCGGTTAATAGAGATAAGGTAGATTTATGGAAAGCTGATGTTGCTAAGTCAGTTGATTTTTATAACGATTGGTTCATGAGGTTTGCACCAAAGGCATTCCGAGAAACCCGCATTGAAACCACAAAAGAAGTCGAGCAAGCCCTACAATGGACAGAAAATATGACGAACATTCGTCCTGAGACTCTTCAGAATCATCCGTCTGTATTGCCAATGCTTCGTATGACAACATGCCCACCTATTGCGCGTGACCGTCTTGTGGGTTTAGCCGGGGTGTCTCCTAACTTGGTGAAAAGCATGGAAAAAGATAAATGTGTTCCACCAAAGATGAAGCAGCCAGAGTTAATCAAGCAACTGAGAATGATTGGGGATATTATCGAAAAGATGGCTGATCCAGATATTTTTGTATGGAAGGAGCGCGGTGACACTGGCACCAAAGAGGAAGTTCATCGTGCGTCAACCATCGTAGCTGACCGCCTTTGTGGTGCGGTAGCTGATCCAATTATTAGAAACGCGCAAGAGCAACGTCAACTTGCAGCAATCAAGGCTTGGCTTGAAGCTCGTGGGTACCGTGAACTACAGCCTAGTGAGGCGGAAGATTGGCTTTCTATGCCAAAGGGTACTTTTTCATTCCGCTTTAATGTTCCTGTAACTCTAGATGGAGGAAAACAGGTCAATATACCGGTTGACGCAGTAATTATGAGAAAAAACGCTAAAAAAGGCGAGTTTCCAGCATTATTTGAAGCTAAGTCTGCCGGCGACTTTACCAATACAAACAAACGCCGCAAGGAAGAAGCTGTCAAGATTCAGCAGCTTCGCAAAACTTATGGAGACAAGGTTAGTTTTGACTTGTTTCTGTGTGGTTATTTCGACTCTGGTTATCTTGGATATGAAGCAGCGGAAGGTATTGACTGGGTATGGGAGCATCGTATTGACGATTTAGAAAAATTTGGATTTTGATGATGATTGACCAACTAGAAATCCAGCGTCAAGTACTACAAGCACAACTTGACTGTCAAAAAACGAAAGAAGAACGCAATATCATGGGGCAATTTTCAACACCAAGTTCCCTTGCTATTGATATTTTGAAACATGCAAAGAATCTTCTTCCGAAGCGTGGCAAAATTCGCTTTCTTGATCCCGCGTTTGGTACAGGTTCTTTTTACAGTGCATTAATAACTGTATTCCCAGAAAACCAGATTGAATCTGCTACAGGATTTGAAATCGACGAGCATTATGGTGCACCGACTAGGAAGTTATGGGGGGGGACTACTCTTGACTATAGGATTGCAGACTTCACAAAACAAACACCGCCAAATGAAGATGAAAAATACAACCTAATCATCTGTAACCCGCCGTATGTTCGACACCATCACTTAAATGGACAAAAGAAGTGGTTGCAGGCAAGAGCTCTTGAGTCCGCAAAAATGAAATTGTCTGGCTTGGCTGGTCTATACTGTTATTTTATGGCGCTTGCGCACCCTTGGATGAAAAATAACGGTATTGCCGGTTGGTTGGTGCCAAGCGAATTCATGGACGTAAATTACGGTCAGGCTTTGAAAGATTACTTATTGGAGGAGGTAACACTACTTCAAATTCACCGCTTCAACCCTAGTGATGTGCAATTTGATGATGCCCTTGTTTCATCAGCGATAGTCTGGTTCAAAAAGAAAAAGCCGTCGAAAAACCATAAGGTAAGATTCACTTACGGAGGAACAATAGATAAGCCAAAATATGAAAAAGGCATTAGTCGTTATACATTAGCCGCCGAAAATAAATGGACGCGCTTTCCACTATTTGAAAAAAGGAAGCAAGGCAACACGCCAATATTAAATGACTTTTTTACAATCAAGCGTGGCATCGCAACAGGTGACAACAAATTCTTCATTCTTACTCGTGAACAGATAGACCATCGTGGTCTACCGCTTGAACAATTTCGACCTATCTTACCAAGTCCTAGATACCTTAAAGTAACTGAAGTGAATGCTGACAAAAACGGTTTTCCTGCCATTGATGATCAGTTATTCGTTCTTAACTGCAGGCTTCCGCTGGATGAAGTGAAACATTTATATCCCAAATTGTATGAATACCTTAAAGAAGGCATCCGATCCGGTGTCTCTGAAAGATACTTGTGCAAAAGCCGGAAAATATGGTATTCACAAGAAAATAGACCATCAAGCCGCTTCTATTGCACATATATTGGACGCGCTGATAAAGATGGAAAAAAACCATTTCGCTTTATATTGAACAGGACACGGGCGATAGTCACTAATTCTTACCTTATACTTTATCCCAAGCCGCACTTGGAAAAGGAAATTGAACAGCATGAGGAATTGAGTGAGCGTTTAATTGAAGCCTTAAACAATATAACTAGAAGAGCTATGCTTGATGAAGGTCGTGTTTATGGTGGTGGAATGTACAAATTAGAACCTAAAGAGCTTGCTAATGTTTCTGCAACTGAAATTAGCAACATACTTGAGGAAGGCCATAACAAAGCGCTGCACTCGGACGGCAATTCCGCTGCGCTCCATTGCCGCCGGTGAGCTTGGTCGTTATGCATGACAAACAATAAGGAACAACATGTCGAAACTCAATGTAGATCAAAAGACAATTATCGAGTTGTTATCAGATAAAAAGGCCGATTTTCTTATCCCCGACTACCAGCGACCTTATGCTTGGGATGAGGAACAATGTCAAACTTTGTGGGATGATCTTTTCCTATTCTCTTTCCCTGATAATAATTACGAAGCATTTGACGAGAATGAAGAGTATTTTCTTGGTTCAATTGTTACCTATAGAAATGAGGATGGAAAATCAGAAGTTATTGATGGTCAACAACGACTCACAACACTAATGCTTATCTTACGAGCTTTCTATGACAAGTTCGCCAATATGCAGGATAAAAACTCCATACTTACTCGCGATCGTATAGAGAAGTGTATCTGGAAAACGGATATTTTTGGTACTGCAGATAAAAATACACTGAAAATTGATTCAGAAGTTGCTACAGATAATGACAAAGATGAATTCCTAGAGTTATTACGTACTGGAATAGTTAAACAAGGCAGCAAGAGTCAATATGTTATGAATTATCAATTTTTCCAGAAAAAAATTGATGACTTTCTGCAAGAGTTCCCAAGTTTTTTCCCTTATTTACCTGCTCGGATTTTAGGTAATTGCATTCTTCTACCAATTGAGGCAGAATCACAGGACACAGCACTTCGCATTTTTTCGACACTTAATGATCGTGGTCTACCACTTTCAGACGCAGATATATTCAAAGCCCAATTTTATAAATACTATGGTGCTAAAAATAAAAAGAATGAAT
>CAZSHT010000166.1:0-3967 GCA_964606715.1 uncultured Bacteroidales bacterium
ATGATTATAAACACACTTTCATGGTATGTTCCCGAAACGATAATTCCCAATAGCTATTTTTATGAGCAAGCAGGTCTTACCGAGGAGGAAATAGTGTCGAAAAGCGGAATTAAAGAACGACGACGAGCAAAAGCAGATGAAAATACCAATACAATGGGGATAGAGGCTGTCAAAAAAGCATTGCCTCATTTGCCGTTTCCGATAGAAGAAGTTGATTTGATAGTAGGTGCAACTTATTCGCCTTATGATTTAGGAGGGACTTTGGCTCATGCTATTCAAAAAGAATTTAATATTGATAATGCTATTGCCTTGACAATTGATTCGGCGTGTTCATCGTTTGTCAATTCGTTGGAAGCAATAGAAGGGTATTTTGCCATTAATAAAGCGACAAAAGTTTTACTGGTTGCTTCTGAACATAACAGTGCCTACAGCAATGACGATGATAAAAATTCAGGTTTTTTATTTGGTGATGGTGCGGCTGCTTTGTTTATTACCAAAGAGAGTCTTTCTTCGAATGATATTGAGATTCTGGATATTCACACAACCGGACTTGGAAATGTGGGAAAGAGTGTCGATGCTGTTTATGTGAAGCCGACAAGAGATGGGATAGCAATGCCGTTTGGTCGAGATGTGTTTCAATATGCGTGTAAATACATTACACTTGAAACAGAAAATATTTTAAAAAACAACGATGTTTTACTCAACGATTTGAATTATTTTATTCCGCACCAAGCCAATGCAAGGATAACAGATTTTGTCGCTAAAAAATTGAAACTAGATGATTCGCAAGTGCTTTCCAATATCGATCGTTTTGGCAATACCGGTTGTGCCAGTACGCCAATAGTGTTAGCTCAGAATTTGGATAAATTAAAGCCAAATGACACAATAGTCCTTTCGGTATTTGGAGGAGGGTATTCCAGTGGAGCTGTATTGTTGCGAAAATTATAATTATTTTAGTAACAGGGGGAAATATTTCCCTTTACCTGTAACAACCAATGGTGGCGGAACTTGGAATTTTTTATAATCATTGGCATATAGTAGCTCAATAGTGTGATTTACAGCGTGTTCATCATATCCCATAGCAATAATTTCACTTTTTGAATGGCGGTGTTCTACAAATTCTCTCAAAATATTATCGAGGACATCATAGGGTGGTAATGAATCACTGTCTTTTTGGTCGGGATGCAATTCTGCCGATGGGGCTTTTTCGAGAATATGTGTAGGGATGATTTTCTTGTTTCGATTGATAAAATGTGCCAGCTCATAGACTTCTGTTTTGTATAAATCTTCGATGACACCAATGGAACCTACCAAATCACCATAGAGAGTTCCGTAGCCTACCAAGGCTTCACTTTTGTTTGAGGTGTTCAGTACGATGGCATTAAATTTATTGGCAACGGCCATAAGTAATGTTCCGCGAATACGCGCTTGCAGATTTTCTTCGGCAACATTAAACGGAAGGTCTTTGAACAATGGATTTAATGTTTCTAAGAAGCTGTCATAAGTATTTTTGATGGGAAGTGTTTCGTGGGAAATTTCTAAATTTTCGGATAAGGCAATAGCATCATCAACAGAATGAGAAGACGAAAATTCGGAAGGCATCAAAATACCTTGAACATTATCTTTCCCAAGAGCTTCGACCGCAAGTGCTGCCACTACGGCAGAGTCTATTCCGCCGGAAAGACCAATGATTGCCTTTTTAAATCCGGTGCGATTGAAATAGTCTTTTATCCCGAAAATCAATGCATTATGGATAAATTCAATATCGGAGACAGAAGTATCTATGGCCGGCAATTCTTCCATAGTATTAAGATCCACAATAGCTTGTTTTTCATCGAAGAAAGGAAAGTCAACGATAGTTTCTTGTGCCGAATTAAGGGCATAAGAACCACCGGCAAAAAGATACCGTCCTTCGCTACCCAAATAGTTGAGTACGACAGCCGGTTTTTGAATGACTTTTAGTTTTTTCTTGAAGTTTTTGCTGAGTTCTTTATAGCGATGAGCAGGTACTGTGGTGAAGAAAAGTAGGACATCAGATTGATAGCTGACATCGGTGTGAAAGCAGTCGAAATTGATGCTGATGCGTTTTCCGTCTATTTCAATAAAATGATTCTCCCGTTTGCCGGCTTCGAAATAATGTTTCTCATCGAGCCACTCTGCCTCAATGAGTTGTTGTTTCGGGAAGATCTTCTGTATTTTATCGTTATGGAGATAAAATATGACATTATATAATTTGTCGTCTTGTTGTAAGACACCGCCTACCAAGAGATGTATTTCCGGGTATCGTGTTTTTAGAATAGCCAGATTATCATCTTGTTTTTGCAAATAATCTGTATATTTCAAAAAATCTTCGGCAGGGACGCCGGTAAGTGCCAGCTGTGGCAATGCAATGATTTCGGCATTTTGTGTAATAAGATTATTGACAGCGGCAAGAAGTTTATCGAAATAAAAATCCAAATTACCGACACCTAAGTTTATTTGGGCAACACCAAGTTTCATGAGAATGAGTATTATTTTTATATCGGCAAAATTAAAAAATAATACCGAGTCGCAAGGCTAAATTATTTTGAATAATAGCATCTTGTCGTTCTTCACCTCTAAATATACGAACCGTATTGGTAATATCGGTAAGGCCATTGGTGAAAACAAGTTCTACCAAAAGGCTGGTGGAGCCTCCAAGATTGTATTCGATGCCTCCGCCAATATAATATCCCATAGCCAATGTTGCCACTTCTTTTGGAATAGACATGTCGGTTATGTTATGTTGAGTAGCGTCAGCTTTACTGCGAAAATGAAACATTGGGGTAATACCTCCTTTCATGAAGTAGGTAATATAACCAATCTCGTTGGTTTTCCCTTTTAGTCCAATGGGGATTCCGATATAAGTGAGTTTATAATCAATGACAACGCCTTTGGTGAAAGCATAAGTAGAATCGGTAGTTGTAAAATGAGGAATAGAATCACTATAACCTATTTTCCCTCCCATACGGTCTATGACAATGCCCATATTGAGCGTAAAGTTTTTTCCGAATAAGCGATAGTCACCCAAAATACCATACGAAAATCCGAGTTTAATGCCTTCGTTTTGTATTTCGGTAGTATTGATGGGTTTTAGCCATGTTAAGTTAGAACTGGCAAAAAAACCACCGGTTAGTTTTTGAGCATGAAGGAAAAAAGTAGAAAGCGTTAGCAGGATGATAATACTTGCTTTTTTCATAGGGCGTTAAATTAGGTTAAAATGATTCAATTATGCAAATTTAATTTTTATTATTGTAATGTCAAAGTACAATCTATGGGAAAGCGAATTTTTATCATAATAATAAGTCTTTTTTTTGTCGTTTTGGTTGCGTGCAAACAAGAAACTCATTATTCGGTTGATGTTTCAAAAATAAACTTAGAATTGCCGTTTTACAGGTTCGATAAAGAGCTTTATCAAATACCAAACGATAGTTTATCGAAAAAAGCATTTGCATTAATCAACAAGTATCCTCAGTTTATGCAGTTATATGCTTATCGAATAATAAAAATAGGAAATCCCTACAGCAAGGATTTTGCATCAAGATTGCAAGTTTTTAAATCCGATTATGTTGTCAGCAATGCATATGATGTTGTGGAAAAGAAATTTGTCGATATGTCGGCGTTCGAACACGATTTGACAAATGCTTTTAAATGTTATCATTATTATTTTCCAAAACATTCTGTACCGAAGGTTTATACTTTTGTCAGCGGATTCAATCAAGCAATAGTAGTCGACAGTAATTTGCTCGGAATAGGCTTGGATTTTTATTTGGGAAGTCAATGTAAATATTATCGAGAACTGGCATTTCCGTGGTATATCATAAAAAAAATGAATGCCAATATGATGTTGCACGATGCATTGTGGGGATGGCTTACGGCTGAATTTCCAATAAGTGACACCGAAAATAATCTGTTGGCAAATATGATTTATTACGGAAAGATACAATAT
>CAZSHT010000167.1:0-3958 GCA_964606715.1 uncultured Bacteroidales bacterium
CAGAATTTGCTGAGCGATACATCTCAAAAAATTGTTCTGGTGTCGCACAAGAATCCCGATTGCGATACTATAGGGGCTACTTTGGGATTAACTCTTTTGTTGGAAAGACAAGGATTTCAACATGTGCAACCGGTATTGCCCAATCATTATCCCGAATTCTTGGCGTGGTTGCCGGGCATTGACCGCTATATTATAGCATCAGAAAACGATGAGCCGGTACAAACGGTTATTGCTTCGGCAGATATTATTTTTTGTATTGATTTCAATAACTACGAGCGGGTAACACCCCTCGGAAAATATCTAAAAAAATCGACTGCAATAAAATTACTTATCGATCACCACCCCAATCCTGATGATGTCTTTGAGTATGCATTGTCGAAAGTTTTGGCAAGTTCGGCATCGGAGCTGACTTATGAGTTTGTTGCCCTGATGGGTTGGCAAAGTCTTTTAGACCAAGATATTGCAACAAATCTATATGCCGGTATTATGACCGATACGGGCTGTTTCAGTTTCAACTCTTCACAACCGGAAACTTTCAAGATAGTGGCTCATTTGTTGGAACAAGGAATAGACAAAGATGAAATCTACGACCGTATCTATAATAGTTATTCCGAAGAGCGAATGCGTTGGGTGGGATATTCTTTGTATGAACGAATGGAAGTTTTATCCGAAAAACGAACGGCTTTTTTTGCAATCCCTGCCAATGATTTAGAACGATTCAATAATCAAATTGGCGATGAGGAAGGAATGGTCAATATCCCGTTGTCGATAAAAGGTGTGCAGTTCGCGGTCATTATGATAGAACGACCGGATTACATCAAGATGTCGTTTCGGTCCAAGAAACTATTTCCGGCCAATTATGTGGCCAAACGCTATTTCCATGGTGGTGGTCATCTCAATGCTGCCGGAGGGAAAAGTTATAAGACATTACCGGAAACCGTAGAAAAATTAAAGAAAATATTAAATGAAGATACCGCATTACAATCATTCTTTAAATAAAGTTGTTTTATTTTTTTTGATAACTGTCTTGCTATTTTCTATGACGGCTTGTTGGTCTTCACAAAATGACCGGAAGAAAATGGTGAATCCTCAGAAAGTGGAAAAGACATTAGAGGGTGTCAATCGGTATTTGGTGCAAAAAGACAATGATGCGATACGGGCTTATATCAAGCGACATGGTTGGAATATGAAACAGACGGGTACGGGTTTGTGGTATGAAATTTATGAGCATGGCACAGGCGACTCTATAAAATCGGGAAATCTTGTAACGGTCAATTATAAGGTGTATTTAATGGACGGAACGCTTTGTTATTCATCTGATTCTACAGGAAGTAAAACATTTAAGGTAGGGCATGGCGGTGTGGAATCCGGATTGGAACAAGGAATTTTGTTGTTGTGTACACATGATAAGGCTCGTTTCATTATGCAACCTTATATGGCTCATGGCTTATTGGGTGATTTGAAAAAAATTCCGCCACGAAGTACGATTATCTATGATATTGAGGTGTTGCAAGTATCTAACAAATAAGAGATGCGTTATTTTATTTACATAGGACTGTTGTTGATGGTGGTAGCCTGTAATAAACCTACGGCATTTCCGGAGTTTCAGCAGGTGTCCGAAAAAAATTATTATAAACTCATCACGGTTGGTGGCGGACGGGATATTGAAATGGGCGATTATGTGAAAGCCGATTTAACCTACAAAACATTAGATGATTCGGTGTTCTTTCAAGGAGTGCGTAAGTTTCAATTGACAATTCCCGATTATGAGGGTGCTGTCGATGCGGCTCTTTTGCATTTGGGGGGTGGCGACAGTGCTGTATTGTTGCTTGATACGAAGACTTTTTTTGAGAAAACATTGGAAACGACAGTGCCGTCATTTCTTCAAAATCAACCATGGTTCAAGATTCAGATAAAAATTTTAAAAGTACAATCACCCAAAGAATATCAAACAGAAAAACAAAAATTTATAGGTTGGATAAGAGGCGGTAAACATTTTGAGAAAGTGCAGTTGCAGGTGTTTTTGAACTCACTAAGGAAATATGAGAAACGCCATGGGATTTATAAAGTGCCGATAAAAAGCGGCGATGCCCCAAAAGCGGTCTTGGGTGATACAATAGACTTGCATTACGAAGGGTATTTCTTAGACGGTAAAATCTTTGACTCTACTTGGAAACGCCATTTGCCGTTAGAATTTGTTTACGGCCATGAATTGCAGGTGATAAAAGGTCTTGAAGTCGCTATTGGACAGATGCAGGAACACGAACGGGCAATGTTTATTTTGCCGTCAAAAATGGCTTTTGGCGAAAAAGGCTCTTCGTCGCAGATTATTCCACCCAATACGCCTGTTGTTTTTGAAGTTGAACTGATAAAAATAAAACGCCATGAAAACAAAACAAATTAAACGGCAATCACTGTTATTTACAGTGCTTGCTATCAGTGTGTTAATGTCATGTCAGCACGATTCTTTTGAAGATGTAAACGGCATAAAAGCCCAATTTTTTGAAAAACATCTCGAAGCCCCACAACCACAAATCGGTGATGTCATTCAATTGTCGCTATATGTTACCGATAATGATGACTCGGTAATCATCGATACACGCGACATGCCTGATTTTAAAATGTTGCTACACAAAACATTAACTCGTGTGCCAACCATCGATGATGCAATTCGTGGCATGCATGTGGGCGATTCGGCGTTGTTTTGGGTAGATGCCGAATCCTTTTTTGTTGTTACCAAAAAAACGGATTTACCAAAGAAATACAAACAAGGCGATATGCTAAGATTTAGCGTAAAATTGAAAGATATTCTAACCAAGAAAAAGTTTGAACAGCTTCGTAAAGAACACGAAAAACCAAGCGAAGAATTGGAAATGTCGCTACTGAAACGCTTTTTGATGAACGAAAATATAAAAGAAAAACCCTCGCCAAGCGGGTTGTATTATCTTGAACAACGAAAAGGCACAGGAGCAATGCCACAAGTGGGAGACAAGGTAACCATTCATTATGTGGGATTGTTTATCGACGGACAACCGTTCGATTCTTCTTACGACAGGGGGCAACCCTTTACCTTTACCTATGGTGTAGGTGAGGTGATTCAGGGGCTGGACGAAGGTTTATCCCACATGAAAGTAGGGGGTAAGGCACGCTTAATTATTCCGTCACATTTGGCCTACGGCAATGAACAAAAAGGTCCTATCCCACCTTTTTCTACTTTGATATTTGATGTTGAATTAATAAAAATAGAACCGGCAAAAAAATAATACATTATGGACGCCTTATATAACCATCGTAGTATACGAAAATACAAATCGACGACAATACCCAAAGCTGTGGTCGAGAAAATATTGAACGCCGGCATACGGGCTTCTACAACAGGCAACATGCAGGTGTATAGTATCGTGGCAACGACCGACGAGACTTTAAAACAAGAGTTGATGAACGCTCATTTCGGACAAGGAATGGTAGGACAAGCCCCATTGGTGTTGACTTTCTGTGCCGATTTCAACCGGTTCTCAAAATGGGCGGAACAGCGAGATGCTTCCCCCGGATACGATAATTTTTTGTCGTTCTATACAGCTTCTATCGATGCCTTGTTGGTAGCACAAAATGTAGCTTTGGCAGCCGAAGAAAACGGCTTGGGAATTTGTTATTTGGGAACGACAACTTATATGGCTTCGACCATTACGAAGATTTTGAAACTGCCACGATTGGTTGTGCCGGTTACGACTTTAACGGTGGGGTATCCCGATGAGCAACCGCCGTTAACCGACCGTTTACCATTGGAAGCTGTTGTCCACAACGAAACATACAACGATTATACGCCCGATGCAATAGATAAGTATTATGCCGAAAAAGAAAACAACGAGCAATATCGACAATTTGTAAAAGAAAACGGAAAAGAAACGCTGGCACAGGTATTTACCGATGTGCGTTACAAGAAAGACGATAATGTGGC
>CAZSHT010000168.1:0-3953 GCA_964606715.1 uncultured Bacteroidales bacterium
ATAGATAAATACATTAAAAAAATGAAAAAAATATTAGGTATCGGCAACGCATTGGTAGATATTATGACTTTATTGGAAGATGATACACATCTTCAACATATAAACCTTCCCAAAGGCAGTATGCAGTTGGTAGAAAAAGACGATTCGGACAGGTTGTTGTCTTTGTCGTCACACCTGACGATGAGTAAAGCTTCCGGAGGCTCTGCCGCCAATACGATTCGTGGAATTGCCAATTTGGGATTGGAAACCGGTTATATCGGAAAAATAGGGAATGATGACTTCGGGAAATTTTTCTATGATGATTTGAAAGCTACTTCGGCAACGCCACATTTATTGACAAGTCCTGTAACCGACACCGGAAGAGCATTGGCATTTGTATCGAAAGATACCGAACGCACTTTTGCCACTTATCTAGGGGCTGCCGTAGAAATGATACCCGAGGATTTGAATGATGCTGTTTTTTCGCATTATGATTTCTTGCATATCGAAGGATATTTGTTGTTCAATCACGACCTTATTATTCGTGCATTGGAATTGGCAAAAAAACACAATCTGATGGTTGCTCTTGACTTGGCAAGTTATAATGTCGTAGAAGCCAACCGCGATTTCTTAAACGATATTATCAATCGTTTTGTTGACATTGTATTTGCCAATGAAGAAGAGGCCAAAGCATTTGCGAATGCCGAACCCGAAGAAGCGTTACACAAAATAGCTGAGATGGTCGACATTTCTGTTGTGAAACTGGGGAAAAACGGTTCTTTGGTAAAAGCACGAAATGAGGTTTATAAAGCCGGTATCATAGAGGCTTCCGCCGTTGATACAACAGGTGCAGGAGACTTATATGCCGGAGGTTTTCTCTATGGTTTGGCCCATAAAAAAACATTGGATCAATGTGCCCGTTACGGAGCTGTTCTGTCGGGGAAAGTTGTAGAAACCATTGGTGCAAAAATTGCCGATGAGGTGTGGAATACGATACGCACAGAAGTGTCGTATGCAAAATAGAACTTTGTTTTTTTAGGTGTTCATTCAAAAAAAAAGTATAATTTAGAGGTGTCGTTTATACGAAATCTCTATGCAACGAAAACACCGTATTCTGCTTTATATCCTTTTGGGATTTCTTGGTGTGGTCATTGTTGTTGCTGTTTTCATTAATCGCATTATTTTGTCTGAGATGGAAAAGGCTTTTTCCGAATCGGCTTTTTCTAATACTTCAACAGTGCATATCGGTGGTGTTTCGTATAATCCGTTTCGCAACATATTGTCTGTATCCGATATTGATATTTTGCCCAATGATTCGTTATCGGCAACACGCCTTCATATTGAAGAAATAACTTTTCGAAACGGACTTTTGAGAATGTTGCTTGGAAAAAAAATAACACCTGAGTTGGAAATAACGATTTCTCAACCATCGTTGAGATGGTCGTTAGACAAGCCGTCTGCAGTATCATTTTTACCAATTGAAAACAACGGGTTTCATCTTTTGTTGAGAAAAATTATGATTGACGATGCGTCTGTTATCATTCAAGATTCTACAGGTGGTCATACAAAAGGTTTCTTGCATTTTTCGTTGCAAGGTGATTCCTTGTTTGCAACCGATTCAGGGACTTCGTTTCAGCTCAAGCATCTTGTTGTGTCGGCACCAAACCCGGTGGTGCAAATTGATTCCGAAACCTATCCCGTTGAGATAGAACAAGCATTTCTGCAAATTTCCGATAGTCGATTCGTGGTGTCGCCTACAGAAACTTACTATCATTTTGGAAAAATGACAGCCCAAATCCGTCATCTTAAAACAGATACGGGTTCCAATTATTCTATTGCTCTTGACTCAGCGTATTTGTCCGACAATCATTTGTTTCTGAAGGGTTTCGAGGTGCTTCCTTCAAAAAGTGATAAAGCATTTTCAAAGTCGTTGCAATATGCCGATGAGCAATATACTATTTCGTTAGATTCAGTCGTTACCAATACTTTCCGTATAGATTCATTGTTGACAAGGCAGTGTGTCGAGATTGATACATTATGCATCTATCAGTTGTCGGCACGCATTTATAGAGATAATTCCAAACGCCTCAATCCAAAAATAATTCGTCTTTTCCCTGCTCAAAAACTGCAACAAATACCGATTCCGTTTGTCATTCGTCATTATTTGTCAAAAAATACCAATATCGTATATTGTGAGAAAAAACACTCAAAGAAAGGACGCGTTCGGTTGCGTTTGAAAAATACAGTTGCCAAGAATCTTACCAATACAGATGCTGCCGGAGAGTTTTCAGCATTTATTACCGGTAGTATTGAGCAAAAAATACCATTTGATGCCCATTTTACTTCATCGTATTCTAAACCGTATGCAACATATGATATTACTACAGGACATTTTTATACACAAATTATCGGGCGGTCAATGGAGCTGTTTTCACCGGTGTCGTTTGCCGATAGTGGAGAGATAGATTCCATTCATTTTACAGGTTTTGCCAATGAAAAATACACCAAAGGGACATTGTTGTTCCTGTATCATAATTTACATCTCAAAACAAAATCACAACCATTTCTCATAAAGCAAGTATTGTCGTTTCTCAGTAAAAAGACAATGTTGTCGAGCAATCCCAAAGAAAAAGGAAGTCCTATTCGTATTACCAATGTATTGCAGATTCGCGACAAGCATCGCAGTATTGTAAATCTGCTTGTCAAAGCAATGACAAAGGGAATGTTTGAAACAACGAAGACCAAAAGTGTGAAGTTTATAGAAAAACAAATGAATGTTTTTCATCAAAAAAGGGCTGTTTTGACAGAACAATAAAATATTGTAAATTTGTTGATATGGAGATACTTGCTAAGATACCAAAGGATTTCATCTATTTCTTAATGACTACCCTGTTTGCTTTGATTATTGGGTTGGAGCAACGCCGTCGGCACGATAAAACCCATCCGGTAGCATTATTCGGCACCGATAGAACCTATGCACTCATAGGTATCCTTGGTTTTATTCTTTATGTTATCTCACCCGAAAACTTATTGTTGTTTATCATTGGAGAAATTTCGTTGTTGATATTATTGGCTGTTTTTTATATCAAAAAAATAGAAAAAAACGGGTATTGGGGATTGACTTCCATCACTTTGGTGTTGATTACCTATAATGTAGCACCTTTGGTCTATACACAGCCTTTGTGGCTAACCGTATTGATTTTTACTACTGTATTGATTCTTGTGGAAATGAAAGAACGGCTCAAGCTTTTATCCAGGAAGTTTGATGAAAAAGAATTTATTACTTTATCGAAATTTTTGTTGATATCAGGAGTTGTTTTACCGCTTTTACCACAGAATATTATCAATGATTTGATTCCTATATCCCCGTTTAGATTTTGGTTGGCAATTGTGGTGGTGTCAGGCGTTTCTTATTTCAGTTATTTGTTGCAAAAATTCATTTTCCCCCAAAAAGGCATCATCATTACCAGTATTTTGGGAGGGCTATACAGTAGCACTGCAACAACGATTGTATTGGCACGAAAAAGCCGTTTGAACACTTCTTCTACCAATCAGATAACAGCCGGAATAATCATTGCGACCGGTATGATGTTTTTAAGATTATTGTTGTTGGCTTATATTTTCAATCCGGCATTGGCTGTTTATCTATTGCCGTCTTTCAGCATACTTGTTGTTATTTCGTCAGTTGTGTCTTTGGTGCTTTACAAATTTTCAAAACAAACGAATGAAACCAATGAAAACGGTTATAAAGGCAACAATCCTTTGGAATTTAAAACAGCGCTCATCTTTGCCGGGCTTTTTATAGTGTTTGCCGTTATCACAAAATATGTCTTGGAATACTATGGCACCAAAGGATTAAATATTTTGTCGGTTGTTGTTGGTGTTACCGATATTGACCCGTTTTTGTTGAGTTTATTTATGGGCAAGTATTCTATTTCATTGCAAACAATGGCTGATATGACATTGTTGGCAAC
>CAZSHT010000169.1:0-3896 GCA_964606715.1 uncultured Bacteroidales bacterium
GTTTTCTTTACAACAGGAGTTTCTTCTTTAACAGCTTTTGGCTTTGTTGTTTTCTTTTTTGCAACAACAGGTTTTGTCGTTACATTCTCTTTTCTAGGGCGAGAAGCTCCATAGGTTCCTTTAATTATTTTACCGCGTCGTGTTCGTTTATCTCCTTTTCCCATTTTGTATCAATATTTTAAGTTCGGCACAAAATTAATTAAATTTTTCAATATAACTGCATAATGCTATCCGTTTAATGTGCTAACCACAATTCAGGATTTACTTTTTGAGTGCCTTTCCATATTTGTAATTCCACGATTGTCTTTTTGGTATCGCTATCGGTATAAGCTATTCCTATAGTTTGTTTGGCAGAAACCTTTGTCCCCACTTTTACCGAAACAGATTTCAACCCTGTGTAAACAGTGATAAATAATCCGTGTTTTATAAGAACGACATAGTGTTTCCCCGGAACTTCAAAAATTTGTCGCACCTCACCTTTGAAGATGGCTCTTACTTTGGAATTTGCAGTAGTGCTAATGTAAACGCCGTCGTTATTAACAATGACACCTTTCATCAGCTTGTGTTCATGTCGTCCAAAATGTTCTGTAATGACACCCCGAATCGTAGGCCACGGAAGATGACCTTTGTTGGCCTGAAATTTCGAAGAAATCAGTTTTTCGGCCGGAGTCAGCATATAGGTACCCGATTTTTTAGTAGCTTTCTTATTGTGTTTTGACCGTCGTGCTTCGGCCGCTATCAGGGCGGCGATTCGTTTTTTCAGGCGATTGGCGGCAGCGCGTTCTTTTTTGTACTGACTGCGAAGCGAAGCTTCTTTCTTTTTTAGTTTTTCTAATGTTTGTTGCTGTTGTTGTTTAGCTTGTGCCAACAATTGTTTTTCGTTGGATATTTTTCCTAAAACCTGTTGTTT
This sequence comes from uncultured Bacteroidales bacterium, assembly GCA_964606715.1. Taxonomy (GTDB): domain Bacteria; phylum Bacteroidota; class Bacteroidia; order Bacteroidales; family JALTDM01; genus CAZSHT01. The sequence goes on from CAZSHT010000169.1 coordinate 911, forward strand.
TTGTAATCTTTTATCTTGAAGTGCTTGTACTTTGGTGTTCAATACCGCCATTATGGCGGCAATAGCTTCTACTTGTCGTTTTCGATAATCGGTAAGTTGCTGAATGTATTTCATTCGCATAAATGCCTGATTGAAATCGTCGGCAGCCAACACAAACATTATTTGCTGATAAGGCGAATGGTATTTCCACGCAAAATAAATAAGCTTGGCATATTGTTGTCTCAACTGCGTCAAGTCATCATTAAGGCAAGACACAAGGTCTTGGTTTTCAGTTATTTTATCATTCAGAAATTCTATTTCTTTTTTAAGGCTTTGCAATAATTCGCTGCGTGTTTTCACTTCTTTGTCGAGCAGAAGATATTGGTTGTATGTAACTTCTTTCTTCTTGCGTGTTTGTTTTAGCAAGCGTGTTGTCAAGCGAATCTTTCGTTCGTGGTATTTGATTTTTTTCTCCAATGATTTTCGCGATTGCCCATAACCTGTATAAAGCATCGTGAATAGAAACACATTTGTCAGAAGAAGATATTTGACTAATTTCATCTGGTTTTATTCTTTGGATTTAGGTTTTTTGATAGTATAGTTCAAAGGTGCTTGCTTTATTTTTATTTTTTTTAGTTTCAATTCCAAGTCAATGGTATCGACCTTAGAGGTTGCAACAATATGTTGTTTCATAGGAAACATTACCGAATCTTTTTTTTCAAAGTTATTATATTCGATTGTAATATGAAAATTTTGTTTGGTATCGGTCAACTGTGCCGACACAATTTTTTTTGTTTCGGGATTAATTTTAAACAATTGCAAAATGAAAAATTTATTCTTTTTATTGCGTTTGGCATAATGTTTCAGTTTTCTTTCTCGCATCGATTGAAACACATAGGTATTGCTGTCGACATATAGTTTCATTGCTTTTCTCAAATTCTTTGTCGATAATTCTTTGTCGCCATAAAGGAAAAACTCATCGAAGAGAAACCCCTGTATGATGCTGTAATTCAGAGAATATCCATATTTCTCTTGAAGGGTGGTATAGGCATATTGCACATATTGTTTTTCCAATTGATTGAGAAAGGTAACGCTGTCTTTGGTGAATGCCATTCGAGCAACAGGAATCCCCGTTTTGTGATACAACGACAACCAGATAATGCTGTCGCGTGTGGTTCGCAAAAATCCTTTGAGAGAATATTTTGCCGTTCCTTGTCGGTATTTTGCCGAAAATTTCAATTGCAAATAATGATATGGGAAATATTGATTTCTTGTTTCCTGAATCAATCGACGGTCGCTGATGCGACGCACTTTATGTGGGCGTTGTGCCACTGTCGTGGAACGATTTATCGAACACGCTGTCAAGGTTATTGTAAGAACAACAACACCGACAAGAGCAAAGATTTTATTTTTCGATAAGTTTTCCATTTTTAATCTTTAGGTCCAAATATGGTGATCCTTTTCCTATTGCTCTTGCATTTTTCCATTCTTGCAAAGCTTCTTCATGCCGTCCCAAGCGGTATAAAATATCGCCGTAATGCTCTAAGAAGGCAACGCCTTGTTTTTCGCTGTTTGCCATTGCCTGTTTGATATATTTCAACGCTTCTTGATAATCGCCATGTTTATACAACACCCATGCATAAGTGTCGAGGTAAGTTGCGTTTTTTGGGTTTTTGAGTATCACTTTTTTGCTCATCATCAAAGCTTTATCAAGGTTGGTGCTATCCAATGCCAAATAATAACTGTAATTGTTCATCAGCATATAATTTGTTGAATCGTCTTGCAAGGCCAAATCGAAATAATAATAAGCACTGTCTTTATCTTTGAGGTGGTAATATGCTTCGCCGAGATACATATAATAATCGGTTATTCGAATTAAAATAGAGCTGTCTTTCGGAAGTTCCAGACCTTTGTTCAGAAGATTTACGGTTTCTCTGTAACGGTTTGTGAAATAGGCTCCCAAACCTCCATACCAATACAATTCGGCAATATTTGGAAACAAATCTATTGCGTCTTTGGCATCGGCATACATACTTTTATTATCATTCAGTTGAGCGTCTAAATAAATAAGTTGTTGCCAGTAAGCATACACATTTTGCTTGTCTTCTTTTGCCAATCGCAATGCTTCCCGTGCTTCTTTATATTTTTTGTGTCGCATCAGATAGTCGGCTTGCAAAATGTGCACCTTTGGATTTTTCGGATAGGTTTTCACAAGGTCTTGTATCATCTGTTCAAGATAATGTTGGTATTCGGTTCGTCCTTCATAAAACCGCATATAAGAATATGTGATGCTGAGTTTTCGTTCCAAATCGACCGACAACGAGCAAAAAGCACTGTCTATGGCAGCAAATGAATTGGCAGTATCTTTTTTTTGCAGATACATTTGTGCCATCGAGAGGTAAGTCTTTGCTATGGACGAATCGTTTGCCAATACGGTGCGGTATGATTTCAATGCTTTATCATATTGATTCTGAAGTGTGTATATGTCACCCAAGAGACCGTAATATGCCCAATTGTCGGGATAATAACGAATAAGTTTGTTTATTTCGGCTATGGCTTTGTCGTATTCTTTGCGTTGAATATAAATTTCTTCTTTTTTGATGCTTGTTTCTTCATTTACACCTTGCATCGTTTCTATTTTATCATAAATTTTCAGAGCATCATTGTATTTTTGACGAAGGGTATATACATTGGCCAATTCAAAATAATACGGGATATTGGAAGGGTTATTTTTTATGATGATTTCTAACTCCTTTTCTGTTTTTGCCAACTGGTTGTAGCCCTCATAGAGTCGAATCACCAGTTCGTGCATCCACTTATTTTTAGGTGCCAAATGGTGAGCTTTTTCGGCATAATGCAATGCTTCGGAATATTTTTTTTGCTGATACGATAGTTGTGCCAACTCATAATAGGGCGTAGCCCGAAGTGGAAATGTTTCGATGCATTTTGAAAAATATTGTTCTGCCAATTGATAGTTTCCCAACATTTTTTGGCGTAGCCCGTTGTA
>CAZSHT010000170.1:0-3886 GCA_964606715.1 uncultured Bacteroidales bacterium
TTAAATCATCTTCACTAAGTTTATAGTCAAGATTTCCTACATAGATATTCATAATATAAAAAATAAAAAATTAATATGCTACAAAGGTAAGCTATTAATTAATGTAAACACTATATAATATAGTTTTTTTACTTATTTTATTCTAAAATAGCCTTTTAACAAAAAAAATTACTCGAAAACACGCACCGAACCATTCTGTTCATACAAGACACCTTTTGAATCGGTATACTCCACAAAATACACATATGTATCGGGTGCAACAGGTTTCCCTTTAATTGTCTTTCCATTCCACCCTTCTTCCGGATTTTCTGTCTGAAAAACAGGTTGTCCCCAACGATCATAAACAATAAAAATATATTGGTCTCGTGAAATAAATGATGCTATCGGTTTAAATGTATTATTTACCGGATCTGTTTTTATCAATGGTGTAAAGGCATTCGGGACATAAACACGAGGCATCTCATAGACATCTACCTCATTTGATTTTGATGAATCTTGATAACCATACTCATTTTCATCTTCATAATAAACCACATAATAAGTAAATTTACCACTATAATAATTATTTCTCAAATCCAGGTCTTTCATCTTATGCACAAAACCTTGTGCTCGCGATACGGCATATACGACGCTGTCATTCCCATCATTTACACAATGTAGCTTTATGTGTGAAATTCCACCCGGCCAATCTTCAATATCATTCCAATAGAGTTTATGTCGAAAACTTTCATCTGTTGATGTATTTATCACAATAGTAGAAATAACATTCGACGATTTAAGCACCTGACCACAAGAGGAATACGCTTCTATCTTATAATAATGCAACAACGAATCTGCCACTGAATCACTATAAGTGATATGTGTCAACGAACTGGAAAAATCAATTGTGGTAATTGGCAAATAAGCACCATCAACAGAAGCACTTCTCATGATTTTGTAATACCCTACTGCTTGTGCCGTAGCATCGACAAGGAAACTCAATGAAACAGTATTTTTGGAAACAACACTTGCATTTAGGGCAACCAAATTTTTCGGATATCCGGGAAGTGTTATATCAATACATTTTTTATTGGACGAAGAAGTATATCCCATCGAAGCAATAGCCTGCACCACATAACAATAAGTTGAGGAATCCGACAATTGAATATCGGTATACGCCGTTTGACTTCCGTCAACACTTGCCAAATAAGTTAATGCCGCTCCGTTGCGTTGTCGATAAATACGATATTCTTTCACCGAAAATCCGGTATAAGCTGTCCACGATAACCGCACTTGCTTTATACAGTTTTCAACGACAGTAGAAAGCGACAAATAAATTGTGGAATGTGCCTCTGTCATCGGACTGATATTCCTTGAACTATCGAAAGCCGCAATGCGATATGATTCTTTTTGTGTGTTGCTACGGGCAACAATATCTGTATAAGTTGACGATGTGCGTCCCAAAACAGAGTCAAGAACTTGCCAATTGGTCGTTCCGCCGGTTCCTTCGTTCCGATAAATATAATACCCTTTTGTATCTAGCGAATCACTGGGGTTCCAACCCAATACAACATGCGTAGAACTCACTCCATAATCGACACTCACCGAATCCAATACCGGCATATCGGGCTTGGTATTGTCTTGCGAAAATGCATTATCGACTGACAATAAAACAACTAAACCTATTATTTTTAAATAATTCAACATTTCCCGACTGCTACTGTTAATAATTTCTCTTCATCAAAATAAGTATTGGCAATTCGCATTATCTCATCTTTGGTAATCGTATTTATTGTTTTTATCAAACGGGTATAATAGCGATAATCCAAATTAAATTTTTGCAAGTTGATAAAATTCTCGGCCAACGAAAAAGAACCGTCAAATTGTTGTAACAAACTACCGGTCATATAGTTTCGCACCAATTGTAATTCCTCATCAGAAACTTTTTCGGTTTGCAACTTTCGTATTTCCTTAAACACCTCTTCTATGGCTTGTTGTGTATACCGGGCATTAACCTCACTGCTGATAATCAATGCAGATGCATCGACCATCGACAATACCGATGAATAAATACCATAAGTATATCCTTTTTCTTCACGAATATTTCGAATCAGTCGCGAACCAAAATACCCGCCTAAAATTGTATTGACAAATACCAATGCCGTATAATCACGATGTGATTTTGAAATTGTTTGTCCGCCTATTTTTAAAGCTGTTTGCGAAGCATCAGATTTGGTTTTACAAACTCGCCTTTGTGCTGTTTCAAATTCAACTTCTTTATTCGTAACAATAGGCTTGAAATCGTGATAAGCAGACGCATCATACCAGTCTCCTACGGTTTGAATAACTCTATCCGACACCTTCCCCGATAATACCAACAAGACTTCTGCATTTTTGTAAAATTCCTTATGAAATTCTTTCAAATGCTTCACTGTTACCGCATCATAATTATCCTCTTCCGTCAATACACCATAGGGATGTCCCTTGTATAAGGTCGACATAAACTCTCGTGAAGCAAGCACTTTTACTTTTTCCTTGCTGATTTTTAATTTTTGTTTCGCTTTTTTTACGACCAATTCCAATTCGTCTTTCGGATAAACCGGTTTTTGCAATATTTCTTGAATAACCGGAAACACTTGTTCGAAAAACTTATCCAACATATAAAATGAAACTCTCGCATAATCGTTGCCCACATTACTCTCAATATAAACTCCGTAAAAATCCAGTTTCTCGGCAATCTCTTTTGAAGAAAAAGAAATTGTTCCTTTGTTGAGCAATGAATTTGCCAACACCGGAACGGACGGATTTTGTGAATAGCGTTTCCCGGCTTTGAACAACGCATCTATACGAAGAATAGAATGTGTCTGTGCCGGCAAAGTATAAATCACTTTTCCCGAAGTTGTCAAAACCGAATTGGGCTGTGTTATCCCTATCGAATCTATTGTATGTAACGCCGGTGGCGTCTCTCTGTTTAATGTCATCATCTGATTTTTTCTAATAAATGTGCGTTTTTACAAAAGATTCCACCTCTTGACAAACGCTTCTAATGTTTCGTTGCTCAATAAATATGTTTTTAGACCTTGTCGTTCGGCACCTTCGATATGTTGCTTCGAATCATCGACAAACAAAGTCTCTTCGGCCTTAATATTTTGTTCGCTCAAAATTAAGCGAAACGCCTCGGCATGAGGTTTTCGAACCCCTATCTCGTGAGAATAATATTCTTTCTCAAAAAACGATGATAAATTATTTATCCCGAAAGTATCACGAAGCGTCTTGGTATATGCCTCATAATGAATGGCATTCGTATTGCTCAACAAAAACAATCGATACTGTTGCGACAACGCCTGCAAAGTTTCCAATCGTTTTTTTGGAAAGTCCAACAACATCGCATTCCAAGCCTTTTGGATAGCCGAATCGGATAAATCTTTTTTCGTTAGTTTTCGAAATGCATCATAAAATTCAACAGCACTTATTTTCCCTGTTTCCAAATCATCGAACAAACTAAACTGTGCTTGTTGAGTGTATAATTCGGCAGCATTTTCGATTCCCAACTGTCGGAATGCCTCTATTGTCCGATTATAATCAATATTCAACACCACTCCTCCCAAATCCAATATGATATTGTGTATCTTCATAAAAAAACTATCTTTTTCAAAACAAGTGTGCAAAGGTATTGTTTTCGATTTTCCAATCATATCTTTTTTTCCATTCTTTGTCAACAAGTCCAAAAATGCCTGAAACAAACATTTATTTTCCACAAAAATGTAAAGTATGTTTTACATTTTTATTTATCTTTGTGAAAAATATTTTTCTATGAGATTTTCAAAAGATAATCCGTTTCAAATAAAATTATTACCACATTATTTCAAAAAAATTGCCATTGGTTTGTTTATATTTATTGTCATAG
>CAZSHT010000171.1:0-3841 GCA_964606715.1 uncultured Bacteroidales bacterium
AAAAAATAAAAAGCGGAGAGTAAGGGATTCGAACCCCTGGTACCTTACGGTACAACGGTTTTCAAGACCGCCGCATTCGACCACTCTGCCAACTCTCCAATGAACTTTCTATTTTGAGCGAACAAAAATAATACTTTTAATTATTCTACAAGTGTTTTTTGTGAAAAGAGCTTGTTTTTTCAAAAAACAAAGTAAAACCCATATTTAACCTATCTCCGAAAAATACTTCATAAACTGAATGCGGTTAAACGAATTTATCTCTTCGTTGCTGTCGCTCAGCTTTCCTCTGAAATCGGCTATCGAATCAAAATGATGAGCCTGCATCCACGCTTCTAATTGGTGAAGCATCTCACCTATCACGCCGGTTCCATTCTGGTACACAGACGATACAACTTGCACAGCATTGGCACCTGCCAACAATGCTTTCACGATATCATTGCCCGAATGCACTCCCGTAGAAGCCGTCAAGGGTGCTTCTATCTGTGAAGACATTATAGCCAACCACCGTAGAGTATTCGACAAATCGGTAGCACGACTAAAAGTCTCTCCGTTTTCCACAATCATCTTTTCAATGTCAATATCCGGTTGGTAATAACGATTGAACAAGACAAAATTATCGACTTGCTTGGTCCATGACAAGCGGTTTATCAGATTTGCCAATCCCGATGAATATTGACTCATCTTAAGTGCTATCGGCAATGAGACATTTCCTTTCAGTTCCGCTAAAATATCAAAATAAATTGCTTCGTAATCTTGGCACGACTTATCAATATCCGTAGGCAATATAGACACATTTATTTCGATTCCGTCAACACCCGTATTTTCTATCTTTTTTACAAAATTAACCCACTCTCCGCTTGTCACACAATTGATACTGGCAATAACCGGAATATCAACATTTTTTTTGGCATCTTGCAACAACGATAAATATTCCGAAATGGCATTCTCTACACTATAAGCTTGCACATAATCATAGGCTCCCGGATAATCAAATATGCCCGCATCGCTTGCCATATAAGATTCTTTGAGTATTTGCTCTTCAAACAACGATTTCACCACCACAGCACCGACTCCTTTTTTTGCCAACTCTTCTATCTTGTGAACAGATGAAGTAAGTCCGCTACTACCAATGACAATGGGATTTTTTAATGTAATCCCCATATATTTTACTGATAAATCCATAATCCTATTTTTTATTTTACGGTTGTAAACACAAAGATATAAAGATTTTCGTATCCTTTTGCTCTGTTTTGAAAAATGAGATACGCACAAGTCAAAGTTTTTATTACTTTTGAAAGAAATTAAAAAAAAACTCTTTTTACTATGACTTATAACAATCTGCTTACCGAAGTAAATGGTCAAACGATGATCATTACCATCAACCGTCCAAAATTTCTGAATGCTCTCAATCAAGAAACGCTCAGAGAATTGGAAGATGTGTTTACAAAAATTTACGAAGACGATTCTATTTTAGGAGTTATCATCACCGGTAGCGGTGAAAAAGCTTTTGTTGCCGGTGCCGACATCAAAGAATTTGCTAATTTCTCCAAAACAGAAGGTCTGCAAATGGCAAATTTCGGTCACAGCGTTTTCGATATGATTGAAAACTGTCCGAAGCCTGTTATCGCTGCAGTCAATGGATTTGCTCTAGGGGGCGGTTGTGAACTCTCAATGGCTTGCCACCTGCGTGTAGCTTCCGAAAATGCCAAATTCGGACAACCCGAAGTAAACCTCGGCATCATTCCCGGCTATGGTGGCACACAACGCCTAACCCGCCTCATTGGAAAAACCAAAGCAATGGAATATTTGATGACCGCTGATATGCTCTCGGCTACCGATGCTGAAAAATTAGGTTTGGTCAACTATGTAATGCCATTGGAAGAACTGATGCCCAAAGCATTTGACTTACTAAAAAAAATAAATCAAAAATCACCGATGGCCATTGCTCACCTCATTCACTCCGTCAATGCTTATTTTGATGCTCCTGATGGTTTTGAAGCCGAACAACAAGAATTTGCCAATTGCTTTGAAACAGAAGACTTTAAAGAAGGCACAACGGCCTTTATGGAAAAACGCCGTGCCAATTTTACCGGAAAATAAAATGCTATCGTAAAAATATGAGACCGACACTTTGGTCTCATATTTTTTTATTTTTACACATCATCAATCTATGGAAAAATTATTTGTCAGTTTCATAATTTTCGCTTTTGTTTCTGTTAATCTTTTCGCACAAGATGACATCGACAGTGCTTTTGCCGACACCACCGGTCCAACCCAATACTTTCCCACCACAGGAAACTGGGGATTAGGTGTTGACCTGACACCTTTTCTTTATTATGTAAAAACCCTTATTGAAAGCAATTCTAACATCTCACCATCTTTTGGTTTTACCACACAACAACCATTAACGATTACCGGAAAATATTTCTTAGATGATAAATCGGCTATTCGTATTGCATTTCGCATAGGCTCTATCAACACTACGGAAAATCAATTTGTTTCTGACGATGCCGACTCTACCCACGAAGAAGTTGTTCTCGATTCAAAACAAAACAAACAAAGTAATATTGCATTTGGCGTCGGCTATGAGAAACGCCGAGGCGAAAACAATCTGAAAGCAATTTACGGTGGCATGTTATTGTTCTCATATGCTTCCAATAAAACAGACTATTTTTATGGTAATACAATGGCTGTAAACAACCCTTCTCCAACCTCTTACAATTGGTCTATCAACAACTCTTTGGCAGCTTCTTCCCGACCGGTATCCGATTATCAAGGAACGGCCTTAGGTCTTAAACTTTATGCTTTTGGCGGTATCGAATACTTTTTCCTTCCAATGATGTCTGCCTCTGCAGAAATTACCTATGGTGTCAATTACACTCATTTAGGCGAAGAAACCGAAACATTTGAAGTTTGGAACAGTTTAGATAAAAAAACTGAAACAAGCACTCAACATTATCACACTCAAAGTTTTTTTAGTTTAGACACCGGTATTAGTGGTGCTTTAAATTTGATATTTTATTTCTAAACAGTTTTTTGGGGATATATTTAACTCAATATTTTCTTCATAAATATTGGTTATACAAAAAAACTGCTTATTTTTATCCACCTAAACACTAAACACTACAACTATGTTTAAAGGACACCCTAAGGGACTCTATGTTTTCTTGTTTGCCAATATGGGCGAACGCTTTGGCTACTATACCATGATAGCCATCTTCACTTTGTTTTTACAAGCCAAATTCGGCATGTCAGCCAAAGAAGCAGGTCATGTTTACGGACTTTTCTTATTTGGCATTTATTTTATCCCGCTCATTGGCGGTTTTTTAGCCGATAAAGTGTTGGGTTTTGGAAAAACCATTACGCTGGGAATTGTTTTAATGGTCATTGGTTATCTTCTTCTTGCCAATACTTCTTTTGGGTTAACGGGAATTTACATTGCTCTTGCCGTTATCTCCATAGGGACAGGATTTTTCAAAGGCAACCTACAGGCGATGGTCGGTAGATTATATGACCAAAGTAATTTGACAAAATTGCGTGATGCTGCTTTTAGTCTGTTTTATATGGGTATCAATATCGGAGCTTTCTTTGCTCCTTCTGCTGCCGAAGCCATGAACAATTATATGATGAAAGGCGACGGATTTTCATACAGTGGAAAAATCCCTGAATTAGCTAATAAATTTTTACACGATGGAGCCGCCATAGGTGCTGAAGAGATAAGTAAATTAACAAAATTGGCTCACGAAAATATTATTAACAATTCTTACCACTTTACCAACCTTCATCAATTTAGCATAGATTATATTGCTTCTGTCAGCCAATCCTACAATTATGGATTTGG
>CAZSHT010000172.1:0-3778 GCA_964606715.1 uncultured Bacteroidales bacterium
AAACAATTTATCGATATTTTGGGTGATGGTCAATCACTCATTCAAAAAACCTATAACCGCTTTCGTCGATTTATCCCAAAAGAAAATATTTTTGTTGTTACCGGCGAACGCTATCGACAACTCACAGCCGAACATCTTCCCGAACTAACACCACAACAAATCCTCACCGAACCGTTTGGCAGAAATACAGCTCCATGTATTGCTTATGCCAATAAAAAAATCAAATTTCTCAACGCAACCGCAACCATTGTTGTATCGCCGGCAGACCATTTGGTAAGCAACGAAGAACAATTTCAGGAAGATATTGTAACAGGTTTGGAATTTGCCACCAAAAATAACGATGCTTTGCTGACACTCGGCATTAAACCGGACCATCCCAATACCGGTTATGGCTACATTCAAATTGACAAAGAAACAAAAACAAGCATCGAAAACTTATACAAAGTAAAAACATTCACCGAAAAACCAAATCTTGAACTTGCCAAGAAATTTGTTCAACTGGGTGAATTTTATTGGAATTCGGGTATGTTTATTTGGAACATCAATGCTATTGAGCGTGCTTTCGAAGCCTATCTTCCCGAAATGAATTTTGCTTTCGAAGAACGACTGACCGATATCAATTCCGACCATGAAACCGAAACTATTTTAGATATCTATAACAATATCAAAAGTATCTCTATTGACTATGGCATAATGGAAAAAGCAAATAAAGTTTTTGTGCTTTGTACAGACTTCGGGTGGTCCGATTTAGGCACTTGGGCATCACTCTATGCTATTGGTGATAAGGATTCTGACAAAAACAACATACGCGCCAAGAAATCAGCACTTTACGATACAAAAGATACCATCTTATTTTCTCAGAACAAAAAGAAGTTATATGTGTTAAAAGGTATGGACAACTTCATAATTGTCGACACCGATGATGCTTTATTAATCCTTCCAAAACAAGAAGAACAAAGCATTAAACAAATTGTCGGTGATTTGAAGTTGAAAAAACTTATAAACACAAATCATGATAACCGTAAAAACAAGCATTAATGTACAAGACAATTACAGCTATACACGATGCGAAGGAGATGTTGAGCCTATGCAATTGGCCAAAGAAGTAAAAAACATATTATATATGCCGGGCTTCAAAAAAAATATGAATGTCATTGCCGATATGCGTTCTTGTCGCTACGACAACAATAAAATAATTAGTCAACTAAAACAATATGCTGAAACCATTAAGCCTATTGTTTTCCAAAAAGGAACCGATTATAAAATGGCGATTGTACTTTCTTCACAACAAGCAATGATTAAATTTTCGTCTTACATTGCTCTTGTAGAATCATTGAAAATGCCCATAAAAATACGATTGTTTCCTGATTTTTTGGAAATTGCCGGTTGGTTTCATCTTGATAAAGATGCTACAATGCGATTACAACAAATTGCCAATACATAAATTTAATGTTTTATTTCCTTTCAAAATTATTAACTTATTTTTTGTATCCGTTTACTTGGGGATTTTTGTTATTGATTTGGGCTATTTTTGAAAAGAATGGAAGCCGTCGAAAAAAGATACTTTTCGGCTCTTTAATTGTTTTTTATCTTTTTTCCAATCAATTTATTTTTGATGTTTTTGTGCACCGATGGGAACCTACTCCTATGCATATTTCAGATATACACAAAACATATGATTTCGGTATTGTTCTTGGCGGTATGAGTGATTATAATAAAACGACTAAGACAATTCGTCCAAAACGCTCTTTCGATAGATTATTGCAGGCTATCCGATTGTATAAAGCAAAAAAAATAAAACGAATTTTCATTTCGGGTGGTGGCATCAGTCTTTTGAATGACACTTTCCCTGAGGCTTACTATCTGGTTCAATATCTAAAAAATTGTAATATTCCGGACAGTGTCATATTTTATGAAATTCTTTCTCGCAACACTCGCGAAAATGCCATAGAAACAGAAAAAATATTTAGAAAATACCGGTTGAATAAAAAAAACTGTCTTTTGATTTCATCAGCCATTCATCTACCCAGAGCAAAAAAATGTTACGAAAGACTTGGATTTAAACCTATCGATATATTCCCAACAGACTCTTATTCAAAACATTATAGGTTTTACGATATATCGTATTGGTTGATACCAAATACCGAAACACTATTCAATTGGCAATCGCTCATCAAAGAATGGATAGGTATTGTTGTCTACCAATTAGTTGGATACGCCTAGTTTTCATTATTTTTTACAATTAAAAATTATTTCTTTATCTCGACAAAACTAAACATTAACATAAAGGTGTATACCATTTTTCATTTTGTGTGTATATTAAATTATAACTTTGTGAACAATTAAAAATATTTATGAATAAAATTTTAATAACAGGAGGCGCCGGATTTATAGGAAGCTCTTTGGCAGAAAAACTTTTGGAAGATTTCAATAATTTTGTCGTTATTATTGATAATCTTTCTACCGGTAATCTGAAAAAATTGCCGAATATTGATAATTCTCGCTTTAAATTTATAAATATCGATGTTAATGATCGTGTCTCTTTGCAAGAAGTAATGCTTTCATATAAGTTTGATTTTGTTTTTCATTATGCCGCTATGGTTGGGGTTAAACGAACTCTTGAAAATCCGGTAGATGTCTTGAAAGACATTGATGGTATTCATAACATTGTAGATTTGTCGAAAAATACCGGTGTAAAACGCATTTTTTATTCGTCATCATCGGAAATATATGGTGAGTCGATAGAATTTCCACAAAACGAACAAACAACACCTCTTAATTCTCGTTTGCCATATGCTATTGTAAAAAACATAGGTGAAGCTTATCTTGGTGCATATCATCAAAAATACGGACTTAATTATACTATTTTTCGTTTTTTTAATACCTATGGTCCTAAACAAAGCCGTAATTTCGTAATTTCAAAATTCTTGTATGCTGCATCTCGCAATGAAGATATTACCATTTATGGCGACGGATTACAAAGTCGTACTTTTTGTTATATCGACGACAACATCAACGCAACTTATAATGCCTTCAAGAGAAACCTTTTTGTAAATGATGTTGTAAACATTGGCAGTGATGTTGAAATCTCCATTAAAGATTTGGCACAATTAATTATTGATATTACCGGTTCCCATTCAAAAATTGTATATGTCCCGGCACTAGAAGACGGCGATATGCATCGTCGTTTACCGGATATTTCCAAAATGAGAGAAAAACTGTGGAATCCTAAAATATCTTTGGAAAAAGGTATTTTAAATATTTTAGAAAAAGGGCTTTTTGAATTACAAATTACTTCTTAATATTTGTAAGTGCTGTTTCCAATTCCGTTTGTTCTTCTTGCGACAACGCTTCTATGCTGATAGGCTTGTATTTTGAAACCCCTTGATTGTTTTGTTGAAATAAAACCAATTCTTTTCGCCAGCCACCAAAGGCTGATTGTATTTCGTAACGATAAAACTGTCGTGTCGGTATAACGATTTCTTTTCTTGATTTATCACCTATCAATCCCAGTCGAAAATAACGAATAACAAGCCGTTTATCATTGAGTGAAATAAACAAATAATTATAATATTTGAAATAAAATAAAATGCTGACAAAAGCATATGTAAACAACACTATCAACAAAAATAAAATTTGATATTCCGGCAAAAATTTATCCAATAAAAAATAACCACCTATTGTTGTTACCAATAATATTGTAGCCGAAAACATTTGTTGTTTTTTTAGTCTCTTTTGAAACTTCTCATTAAAAATTTCCATTAAAAATTTGTTTTTT
>CAZSHT010000173.1:0-3723 GCA_964606715.1 uncultured Bacteroidales bacterium
TTGTAGGTCCTTTCTTTTTAAAGTTATATCCTAATACTATTTCATGAGAACCTCCTGCGTATGGTCTCAAATTGCTAAATGTATAATCAAACGAATAACCGAATAAATATTGTCCTTTTCTAACACCAAACATTACAACGGCCATTTTAGATGTTCTATATGATAATCCCAACCAATAATCATGTTGGTAATACAATTTTGCATTTAAATCAGCTTGCATTGGGGCTGCTGCCGTTGCTTTAAACAAAATAGATGGTTCTACCAATAAGTCTTTATTAATAGCATATTTATATCCGGCATTAAAATAATAGTGACGAATCGTACTACCATCACTATTTACATCAATATCACCAAATTGAATCTTATATTGAATCAATTGCATAACTGATAATCCGACAAAATATTTTTTTGAATGTAAATACAAACCAAAATCAGCATCCGGAATCATTGTGCTGGCAACGGCACCGGGTGTCAACATGGGATCATTTTCATCAATATAAATTAAATTGGTTTCATCCAATTTCATTTGAAATGCTTTAAAAGCTACTCCCATCCCTAATTTCACACCTCTTTTTATCTTCATTTGATAAGCATATGACAATTGGAGTCCTGTTTGAGATATTGGTCCAAACTGATCATTAAAAATATATCCTCCTATCCCCATTGTTTTTCGTTTGATAGCATCATGCACAGAGACCGCTTGAGTAAAAGGTGCTCCTTTTATTCCGGTCCATTGACGACGCGCTGTAAGGCGTAATGGAATGTATGAATCATTACTTCCTGTTACTCCGGGATTTAACAAGAACTCATTCAACATATACTGGCTATACAACGGAACTTGTTGCGAATAAGCCATACTGAAAATCACAGAAAATAAGAAAAGGAATAATAGTTTTTTCATAAGATATTCTATTTTAACTTTTTCAAAGATATAAACATTTTCTTAACAAAAAAAATATAAAACAAAAAAACATACGAAATCGTATGTTTTTTTGTTGCTAAATCTTATTTACTGCTATCAATTTATTTCTTTTCCTGAACCGGTTTCAAGATAACACTGATGAAGTTATCAACATCATAATATTTTTTAAATGCTTCTTGAATAGATGCTTTTGTCAAGCCCTTTATCTCTTTATCGAAATCCGTAACAAATTCAGGTTTAAAATGAAAACGATCGGTTGTCATCAATTCTTTCATCCAATATCTGTTTTTTCGCATATTCATTTCATGACTTCGTTTTGCTTTTTCTATTGTTTTTTGCAAATCAGCATCGGTTATTCCGTTTGTCTTCAAATCTTTAATTATAGCATTAATAGATGAAATGATTGTATCTACTTTGTTCGGAGCACTACTAAACCACACACCTACAAAATACTGATTTTTAGGCAAATAACTTTCTCGCGGTGAAGCCGAAATACTATATGTATTGGCATCTTTTTCGCGAATTTGTTTCAACAAACGATCCGTCAAAACATCAGCAGTAGCCTGCAATAGTAACTCATTCTTCAAAGAAGGCTCGTAAGCTCCCGGATAAATCACATACGCCATACTTTTGTTATCCGTTCCTTTATACACAATTTTATTGATGCGTTTTGTCGGAATATAATCATTCAATGCTTTATATTTTTCTCCGTTATCATTAGCCGGAAGACCACCCAAATAAGTTAAGATTGTTTTTTTCAATTTCTTAGAATTTACATTTCCCACAAAACAAAATGTAAAACTTCCCGGGTCTTCAAAGCGTTCCCTAAAAATAGCATGAACGCGTTTATAGTCTATTTTATTTAAATTATCCAAATTCATCGGCATATGATACGATGAACGATTTCTCATTATAAATGACACACTGTCTCCCCATACCGATTGCGGATCTTGGCTTTTATTTCCCATCAAACTTTTAGTGCGTTCAATATAGGTATCAAAAGCATCTTTATCGTAACGAGGTTTTGTAAAATAGAGATAAACCATTTGCAACATTGTTTCAAAATCACCTACACTTGATGAACCGTCAAATCCCTCAGTATAAGTTGATATAAATGGTGTAACATCGGCTGTCTTATCCGATAAATATTTTGACAGTTCAACATTTGTAAAATCGCCTAATCCACTTTGGCTCAAAATACTTGCTGCATTACGAGCCGAAAAAGCATCTTTTACCGGATACAATGAAATACCACCCCAACTGTAAGCTTGCATTTGTATCTCATCATCTTTAAAATCAGTCGGTTTAAAAATTATTTTCACACCATTTTCCAATACCCATGTTTCTGTTCCGGTAATTTTATCTTTTGTTTTTTCTTTTATTTTTCCAGCAGTTGGAATTTCTGCTATTAATGGTTTATTTAACGATTGATCTTCATACGGTTTTAAATCTTCTTTTTCAACATCGGCAATAATCTTTTTCACTTCATCTTCTGTGGGCAATTTTATGTCTTTTTTTTCCGGTGCCTGAAGAGCTACGACTACATTTTCTTTGGTAATCCACTTTTTGATAACTTTATTCACATCATCGAGTGTAATTGTCGGAACCATTTTTTTTGTAATTTCATACTCCACTTCAATACCCGGCACAGGAGCTTTTTCTACACTAAAATTAGCATGAAACTCATTCGCTATTGATTTTGAATTGCGTTTGTTTCGTTCTTTATAAGCATCTTCGACACTTTTCAACAATGATTTTTTTTGCAAATCCAATTCAGATTGATTGTATCCAAATCGTTTGGCGCGTTCATTCTCTTCCAACAATAATTTTACACCTTCCGCTATTTTATCATTTTTTGCTATTGCATACGACATAAAAGCATTTCCTTTTCCTAAAAAATGTGTATAAAAAGCAAACCCATAAGCAAACGGAGCTTTAGGTTTCATGGCTATCTCTCGCAAACGCTGATTCAACATCATTTGAGCTAAGTCTTCAATTAACGATTCTTTATAATCACCATAGGTTTTAAACGGCTCTAATGAATGCTTATAAACAATTTGTATGATTGAATTAGGTGCTTCTTTGTCAGTCGCAATAACGACTTTGGGATCAACATGGTTCGGTATTTCCGGATAGATGCGTTTGCGTTCTTTGGCAACATCTCGTGCCGGAATTTTTGAGAACAATTCTTTTATTTTTTTCACCATTTCTTTTTGATCGAAATCTCCAACAACAACTATCGCCTCTAAATCAGGACGATACCAATCTTTGTAGAAACGACGAAGATTATCGGGTGGACATTTATCAAATACTTCTGTTTTTCCTATCGGATTGCGTTTGGCATATTTTGAACCAGCCAACAATACCGGAAATGTTTTTCGCATCATGCGTTCTTGTGCACCTCTCCCCAATCGCCATTCTTCATGAATAACACCGCGTTCATTTTCCACTTCTTCTGTTTCGTACGATACATTATGAGCCCAATCATATAAAATTAAGAGACCGCCATCTATAAATTTTGCTGAGTCTGTTGGCACTTCAATAGTATAAACTGTTTCGTCAAATGAAGTATAAGCATTTAAGTCTGCTCCAAATTTCATCCCGATAGATTCCAAAAATTCTATTAATTTATGTTTCGGATAATTTTTTGTTCCATTAAATGCCATGTGTTCACAAAAATGAGCTAATCCTTGTTGATCATCATCTTCCAATACCGATCCGGCATTTACAATCATCCACATTTCTGCTCTGTTTTTGGGCTCTGAATTATGTTTCACATAATAGGTCAGTCCATTAGGCAA
>CAZSHT010000174.1:0-3711 GCA_964606715.1 uncultured Bacteroidales bacterium
ATTTTATTGGAAATAATTTTATCTTTGTCGATAAACTATTACAAATGTCCTTTTTTAAATATTTTTTCTCAAAACAATTCCTTATTTCTCTCCTTACAATTGCTGTCATTTGGGCAATTGCTATTGTCGGCACTTTCTTTTCTATTGATCGATATACCCATCACGGTGAACGCATCACAACACCTGATTTTTATGGATTGACAGATAGCCAAATTGTCGATACTTGCAAAAAATACAATTTGCAATATATCATCATCGACTCTGTCTACGATGAGAATGTATTGCGTGGCAGTGTTGTCGATCAAAATCCTGCCAAAGGTAGTTTTGTAAAAGAAAATCGTAAAATATTTCTTACTATCAACGCCCATTCTCGTGAAATGGTTCCTATGCCCGACCTAAGAGGCGTCTCCATAAGAGAAGCTACTTCCGAAGCAGCATTATACGGACTTAAAATAGGCAACCTAAAATTCGTTCCCGACATTGCCAAAAACAATGTCCTTCGCCAATTTATAAAAGGCAAAGAAATTCCGGTCGGCGCAAAAGTCTATAAAGGTTCTGTTATTGATTTGGAAATTGGCATCGGTGTCAGCAATGAAAAAACTTTTGTTCCTTGCCTGTATGGGTTGTTGCTCAATGATGCTACCGACAAACTCTACGCTTCTGGACTTAACAGTGGCTCTATCATCTACGATACCGACATCAAAACCTCCGACGACTCGTCCAAAGCTTTTGTATGGCGACAATCTCCATCGTTTAATTTTGGGAAAACACAATTAAATCTTGGTTATGGCGTTGACCTATGGTTAACCATTGATTCAACAAAAATTACCCTCAATTGCGATTCTCTTTCAACCGATGAAACGACAGAACAAACAACCGAAACAGAAGATGCTTCAATTAATAATGAATAGATATTTTTTTACGATATTTCTTTCATTTTTCTCATTAAGTCTTTTAGGACAGCCGGTTTTGATTGACCTGCAAGACAATGCAACATTGTTGCATCACCCCCATATTTCAACAAAAAACACCAAGAATATCGACACCTTATCACTTCCTTTTTTTGATGATTTTTCTCAAAAAAGTATTTTCCCTGACAGCTCCCGCTGGCTCGACAACGAAACTTTCATCAATTGTGATTTTCCGGACAATCCTCCTTCCATAGGTGTAGCAACTTTCGATATGCTTAATGCCGAAGGAAAAGTTTATTCCAATGCCAATTCGTCTCAATTCATTGCCGACCACCTCACCTCTATGCCCATAGACCTGTCGCCTCCCCATGATACGAATATTGCTCTGAGTTTTTTCTATCAACCACAAGGCCTTGGTGCTAATGCACCCGAAGAATCAGACTCTTTGGTGCTTCAATTTTTCTCTCCCGTTACAAAAACATGGTATTCGGTTTGGCATGCAGCAGGCGACACCAATAGACCTTTTCAACAAGTTATCATCTCCATACAAGACAGTATCTTCTTACAAAAAGGATTTCAATTTCGTTTTTTCAACTATGGCAGTATTGCCGACAACTCTTATGCCAGCTGGGCAGGTAGTGGCGATTTTTGGCATCTCGACTGGGTGTATCTTGCTCAAAATGCCAATCACACCATCCTTCCCGATGTAGCAATGACAAAAAACATGGTTTCTTTTCTTACTGATTTTGAGGCTGTTCCGTGGAGCCATTTCTCCAGTAGCTTGGTGAAGAAACAAATTTTATTCTCTTATACAAACCACGACACAGCAACATGGAATGTGGGACGCCACCTATTGATTTCCGAACAAAAAACCGATACTTACATCAACAATCTTAACCTTGGGAACGAAAATATCTCATCGGGACAAACCATCAATTACAATGGTATCTTTAACGGTAATCCTTTTCCAAACAATGGTGAAGATTCCGCTGATTTTCTGATGGAAGCCTACCTCCAAACCGACACTACTGCCAACCGTCAACGCTACCGCCATAACGATACGCTGTATTATCATCAAAAATTTGAAGATTATTATGCTTATGATGACGGCACCGCCGAAGCAGGAATAGGACTTTACGGAAACGGAACCGAACATGCTTATATGGCCTATCAGTTTACTCCCGTAAAGAATGACACGCTGTGGGGCGTTCGTATTTATTTCAACCGCACCTACAACGATGCTAGCAGGCGTTATTTTTTACTTACTATTTGGGACGACAATAACGGAAAACCCGGCGACACATTGTTTAGTCGCATAGGGTATCGTCCTAATTATGCCGACAGTCTTAACGGCTTTACCACTTACCTCACCGACACGCCCATTTATATTGAGCATACATTTTATGTAGGCTGGCAAAAAACAACCGAAGACATGCTCAATGTCGGGTTCGACAGGAACCGCGATGCTTCCGATAAAACATTTTACAATATTTACGGAACATGGGAACAAATCCCATTCAAAGGAGCCCTTATGGTAAGACCTATCTTGTCCGACAAAAAACCTCTTGGAATCAGCTCCGCCAAAAGACAAAAAGATGCTATCACAATTTATCCGAATCCTGCCTCCGAAAAACTATTTATCAACGGAACACTAAAACAAAATTACACCGCTGTTATTTACAACCTATATGGACAAATTTTAAAATCATTCTCACCAACACAACAGCAATCGGTCAATATTTCCAACCTGCCGACAGGCATTTATTTCTTATGTGTATATAACCGGCAACATATATTAACGGCTAAAAAGAAATTCATCATTGCCCGATAACACTTCCCATATCAACGCTATTCCATCTGAAGAAAACAATTCGGAAGAAGCTCTGTATGAGCATTATCGCATTGTCGTAGATCCGAAACAAACACCGGTTCGTATTGACAAATTTTTGGTCAACCGTATTGAACATGCATCTCGCAACAAAATACAAAATGCTATCTCTGCCGAAAGTATTTTGGTAAACGACAACCCCACCAAAGCCAATTATAAAGTTCGACCAAACGACATTATCCGCGTCATCTTACCCTACCCAAATGACTTTGAGGTGGTTCCCGAAGATATACCGCTCAACATTGTTTATGAAGACGATGATGTATTGATTGTAAACAAACCTGCCGGCTTAGTCGTTCACCCCGGACACGGAAACTACACAGGCACTCTGGTAAACGGATTATCCTATTATTTTCAAGAAAAAGAAGGAGCAACCGACAACGATATTCGACATGGCTTGGTGCATCGTATCGACAAAGACACCTCGGGACTTTTGGTCATTGCCAAAACAGAATATGCCCTGACACATCTTTCTAAACAATTTTTCGACAAAACAGTTACTCGCACTTATTGGGCATTAGTTTGGGGACACCTCTCCGAAGACAAGGGAACCATCGAAGGCAATGTGGGGCGTTCGACACGCGACCGCCGTGTGATGACCGTTTATGACGATCCGGAAAAAGGCAAACATGCCGTTACTCATTACCGCGTTTTGGAACGCTTTGAACACACGACACTCGTTGCCTGTAACCTCGAAACCGGACGCACCCATCAAATTCGCATACATTTTAAACATATAGGACACCCGTTGTTTGGCGACAAAACTTATGGCGGTGACCGGTTGGTGCAAGGCCCTCAGTTTACAAAGTATAAGCAATTTATCGACAATTGTCTAAAAATATTACCACGACAAGCTTTGCACGCTAAAACACTTGGATTTATCCATCCTACCACAAAAAAAGAATTATTCTT
>CAZSHT010000175.1:0-3628 GCA_964606715.1 uncultured Bacteroidales bacterium
TTTCACCAATTTGCCTTATCGAATACGCGTTTGAGCAGGTCGGTGGTGCGTTCCATAGGATTGGTTCGGATGGCTTTTTCTTGTAAGGCTATCTTCTTAAAGACACCATCGACAGCTTTTGAAGTAGCATAATTTGTAAGGTCTGCATTTACCGTTTTCAACGATGCTGAAAAAGCAGCTACTTTATTGTAAGCTTTTGCCAACTTATTCCACGCTTCATTGGCAGACACGCCTCCCACCAATTTTTTATTGAGCGATTGCGACATTATCGGTCGAAAAGCTTGTTGCAATTGAGAAGTCGTATGTTGTCGAAAATAATGTGTTGCCGTCGTATCGTTGCCTTTTAATATTCCCCATGCATCTTGCAAGGACATATCGGTAATTGCTTTTGCAAAAATCGGAACAGCTTGCGTTGCTGCATTTTCCGCCGAACGATTCATTCGTAATATCACATCGTCAATCATTTTGGTAATGCCAATAGCTTTCAAGGCTGTATTGTCTTTGTTATCCATTATAATTTTCGCCTGTGGCGGCAATAGGATTTTCACCGCTTGGTCGCCAAAATAACCATTGGTTGCCGACAATTTCTTTGCCGCCGTCTGCGTGCCATTGTTCAATGCTTCTTTCAAACCTCGCACCACTTCTTCGGTCGATAATTTTGCAGGAGTATCGGCCACTGTATTGGCAGTATCCAAGACTTCTTGCAAGACATCACACGATGAAATGCCAAAAAACAAAACACCGGCTATCAAACTAATTCTCAATAAATTTCTCATCATATACATATTTTATAATGCCATCAAATCTTGTCCTATATCCTGTCGGAATGTCTTTCCTTCGAACTCGATTGTCGTAATCGTTTCATACGATTTATTCAACGCTTCTTGCATTGTTTTTCCCAACGAAGTAACAGCCATTACACGACCGCCATTGGTCAACACCGCTTGTCCGTCGGTTTTTGTTCCCGCATGAAATAAAATACTATCGGTTGACGCGGGCAGATACATTGCTTTTCCTTTCTCATAAGCCTCCGGATATCCTTTCGACACCAACATAACGGTAACAGCTGTTTCGGGCAAAAACGCTATTTTCTTTTGCGACAATGAGCCATTGGCTGTTGCCTGCAATAATTCCAACAAATCGTTTTTTAAACGCGGTATTACGACTTCGGTTTCGGGATCGCCCATTCGCACATTATATTCTATCACAAACGGATTTCCTGCAACATTCATCAAACCAAAGAAAATAAATCCTCGATAATCCAATTTCTCTGTTTGTAAGCCTTTTATAGTCGGCTCTATAATTTGCTGTTTTACTTTTTGCATAAACGCCTCATCGGCAAAATTTACGGGCGACACTGCTCCCATTCCGCCGGTATTTAATCCTGTATCACCTTCGCCGATGCGTTTATAATCTTTGGCTTCGGGTAGCAAACGGTAATCTTTGCCATCGGTAATTACAAATACAGACAATTCTATGCCCGACAGAAACTCTTCTATCACCACTTTCTCGCCGGCCTTTCCAAAACGCCCGTTCAAAATATCGCGAAGGGTGTCTTTTGCCTCCTGCAAAGCCGTTGTAATAATTACGCCCTTGCCTGCTGCCAAACCATCAGCTTTCAGAACATAAGGTGCATTTTGTTTTTCCAAAAAACGAATACCTTCGTCTATATTTTCAATCGTAACTTCCAAATAGGCAGCCGTAGGGATTCCGTATTTTTGCATAAAGCGTTTCGAAAATGCTTTGCTGCCTTCCAACTGTGCCGCCTTTGCCACAGGACCTATCACAGGCACTTTTTGTAATGCATCATCGGTTTCAAAAAAATCACGAATACCGTTTACCAAGGGTTCTTCGGGACCTACGACAACCATCTCTACGGCATTCTCCAACACAAAAGTTTTTATTGCTTGGAAATCGTTATATGCCATTGCCACATTTTCACCAACAAGGGCTGTCCCTGCATTTCCCGGGGCAATATATAATTTTGACAACAACGGACTTTGTGCCATTTTCCACGCCAAAGCATGTTCTCGTCCTCCGCTGCCCAATAACAATACTTTCATTTTTTTATTTGTTTTATAATGGAATATTTCCGTGTTTTTTCTTCGGCAAATTATCCACTTTGTTTTCCAACATTTCGAATGCACGAATCAATCGCACCCGGGTTTCTTCGGGCATTATCACCTCATCGACAAAACCTACGGAAGCCGCAATATAGGGATTGGCAAATTTATCGTTGTATTCTTTTTCTTTTTCCAACCATTTAGCTTCCGGATCGTCAGCATTTTTTATCTCATTTCTAAAAATAATTTCGGCAGCACCCTTGGCTCCCATCACGGCAATTTCGGCCGTAGGCCATGCAAAATTCAAATCAGCACCGATGTGCTTGGAATTCATCACATCATAGGCTCCGCCATACGCTTTTCGGGTAATAACCGTAACACGAGGTACGGTAGCCTCGCTGAACGCATACAATAATTTTGCTCCGTTGGTAATAATGGCATTCCACTCTTGGTCGGTTCCCGGCAAGAAGCCCGGCACATCTTCAAAGACTAACAGCGGAACATTAAACGCATCGCAGAAACGCACAAAACGAGCTGCTTTGCGTGAAGAATTAATGTCGAGTACGCCTGCCAAATAAGCCGGTTGATTGGCTACAATACCAATACTTCGTCCTGCCAATCGTGCAAATCCGACAACAATGTTCTCGGCAAAATCTTTATGTATCTCAAAAAACGAATCTTCATCGACCACTTCATGGATAACATCTTTTATGTCGTATGGGAGATTCATATTTTCGGGCACTATTTCATTCAATTTTGGTCGCAATTCATTATCTTCGGAAGTATATGGTATTTTTATCGGTCGCTCTTCACAATTTTGAGGAATATAAGTCAATAGTTTTCGTGTAGCTTTAATTGCTTCCACATCATTGGGAATATTGACATGCGAAACTCCCGACTTCACGCCATGCACCGAGGCTCCTCCCAAATCTTCGGACGAGACTTCTTCGTGCGTAACTGTTTTTACCACATTGGGGCCTGTTACAAACATATACGATGAGTTTTGCACCATAATATTAAAATCGGTGATTGCCGGAGAATATACCGCCCCACCGGCACAAGGTCCCATTATTAATGATAGCTGTGGGATAACTCCCGAAGCTAAAGTATTGCGATAAAAAATATCGGCATAACCGGCCAACGATAATACACCTTCTTGAATACGCGCTCCACCGGAATCATTTAATCCAATGACCGGAGCTCCATTTTTCATAGCCAAATCCATTATTTTTACAATTTTCTTGGCATACATTTCGGAAAGAGAGCCACCCAACACCGTAAAATCTTGAGAGAACACATATACCAAACGATTATCAATAGTGCCGTAACCCGTAATAACACCATCGCCCAATATCTTTTGGTTTTCCATACCAAAATCCCGATTACGATGCACAATAAAAGCATCTAATTCTTGAAAACTACCTTCATCGAGCAACAAATCAATGCGTTCGCGTGCCGTTAGTTTTCCTTTCTTATGTTGTGCCTCTATGCGTTTTTCTCCGCCACCCAAAAGGGCTTCTTCGCGTTTTTGCTTTAACAGATTATATTTTTCTTCGTGTTTCATG
>CAZSHT010000176.1:0-3533 GCA_964606715.1 uncultured Bacteroidales bacterium
GCATTGGTGGCTGCTCCTTTACGAATATTATCCGCTACAATCCACATATTCAACGATTGCGGATAGGAATTATCTCTACGGATACGCCCTACAAAAACAGTATTTTTTTCATATGCTATTATTGGCATCGGATATTTATTTTCGGCAGGATTGTCATATACCTGAACACCTTCTGTTTGAGCCAACAATTTTACAATCTCCTGCATCTCAAAATCTTTTTTCAAAGTTACATTTACCGATTCGGAATGCCCCCCTACCACCGGCACTCGCACCGCTGTCGCCGTAACAGCTATTGAGTCATCTTGTAATATTTTACGCGTTTCATTCACCAATTTCATCTCTTCTTTGGTGTAACCATTGTCCAAAAACACATCGCAATGCGGTAAACAATTTTTATCAATAACATACGGATATACTTTTTCTCCAACAATACCGTTTCGTTCATCTTCCATTTGCTGAACAGCTTTTTTCCCTGTTCCCGTAATCGATTGGTAAGTAGAAACCACTATTCGTTGAATTCCATAATGACGATGCAGAGGTGCTAAAGGCAACACCATCTGAATAGTCGAACAATTGGGATTGGCTATCAATAGCGTTTCGCTAGTTATTGAATCGGCATTTATTTCGGGAACCACCAAAGGCACCTCTTTATGCATTCGCCACGCCGAAGAATTGTCTATCACAAAGCAACCTTGCGTTGTAAATTTCTTTGCCCACTCCAACGAAACAGATGCCCCTGCCGAAAACAAAACGATGGCAGGTTTCTTTTTCAAAACACTGTCGACAGTTTCTACCAAATGAGATTCCCCGTTATAAACAAGTGTTTGTCCCATTGATTTTTTGGAAGCAGCCAAATACAAATGGTCTATCGGAAATTTAAATTCTTCCAATACTTGAATCATTTTTCGCCCCACCAAACCTGTTGCTCCTACAATTGCAATATCCATCAAGAAACTTTTTAAAAATTTTTCTTGAAAATACAAGATTTTTCTTTTTCACAAGATACGAAATCACATAAAAATATCACAACATATAAACACATTCTCACATTAACTTTTTATTTTAAACAGCGTAAAAACAATTTGAAAAACACAAAAAAACAATGATTAAGAATTTTTGGGAAATCATTTCAACTCTTGGCATCACAAACTCTTCTTCTTTACTTGATCGAAAAAAAATCATTTTTCTCAATCGGTTGCTCATTATTATCATTTTCGTTTTCTCGTTACTTTCAATTATGCCTTATTCTCATTTGAAAAATCCAATCATCGGACATTTACTTTTGTCAAATGTTGTTATTTCAATTTTATGCCTTTTGCTCAATAAACATAATAAGACTGATTTATCAAAATACATCGTTTCTTTTTTCCTTCCCACCTCTATTGTTATTGGTACTGCTTATGCTAAACATATTGGTATTTCCAGCAATACTATTCTTTATCTATCGCCCCGCATACTCATCATCATTGGCATCACCCTCCCTGTTCTTTTATTTGGATATAATGAATTAAAAAAAACCATTATAGCTATTACACCCGGTATTCTTGTTTTTGTTTTTTATGATAACATTCATCATTTTTTCGGTATCTATCTAAAAGATCTGCCATACCAAATAGAATTCTACTCATTTTTCACAGTAATGATTATCTTAGTTCTTCTATTTATCATTACAAGTATCTTTTTTCTACAAAGTTCTAATGATCGATACGAAAAAGAGCTTTGTGAAAAAAACAATGAATTATTGACTACTGAAGAAGAATTACGGCAAAACAACGAAGAATTAATGACATTAAATGAAAAATTACAATCACAACATGATTTTATTTTAAAACAAGAAAAGAAATTTAAAACCTTATTCGACAGTTCCAACGATGCTATTATTTTAATCAGCAACAACAAATTTCTTGATTGTAACAAAGCAACTTTAAGGTTGTTCGGATACAAAGAAAAACAAGATTTTTTAAAATTAAATATCAAAGACATCTCTCCTGACCACCAAGAAGCTGGCGTTCCGTCTTATAATAAAATGCAAGAAGCTATTGAAATAGCACAATATCAAGGCATCAATAAATTTGAATGGATTTGTAAAGACATCGATGATGAAGAATTTCCTACAGAAGTATGGTTAACCCCCATAGAATTTGAAGGGGAAAAAATCATTCACGCTGTTTTGCGAGATCTCACCAAACAAAAAATTGACGAACAACTTATAAAAGAACAAATCGAAGAATTGGAAGCTACAAAAGAAAAACTAAAATACAACAATGAAAACTTAAAAAAACTTTACGAACAAATTTCCAAACAAAACAAAATCATACAAAAGCAGAAAGACTTTCTTGAAGAAGAAAAGAAGAAAGCCCTTGAAGCCTCAAAATACAAATCATTGTTTTTGGCCAATATGAGTCACGAGATACGCACGCCATTAAATGGTGTCATTGGAATGACCGAAATTTTAAAAGAAACTAATCTCACAGAAGAACAAAAAAAATATTTGGACATTATCAACATCTCCGGCAACAACCTTTTATCTATCATCAATGATATTCTAGATTATTCAAAAATAGAAGCCAATCAACTTGAACTGGAATACATCACTTTGGATATTTTCAAAGAAATAGATGATGTTATTAAACTACTCAATCTAAAAGCCAAATCGAAAGGCCTTAAACTGTCTCGAAAAATCACCTCCGATGTTCCTCAATTTTTCATAGGCGACCCACTACGCATAAAACAAATTCTAATAAACTTCTGCAACAACGCTATCAAATTTACAAGCAAAGGATTTGTTCATATAGATGTAAGCCTTGTAGAAAAACACAAAAAAACAATCGTATTAAAATTTGAAGTAAAAGATACCGGTATCGGCATCACAAAAGAAAATCAACAAAAACTATTCAAAGAATTTTCACAAGTCGATGCTTCTACCACTCGTAAATTTGGTGGCACCGGCCTAGGTCTTTCCATTTCTCAAAAATTAGCCAAAATGATGGATGGTGATGTAGGCGTAGAAAGTGAGTTTGGAAAAGGTTCTACTTTTTGGTTCACTGCAAAATTTGAGCTATCGGATAAGAAAAACGATTCTACCTCAAAAAAAGAAATACATATTTCTTTGAAAAAACAAAAAATATTACTCGTCGAAGACAATAAAATCAATCAAAAAGTAGCTGCCTATACCCTCACAAAATACGGCAACACAGTAGATGTCGCCAATGATGGCTTGGAAGCTGTCGCACTTTTTGAGAAAAATAAATACGACATCATATTTATGGACATCCAAATGCCTAATATGAATGGATACGAAGCTACACAAGAAATCAGAAAAATAGAACTCGAAAAAAAATTACCAAAAACAAAAATAATAGCTATGACTGCTAATGCATTAAAAGGGGAAAAAGAAAAATGTATTTCTATCGGAATGGATGATTACTTATCAAAACCATTCAAGCAAGAAGCTCTATTACAAATATTAAATAAAACATAAGCAAAAGAACACATTATAAAACTGTATTTCAGCCAATTAGGCACACACACAA
>CAZSHT010000177.1:0-3518 GCA_964606715.1 uncultured Bacteroidales bacterium
GGCGGTGTAGGAAAAGTCGTAGCCTACAAAATAGCCCAACAAAAATCAGTTTTCGACGAAGTGCTTTTTGCCAGTAGAACCAAAGAAAAATGCGATGCCATTGTAACTGAAATAGGGTCCTCTGCCAATCATTTCAAAACCGCAGAAATAGATGCAGAAAATATTCCTGCTTTAACAAAACTACTAACCGATTTTGGTGCCGAATTGGTTATCAATGTAGCCTTGCCATATCAAGATCTTACCATTATGGAAGCATGCTTGGAGGCACATTGCAATTATTTGGACACTGCCAATTACGAACCCAAAGATGTTGCTAAGTTCGAATATAAATGGCAGTGGGCATACCACGATCGTTTTGCAGAAAAAGGTCTTACCGCCATTCTCGGCTGTGGATTTGATCCGGGAGTTACAAGTATCTTTACCGCTTATGCCGACAAGCATTATTTCGATGAAATTCATTATCTCGATATTGTCGACTGTAATGCCGGTGACCACGGGAAAGCATTTGCCACCAACTTCAATCCGGAAATTAACATTCGTGAAATCACTCAAAACGGACGGTATTATAAAGATGGGCAATGGATTGAAACACAACCCATGGAGATACATAAAACTTTGAATTATCCGAACATAGGACCACGCGAATCATATCTGCTGTATCACGAAGAATTAGAATCTCTCACCAAAAATTTCCCAACCATTAAACAAGCTCGTTTTTGGATGACTTTTGGCGAAGAATATCTGACACACCTTAGAGTAATACAAAATATCGGAATGGCAGGCATCAAACCTGTTCAATACAACGGTTGTGAAATCGTGCCGTTGCAATTTTTAAAAGCCGTCTTACCTGACCCCGGAGATTTGGGAAAGAACTATACGGGCGAAACATCTATAGGCTGTCGCATACGAGGTGTCAAAGACGGCAAGGAACAGACTTATTATGTTTACAATAATTGCCAACATCCGAAAGCCTACGAAGAAACAAAATCACAATGCGTCAGCTATACCACAGGCGTTCCGGCAAGCATAGGAGCTGTTTTATTTGCTTTGGGAAAATGGAACAAGACAGGGGTTCGCAATGTCGAAGAATTTGATCCCGATCCATTTATGGAAATGCTCAACCAACAAGGTTTGCCATGGCACGAAGCGTTTAATAATGATTTAGAAGTATAACCATAATGGATATTCCGTTCGATACGCTTCCTTCACCGTGCTATATCATTGATAAATCAAGGCTTTTACACAATCTATCTGTCATTGATACGGTGCGTCGTGAGAGTGGCGTTTCTATTTTGATGGCACTCAAAGGGTTTGCCTCGTGGCAAGCTTTTTCACTCATCAAACCGCATTGCGACGGTGGTGCCGTAAGTTCGGAAAATGAAACCTTGCTGGCACATCAATACCTTTCGAAACATTTACACGCCTATGCTCCGGCTTATTTACCGGAAGAGTTTGAAACCATTGCCACCCTATCGTCTCACCTCACTTTCAACAGTATCAGTCAATATGAACAATGGCATCAAAAAGCAAAACAATACAATTCTCAAATTTCTCTCGGGTTACGCGTCAATCCGGAATATTCCGATGTAGAAACAGCCCTTTACAACCCTGCCAATCCACAATCACGACTTGGCATCACCGAAAAATATTTTCCCCAAAAACTTCCTCCCGATATTGAAGGTCTGCACATTCACACCCTTTGCGAATCGACAGCAACAGCGTTCGAAAAATTATTAGAAAATACTGAAAAAAAATTCGGACAGTTTTTTCAATCTCTGAAATGGATAAATTTTGGCGGTGGCCATTTGATGACACATAAAGATTACGATACGCCTCTTCTCATCCGTTTGCTGAATGATTTTCGCCTCCGCTATCCGCATTTGGAAGTTATTTTGGAACCAAGTGCCGCTTTTGTTTGGCAGACGGGATTCCTCGTTTCCAAAGTCCTCGATATTGTGGAAAACGAAACTATCAAGACGGCAATCCTCAATGTGTCGTTTACGGCTCATATGCCCGACACCCTCGAAATGCCATATCAACCAAAAGTTCTTGGTGCCGACAATGGCGACACAAAAAAACACAGTTACCGACTTGGTGGAAACTCCTGTTTGGCAGGTGATTTTATCGGCAATTGGTCATTCGACACACCATTATCAATTGGCGACACCATTGTGTTTGATGATATGATTCATTACACTACTGTAAAAACAACTTTTTTCAACGGCGTAAAACACCCCTGTATTGGTCTATGGGACAACGATTTGGAAAGACTAATTAAGTATAAAGAATTTTCGTTTGACGACTTCAAAAACCGATTAGGCTAAAAACGAAGTGGGATGTACTGGATTCGAACCAGTGACCCCCGCCCTGTCAAGGCGATGCTCTAAACCAACTGAGCTAACATCCCAAAATGAGAATGCAAAGATAAGATTATTTTTCTGAAAAAAAATTACAATTCCACTATCTCCACACGACGATTCAATGCTCTGCCCTGTTTTGTAACATTGGTTGCTACGGGTGCTACGGCACCGGCTCCAAAAGCTTTAAGTTGGTCGGCATTCACCTTATAATTGGTAATCAATTCATTCATTACGGCATTGGCGCGTTCTTGTGAGAGTGTTACATTGGCATCGAAATCACCGGTATTATCGGTATGTCCTACTATGACAAATTTCTTTTTGGGATGAGCATTCAAATATTCGGCTATATTCTTCAAGGCTTCTGCCGAAGTTGATTTTATTTCTGCTTTCCTCGATTTAAAATAAATACCGTCTAAAACGATATGTCCTTTTGCCGACAAACCTTCTGCTAAACTTTTGGCCGTTACGGAACCTGTTTTCGGCAACTCAACCTCTATCACATCTTGTGTGATGAGTGTAACATTGGAAAAATCACTGATGACCTCCACAATGTAAACGGCTTTTCCTCCATTTATGGTTTTTGCCACAATAATGGCTTTATGATTTCCGATAGGATTGTATGCCGAACCGAATTTCCCTAAGTTTAATCCTTTTTGGCTACCATAATAATCACCGCCAAAGCCGGCAGGGCCCTCGTCGAAATCCTCGCCCGGTTTTCCTTTTAACAAAATACGATAACCACTCTTTGTAAATGCATCTTCGTAGTTTTTCATTACAAAAGCAGGATTATTGTCCGGCGATACCGAATATTGTGTTCGGATAATTGTTCCTTCCAACTTCAACGGGTTTTCATAATTTGGTTTTGTAATATCATTTTCAAACACGGGCAGTTTATACGAATCCCACTTGGTAACCCGATAGTATTCAATCACAGCTCCTTTGAAACGCGACACCAACGGATAATCCTTTGCTCCGTCAATATCGGTAGTGCGTTGTGCCAATACATCTGTTGTTCCAAACAATACGATGACTATAAACAAACCTATTATCTTTTTCATAATGTATCTTTTTTTATATTGATTTTTTCAAAGATATAAACCTTTTAATTTATGGTATAATTTTTAGAACATATTTTTCATTTTTTACCGATAAAGCTTA
>CAZSHT010000178.1:0-3502 GCA_964606715.1 uncultured Bacteroidales bacterium
TTTTCTTTTCGGCTAATTTACATTAAAACAGGAATATAGGCAAATAGCTGTTTTTGTCAATCATTTTAGGTCTTATTTCAAATACATTGCTTTGATAATGTC
This sequence comes from uncultured Bacteroidales bacterium, assembly GCA_964606715.1. Lineage (GTDB taxonomy): Bacteria > Bacteroidota > Bacteroidia > Bacteroidales > JALTDM01 > CAZSHT01. The sequence continues at coordinate 103 of CAZSHT010000178.1, forward strand.
GTAGCCGGAAAGTTTTCCGATGTTGAGGTGGTATTGGTAGAAATACAACAAGTGTTCGATGAGTGGCAGGCGAATATTTGCAGGAATTTCTACAAGATGTTCAAAAGACTTGTTGGAGAGCAATTGTATAAAATAAGCGGTTTCTTCTTTCGACAAATGATTGTCATTAGAAGCAATAGAAGTAAAATAGCCGGTTTGAAGGTTGAAATAAACAGCATTTTGAGGAACCGTAGGAGCCAGTCCCATTAGATGCAACGAAGTCGTAAGGGTTTGCAGAAAAAGGTATTGTATTTTTGTGTCAGGATTGTTTAGTTGCCGAATGGCTTCCAAGATAAATGAGAAAAAATCGGTGGAAGGAGCTTGCCGAAGTGTCAGCTTATCGAAAAAATCGCTGAGCAGAAAAGCGATAGATGATTTCTGTTGGGAAAGAAAAAAATCATTGGCAAACTCTATTTCCATAGACTTGAAATAATGCAATTCCTTTTTGGGCGAAAACAAAAATTCAAGATGGACAATATTGAGCGGTTGTAAGATATTTTTGTATTTGTTCTTTTTTTTGGCGGAGCCTTTAATGAAAAACGACAACCGACTATGTGTTTGGGTAAAAATATTGGCGATAAGATGATTATCGCCATATTTTAAATAATTAAGGACAATGCCTTTTGTTTTGACAAGTTCGGACATCTGTTTTTAGATGGTCATAATGTCTTCTTCTTTTTTGGAAATAGCTTCGTCAATTTTTTTGATATAAGCATTGTAAAGGTCTTGCATTACAGATTCTTTTTTCTTCACAATGTCTTCCGAAAGACCGTCTTTTTGCATTTTTTTGAGTTCGTCCAACACATCGTGGCGAATACTGCGAACGGCAATGCGAGCGGTTTCACCTTCCTGATGAGCTTGTTTTACATATTGTTTGCGTCGTTCTTCGGTGAGCGGTGGCAAAAACAATCGAATGATTTCACCGTTGTTGTCGGGGTTCAGTCCGATATTGGCTTCCATAATGGCTTTTTCGATAGTTGGAATCAATGTCTTTTCCCACGGTTGAATAGCGATGGTTTTGGCATCGGGCGTATTGATGTTAGAAACTTGGGAGAGGGGTGTGGGCGTGTCGTAATAGTCTACCATTATGCCGTCTAATATATGAATATCGGCTTTTCCGGCTCTAATTTTTGATAAATCACTTTTTAAATGGTCAATGGTTTTTTCGAGGCGTTCTTCGGCGTCTTCAAATAACATAGCTACTTCTTCGTCCATAATATTTTATTTTTTTAGGTGTGCTTAGCAAAAATAAAATTTTTGTTTGAATAGTATGATATTTCAGGTGTTTTATTTTTTGTGATTCTAAAACGGAGCCGACATATGCAAATACACGCCGGTATATCCGAAGTTGTTGCGGGAGATATCAATACGAAAGACTTTGTCGTAATAAGTAACAATATCCAACCCGATACCATAGGAGTATAAGAATGTATTTTGCATTGTATTGCTCAGCGAGGAAACGGATAGGTTGTCGTTGACATAGCCGTTTTCAAAAAAGATATTACTGTAAATGGCAACGGGGATTTTATTGAATTTCGGCAGAGGAAGAGACGAAAAGAACATAGTCTTTTTTTTCAGAATATTAAATCGAAGAAAGTTTTTGTTGAAATAATAAGCATTGCCGTTGATGACAAAATATTCGAATCCGCGGAGGTAATTGCCGTAATATCCCATACCTTGTTGCAGAAAAAACGGAGTGCTGTTGTTCGTAGCAAAACTTTTAAGGTTACTTGCCCACGACCATCTGTTTTTTTGCCGGTAGAATGCTGCCGAAACCTGCATACTGCTTACCGATATCTCATTGAAAACAGGAGACCCTGTTTGTTGCAACGAAACCGAAAAGCGATAACCGTTTAGCGGATAATAATGAATATCGCGTTTGTCGATAGAAAACGAAAATGTTGCAGAGAGGTATTGCAAATGTGTATTTAAGTTGCCGAAAAAATAAGGACTCTCTGAAATCAGAGGCGAGATGGCAGAACGCTTATCGTAGCCCAATGAGATACTAAGGGTTTTGTAAATTCCAAAATGCCAATGGCTGTAAAGGTCTACACCTAAGTTGGTGGAGCTGACAGAGGTGTATCGCCGATACACAGGACGGTTGTCGACAATGGCAATCGTGTTTTCGTGTTGTCGGTTATACGCAACGCTCATTCCAAAACCTTGATTCAGGTGATTTTTGAAATATGGTTTATCATAGAAAAATCCGTATTGTTCGTGGTAGCCTTTTCTAATTTTAGCTTTCAGCACTTCTTGTCGTCCTCTGAAATTATATTTTACAAGAAAAAAACCATAGTTTATTTTTTCCCAACTGCGGTAATAAATGAACGAACTGAAATTTCTGTCGGCGTGTTCCAAGATAGGATAAGGCCACAAATACCAGCGTTCTTCCACGCGGATATGGAAGCGAATAAAATGGTTTGCCGAATCGGCGTGATGTGAAACGGTTACAAAATTGAACAACGAGGTATTCATCAAATTGTTGATGGTGATAACCGTCAACGAATCGATATCGGAAATGGTGTCGCCGGTTTTGAAATTGAGATTTCGCCGAATGACAAACTCTTTGGTGTGCGTATTACCCTCTATGGAAATAGAACTAACGACCCATTGTGCGGAGGAGGAAAACCATTGTGTTGCAAAAAGAAAAAAAAGAAAAAGCTGAAACGAAATTTTCATTGTTATAAATCGAGGAAACGCATAAATTCGTCGTAACGGTCTTTATAGATGCTGTCCATTTTTGAAGTTTCCGAAAATGATTCTTTGATGGTGTAATCGTGTCTTGTAAGTGACTGAATAACAGCAGAAAGGTCAGAAGCGTTGATTTTGATAGTAACTTCTATCTTGGTAGAATCGGGTATCGGCGTAAGGTGTAAATTGATAATTTTTACGCCTTCCGACTCAACGATTTGAGACAATTGTGTCAAACTGTAATCGTGTGTATTCATTTCGATAATCAAAATACCGCCTTGTTGGTCGGAGCCAATGAGATGAGCGATATTTTTTATCAAATTTTTTAATGTGATGACACCGAGGTAAATATCATTTTTGTCGAGAACGGGAATGGTCGTCAGATTCAACTCAGTAGCCAATTTCACAACGGTGTAGATATTGTCGGTTTCGTAAACAAACGGACTAAACAACGAGAGTTTGTGGTTTCCCAAAGGGGTGTCGGGTTCGTTGAGGTTGTAAATATCATCTTCCGAGATTAATCCCAAAAATTGATTGTTGTTGACAATGGGAAGATGCGACACTTTATGGATTTCCATCCAACTAAGAGCCGTTTCGCCGGTGTCGGAAGTAAACAACGGACTGATTTCGTTTGAGATTATCTTTTTTGCCAACATTATACAAAAATCAT
>CAZSHT010000179.1:0-3499 GCA_964606715.1 uncultured Bacteroidales bacterium
ATGATATAAACTTGTTCGCCTTGTTCAATTTTGTCGCGAAGAAATCCATAAACGCGTATGCGTTTGTCGGTATAAGTGTGTTTGGTGATAATGGGTTTGCGTCCCGGAGGCATTTCATCAATGACCGAAACATCGAGGTCACCATAGAGTGTCATTGCCAAAGTGCGAGGAATCGGGGTGGCGGTCATAACCAAAATATGAGGCGGATTATTATCGTTTTTATTCCACATTTTAGCGCGTTGGGCGACACCAAAGCGATGTTGTTCGTCGATAATGACCAGTCCAAGTTGTTTGAATTGAACGCTGTCTTCAATCAAAGCGTGTGTGCCGATGATGATGTGAGTGCGTCCGGATAGTAACCCCTCATGAATTTTGGTGCGTTCTTTTTTCTTGGTCGAGCCGGTGAGGAGTGTTACTTCAACAGGAAGTCCTTTCAGCATCTTTGTAATGGACTTATAATGCTGAATAGCCAGCACTTCGGTAGGAGCCATCAACGCACTTTGGTAGCCGTTGTCGGCAGCAATGAGCATTGTCATCAAAGCAACGAGTGTTTTTCCGCTACCGACATCGCCTTGCAACAGTCGGTTCATTTGTTTTCCGTGAGCCGTATTGTGTCGTATCTCTTTGATGACGCGTTTTTGTGCATTGGTAAGCTCAAACGGCAAATGGTGTTTGTAGAAATCATTGAACAAATCGCCAACGGTTTCGAAAATAAAACCATTGTTTTGGTTTTCTAAAATCAGCTTTTTTTGCAAGAGCCGAAGTTGAATCCACAAAATCTCTTCAAATTTCAGCCGGTAGCGAGCTTTTTCGAGCAGCGCCAAATTGCTTGGCAGATGAATGTGTTTGAGCGTTTCGGCACGCGATAGAAGATTGTATTTTTTTAGAAGATAATCGGGAAGCGTTTCGGGTATTTTGCTGTAAATCTCAGGAATGATGGTCTTGAATATGTTGACAAAAATTTTGTTGGTAATATAATTCTTTTTTAATGTTTCAGTCAACGGATATACCGGCATAAACGGTGCTTGATAACCGGCTTTATAGGTGTCCCAAAGAACCACTTCGGGATGTATGAAGCTGATATTTCCTTTGAACAGATTCGGACGACCGTAGATGAGATAAGTTTTGTTTGGTTTAATGCTGTCTTGTATCCATTTTATACCGCGAAACCAAACGATTTGTGCTTCGCCTGTTTCGTCACTTAGTCGGGCGGTAAGGCGTTTTTTCCCTTTGGTAATGGTTTGAAAGTCGGAAATACGACCTTTTACCTGAATCATTGCCGAGGTAGAGGTTATTTCTTGTATGGTGTATATTTGGCTTCTGTTTTCGTAACGAAACGGAAAATAAGAAAGGAAATCTTCAACGGTATGCAAGTCAAGTTCAGAGGCTAAGAGGTTTGCCCGTTTTTCGCCAATGCCTTTGATATATTGAATTTTTGTTGACAGTTCCATTGGAAATACAATTCGTATAGACAAACCTACATAAAAATTTTCAATTACTTTTGTTTCCGAATAAAAACAAGTTTTTTTAATAATGGCAGTAACCATATTGGGTATTGAGAGTTCGTGTGACGATACTTCGGCAGCGGTATTGCAAGATGGTGTAATCTTGTCGATGACAACGGCAACGCAGGCGATTCATCAAAAATATGGTGGTGTCATTCCCGAATTGGCTTCGCGAGCACATCAATCGAATATTGTGCCAACGGTTGATGTAGCATTAAAACAAGCCGGTATTTCATTGTCGGCTGTCGATGCGATTGCGTTTACCAGAGGTCCGGGGCTTTTGGGGTCGTTGTTGGTAGGGACATCTTTTGCCAAAGGACTGGCAATTGCTCAAAATATTCCGCTGATAGAGGTCAATCATTTGCAAGCACATGTTTTGGCATTGTTTGCACAAGATAAGGATAGCCCTCATGCTTTGCCCGATTTTCCGTTTCTTACACTGTTGGTGTCGGGCGGACATACACAAATTATTTTGGTAGAAGATTATTTGTCGATGAAGATTTTGGGTTCTACCATTGATGATGCTGCGGGAGAAGCATTCGATAAATGTGCCAAAATAATGCAACTGCCATATCCGGGAGGACCTGAGATTGATAGATTGGCACAGCAAGGTAATGCCGGTCGTTTTTCGTTTGCAAAACCGAGAATCAAGAAATTGGATTATAGTTTTAGTGGATTTAAAACTTCGTTTTTATATTTTCTGAGAGACCAATTAGTTGATAATCCACAATTTATAAAAGATAATTTAGAAGACTTGGCAGCATCGGTACAAGAAACAATCATTGCTATTCTGTTGTCTAAATTTGAACAAGCCATTGTCGAGACAGGCGTGAAAGATATTGCCATTGCCGGTGGTGTAGCTGCCAATTCCGGATTGCGTAACGCTGTGGAGCAATTGGCAGAAAAACATCACCTGAGAGCTTTTCTGCCCGAACGAAGATATACAACCGATAATGCAGCAATGATTGCTGTGGTGGGATACCGTAAATATCTTGAAAATCAATTTGTTCCGATAGACATAGAGCCGTTGGCACGCTATTCTGTCTAAGTGTCGATAAGTCCGCGACCTGTCTTTTTGATGTGGTTTTCTTCCAGGAGTTTGACTTTTATCTTATCTAAAATACCATTGATAAATGCCCAGCTTTTTTTTGTTCCGTAATATTTTGATATTTCAATGTATTCATTTATGGACACTTTTAGCGGTATTGTTTGGAAATGCAAAAATTCGGTGATAGCCAGTTCCATCACAAATAAATCGATAGAATAAAGACGGTCCAAATCCCAGCGTTTTAAAAACGGAAGCAGTAATTTTTGTCGTTCATCTTGTTCGGCAATAGTGAGTTCAAGCAGAGTTTTTCCAAACACACGGTCATCCTCATTATTATACATTGGAAAGAGTCTCAAATCTTTATTTTTCCCAAGTGTTCTGATGGTTTTTACTGCCAATGGAAATGAGTTGAAATAATCGTCGTTCCAATAAATACTTTCGGCTTCCAATTCGGTATAAAATCGGTCATTGTTACTAAGAAAATCGTAAATGGCAATACACAAGTCTTTGTCATTTTCAAACGATGATTCATTTGTAGTTGTATATTGTTTGAAAAAATCGGACTCTAAAATATCGGAAAAGAATTTTCGTAAAAAATCTTCTTGTTCTTTCCATGAAATGTGATATTGAGTAGTGAACTTTTCGAGGGTTTCGGAGTGTGCTATTTTTTTTAAAATAGCATTGTTGGTGAGACAAAGAAAAGGATGCTGTGCTTCTTCCGATTTGAAGAATTTGGCTTGTTCTATTTCTAAGCGTTGTTCTGCCAAACGGTATATTTGGGCTAACAAGTCAATAAGTAAAATGTATTGGTGGTGAAAGCGTTGTGTGCTTAGGGAGAGCTCTTTGTAGGCTGCCGAGATATCTGATTTATCGTGTGCAAAACGATGGGCGTAGTAAGTTTGTAAAACTTTTATTCGTAATAATCTTCTGCTAATCATTAATGTCA
>CAZSHT010000180.1:0-3492 GCA_964606715.1 uncultured Bacteroidales bacterium
ATGGAATCTTTGGGCATCACTCACCCGGATTTTAAAAAAGTAAAGGAATTAGTAAGTAAAGATAAAGATTAATTTTATTTATGAACTAAAAGAACATCATCATTGCAGACAATAGAGAGCAAAGCAATTTTTTTTATTAATATAAATGGTAAGTAGGTCAATTGAAAATTTAAGTGGTATAAAATGATAACGGAAAACACAAAAATAAATTCATTCTATGCAATAATCTGCGGATTGTTTGAATACGACATAGCACAAATTGATGAAAATAAACTATGGAAACATTTTTTTCATTGGCAAAACCGTATAAATGGCGGTAAATATCAAGCCACTTTTGAATATTTCAACAATTCGTATTACGATGGCTATTTAAATAATATTTTTCCGGAGATTCGGCATGACAAATCAAGTCCTACAAGTCTGAATGTCAACTATTTGAATCACCTGACGCAAAAGCAATTTACCACAACAAAAACAATTGCAAATTTGTCGATACAAGACGGAAAAACCTTAACCGCAACAATTGATTTTGCCGATATATATCTGTTTCCTAATGGCATAGGCTTATTTTCCGTTAAATTCAGATTTGAAAACCCCGATTATAACTTAGGTAATGTTTCCGACTTTATAAATCACATTCGTCAATTGCAATCGTCAATAAAAATCAACGAAACAAAATATGACATAAAAACATTTATCAGTCAAACAATTTTACAACCGCTTAATATTAATGATAATTGGACAATTTATAATCCTCAACTTAAAACATACAACATTCTTGATCTTGCAGAACCTATTTCGGAACCCGAAATGAATCATCTATTATTCGATATGGGTAATGTTTCACCATTGGGGTCGGCAAGTGGTAACGGAATTTTTGCTCCTTCCGACAATTATTTTCACGAACAAATAAATCATAATAAATTATCGGTTTTTAAAAATTGGTCTGCTTTGATTTTGTTTGATACTTTTACCCGTATCAGTATAAATTTTCCGGATACTTTCAGCTCTTGGGAATACGATTATTTTCAGATATACATTCATTCGTTGCACATAAAATTTTATATGTATCTTACAAATTCGAAAGTTAGTGATGTAACGGTTGTAACCAAAGAAACAGAAAAGATAAGAGATGATTTTATTGAATTTGTAAATGATTACCATCAAACACATATTTCGTATAAATTTTTACCGGATTTGATTCAAGATAAATTATTGTATGCCCTTGAAATACAATCGGAAATATCAATGATGGAAACAAAAATTAAACGCATCAATGAACATGCCCAAGAAAAACGCGAAGAAAAAATGAATTTGGTATTGTTGACGATTACTTTTTTGAGTGTTTTTTCGCTTATCTACGATTTATCCAATTGGATAATAAATATGGGAGTCGACAAAAATACAATGTATCCGTGGACAAGTATAGGAATTGCGACAACCGTTTTGTTGTTAATTTTTATTACTTTTAAAAAATTTAAGACATAAAACAATGCGAGTGATTTTATCTGAATATATAGAATCTCATATACTGAAACATTTCTATTCTCTTGACAATGAGTATCTTACCTTAATGGGTGATAAGGAGTATGTGCAACGACAGCTTGTTATGCCCACTTCGAAGTTTTTCGAATCATTTGCATCTAATCCGCGTACATTGCTGAAAAAAATAAATGATAAACTAAAAAATCAAGAAATAACAGATGGTAAACACGAATTAGTTTTGCATTTTAACGAAATAGTCGGATTTGATTTGTTGTTGCAACAGAACGAATTGTCCGGTATGTATAGAACAACAAGGTATTTAAATCTTATCGTACATAGCGACCACGAAAAAATCAATATTATTACCGTATTTCCCGGCACTTATGCACCGCCGTTGCCACAAACGGCACGCACGGAACGCGAACGCGAAAATGCTGTCCGGTTTTGGGAGACACATAAGATGAGTAACTTCAATGCTTTTGAGAAAACAGAAAAACAAATAATTGAGCTGAATAAACAAAATGATGAAATTTGGAGAAACCGGTTTTTGAGAAATGATGAAACCGAAAAAATGATTGCGAAAATAAAAAATGAATCAAAAAAAATCAATTATCAAGAGGGGATAAACCTAAGTGAATTTTTGGTAATATCAAATAACTTGTTATCTGTTGGTGCCGATGAAGATACAATGCATAAACTGAATACTTTACGGCATTATTTTGAAACAACGGGTAACCTGTTGACTCAGGTGAGAATAATGTTGGAAATGGCAAACCAATACGATTTACTGGGACTCTATGAAAAAGGTATTGACACTTGTTTGCAAGCGGTGAAAATAGCCGAAGACAACGATTTTAAAACAGAACTTAGCGATCTTTACAGTGCATATGGATTTCTAAATATTAGAATATCCGACTACAATCAAGCAGCCGTTTTTTTTGAAAAAAGTCTGAAAATAAGAGAGCAACAAGGGAATGTTCCTGCCGTTGCTGCATCGTATAACCAATTGGCACGCATAAATTTCTTTAACAAAAATATTAAAAAAGCCGAACAATATTATTTGAAAAGTATCGAAATACGCAAACAAAATGATTTTCAGGAAGCATTGATTTGGTCTTATATCGGTTTGGCCGGAGTATATATCGAAGTGAAAGATTATCATAAAGCATTGGATTTGTATGATGAAATTGAGTATATAAAACAAACATATCGCATTACAGATGCCAAGAGTAGCATTATGACTTTTCTTGGTAAAGGGCAGATATACAATAATTTGCAGAAATACGAGGAGGCGAAACCTGTGTTGATAAAAGCTTTGCGGGAAGCCGAGAAAATAAAAATAAAACCATTGCTTTATCAAGTTTGTTATGAACTCTATAAATCATATCGAAACCTTAATGATAATGATAAAGCATTACAATTTTATGAGCAATATCACAATATTAAAGAAAGTGTGTTGAACGAAGAGAATGTTAATAAATTGAAACACCAACAAATTGCTTTTGCCATAGAACAATCAGAGAAAGAAAAAGAAATAGAACGGTTGAAAAATGTGGAGCTCAAAAAAGCCAACGATGAAATAACACGGCAAAAAGAAAGGGTAGAAGAAATACACAACGAATTGAAAGACAGTATCAACTATGCACAACGCATTCAGCAGGCTGTCCTTCCGGCAAGCATAACCATAAAACAATACATCAGCGATTTTTTTATTTATTTTAAACCAAAAGATATTGTGTCGGGCGATTTTTATTGGTGGACACATGTTGGAAATCATACTATCATAACGGCTGCCGACAGTACGGGACACGGCGTTCCGGGAGCATTTATGAGTATGCTTGGCATTTCTTTTTTGCGTGAAATCGTAAATCGCCATAAGATTGTGAATACAGGCAGAATAGTTGATAAACTCCGGAATGAAATTATTGTGGCACTCAAACAAAAAGGCATTGAAGGCGAACAAAAAGACGGAATGGATATGGCAATAATTTCAATAAATCACGAAAC
>CAZSHT010000181.1:0-3479 GCA_964606715.1 uncultured Bacteroidales bacterium
TTGATATTTTATCAAAGTTTCATAAGTTTTCTTTGTGAAACCTTTTTGTTTCATAAAGAAATATTGTTGCTTTATCGTATTCCTATGGAATGCTTTTTGCAATGAAACATATCAGATATTCTAAAAAATACTATTAATTTTGAAAAACTAAAAACAAACTAACTATGACACGCTTTTTCATTGTACTTACATTAGCCTTATTTACCAACACCTTATTCTCACAAACACTCGAAACTATCGACTGGGGAAAATACAAAACCCTCGAAAAAAATACTCGATACAAAAAAACACTCGGCTATAATAACGATTATATGTTTGTTTTGCGCTGTAATACTACCGATGAAAAAACTTATTGGATAGATCAAGTTTCGCTGATGAACTATGAGGTAGAAAGTTCTAGCGAAATTACGCTCCCCAACTTCTTGGATAATCCCACACAGTATTACGATGCTTTTTACAAAAATGATAAACTCATCTTGTTTACCATTGCCAATGATAAGACTAATCACAAAAAACGGTTGTTTGTACAATATCTTAACACTAACGGCACACTAAAAAATAAACCTTTGGAAATGGGAACTATCTCTTCTTCCAACCTGCCAAAAGACAATTTCCATATCACCGAAACAGCCGATAATAAACTAATGTTGTTTTATCACAAAACTTTTTCGGACTACAACCAAGAACCCCTTACAATAAAAATCATCAATTCCAATCTTCAGGTAGAACGCACCGAAAACATTATTTTGCCCGATAAATATGTAGGTAATGTTGTGAAAATTCTACAAATAGAACCTACGACAAAAAATCGTGTCGTTATTTTGGCAAGTATTACTGCCAAAAAAGGCAAGAAATATGTTACCCGGTTAGCCACGATTATCTATTGGTCGCGCTTGCAAAAATTCGTGGAAGTCCCCGTAAAACTCTCAAAAGGTCTTCCTGCACGAAGTATGTTTACTTTCAATAAAGAAGGCAACATCATCGTTGCTGGATTTTATGCTGCCAAAACCTCCAAAATAAAAGATGCTTTTGTGGGTGTATACTACCGCATCATTGATCCTACACAAGGAAAAATAATTCCTTCGGGAGAACCCAAATTTTATTATTATCCTATTCCCAAAGATATGTTTTTGGAGATGCAAGAAAAATACAACGGAGAAACTTCTACACAACAGTTTAACTTTTTCCCAAGATCTATCTCGTTGATGGACAATGGCGGATTTATTTTTACTGCCGAACAATATTTCTTGACCACTCGCGAAATGGTTGATCCACGAAGCAAGAAGAAAACTTATATCAAATACCATCATTACAATGACATTATGCTGTTTGGCGTTGATGGTAGCGGAAAAATAAAATGGCTGAAGAAAATTGACAAAGATCAATACAGTATTAATGATGATGGTTGGTACTCATCTATTGCAATATTGCCATTTCACGATAAAGTAAAAATTCTGTATAATGATAATCCTTCTAATGTAAGAGATGATTTGCTTCCCGATGAAGTCAAACAATTAAAAAACAACATTCGTTTGGCTCCCAAAGGTATGGCAACCATTGCAACAATATTTTATGACGGTGCCACTTTGAAAACACCTATGTTTCCCGACAACGATGAAGATGCTGTCATTATTCCAAAAATAATTTACAAAAAAGATAGTCAGTATTTTACCATTGCTCAATATCGCAGAGATTTTAAATTCGGTATTTTCGAAACGGAATAACAACCTCTCAAATATATTTTCAATCTAAAAAAGCGGATGGCAAGTTATCATCCGCTTTTTTAATCGCTACCTCTATGACACCTCAGGAAAAAACACACGCCATCAAACAATACGCCCTCGAAACACTCGGATTTTCGGCGTGTGGAATTGCCAAAGTAATGCCTGTAGAAGCACACAAAGAAAAATTTACAACCTTCCTCCAAAAAGGTTATCACGGCGAAATGACCTATTTGGAAAATAACTTTGAGAAACGCTTCAACCCACAACTTTTGGTAGATGACTCAAAATCGGTCATTGTGGTCTTACTCAACTATTATCCTCAACAACGACAACCAAAAGATGTTCCTCAAATAGCCAAATATGCCTATGGCAAAGATTATCACAAGGTGGTAAAAAAGAAATTGAAACGACTATTTACTTTTATTCAAAAAGAAATCGATGCTTCTGTTCAAGGGCGATTCTTTTCCGATTCGGCTCCCGTTTTGGAACGCTATTGGGCACAAGAAGCAGGTTTAGGCTGGATTGGGAAAAACGGACTTCTCATCAACCAATCATTAGGTTCTTATTTCTTTATCGGCGAATTGCTCATCAATCTCGAATTAGATTATCATTCCGCTATACAGCCCAACCATTGTGGTACCTGCACAAGATGCATCGATGCCTGTCCCACCAAAGCTCTTGTAGCGCCTTACCAATTGATTGCCAAAGATTGCATTGCGTATCACACCATTGAGAAAAAAACAAACGAATCGACCGAAACAATAACCTCTTCTCACGGCTGGATTTTCGGCTGTGATATATGCCAAGATGTATGCCCCTGGAACCATAACCCCATTCCAACAAATGAACCCGCATTTTTGCCCAATTCATTCATTTTGTCAGCGACTTATGACGATTGGGAAAATCTTTCCGAATCTCAATTTGAGACATATTTTTCCGGCTCTCCACTGCGACGGGCAGGATACAAAAAAATAAAAGAAAATCTAAAAGCAACCAAACTATAATATAATTTCATCTACCATAAACTTAAATCCGTCTTATGAAAAAATATTTCTTTATTACACTACTTGTTGTTAAATCCTGTTTTCTTTTCGCCCAAATACCTGCCGGATACTACGATTCTGCTGAGGGTAAAAAAGGCAGTGAACTGAAAACCGCTCTTTACAAAATCATCAAAGACCACACCGTTATTTCTTACAACGACCTTTGGGAAGCCTTCAAAAAAACCGACAGAAACCCCGGCAATAACGAAGTTTGGGATATCTATTCCAATTGTTCATTTCGTTTTGGCGACGACCAATGCGGTAATTATTCCAACGAATGCGATTGCTATAATCGGGAACATTCCATGCCTAAAAGTTGGTTCGACGACAAATCACCTATGAATTCCGATTTGTTTCACATTTATCCTACCGACGGCTATGTCAACAATCGTCGCGACAACTACCCATACGGCGAAGTCGATAATGCCTCTTACACCTCCGGCAATGGCGGAAAACTTGGCAACAATACTTTTGAAACTTACACCGGAAAAGTTTTTGAACCCGTTGATGAATACAAAGGCGATTTGGCTCGGTCGTTTTTTTATATGGTAACACGCTACGAAAACATTGTAGATACTTGGCAATATACCGATGAGGCCAAAGCCGCATTGAACGGCACAAAATATCCGGCCTTCACACAATGGACACTCGATTTACTTTTGAAATGGAATAACGATGATCCTGTCAGCCAAAAAGAAATAGACCGCAACGA
>CAZSHT010000182.1:0-3477 GCA_964606715.1 uncultured Bacteroidales bacterium
CGAAACCGAAGCCGTAGAAGCCCTCATTCGTTTAATCAAAGACAGTGGCGACTGGGAAGAAGCATAAAGATTAATGCCACAACTCACTATCAATATTTTGCACAAACAATAAAGGCTGTCCAAAACGACGGACAGCCTTTATTATGATTGCAAAACAAATTATTCTGTTTTTACTGTTGTATCTTGTTTTTCTGTTATTGTTGTATCCTGTTCATCATGTATATTGGGAGTATGAACGGATTCAAATCGTTTTACAATGGTGTCGCCTTGCAAGGTTACCTGAGTTGTTTCACGAACAATATAGGTGCTATCATTATTACTAATTTCTTTTTCATTTATTTTCAAAATCTTAATGTGAGTTTCTGTTGAAGGAACCTCATTTTGTGATGTTGATTCCATCATAATGCTTGGTGCTATAATCAATGAAACAATAGACATTAGTTTCAATAAAATATTTAATGATGGACCTGATGTGTCTTTAAACGGATCACCTACAGTATCACCAACAACAGCTGCTTTGTGAGCTTCAGAACCTTTGCCATATTCTTGATGTTCTATTTTCACACCGTCTTCTATCATTTTTTTTGCATTATCCCATGCACCACCGGCATTGGATTGAAAAATAGCCATTAAAACACCTGATGCGGTAACACCAACAAGCATTCCGCCAAGCATTGTAGCACCGCCTAAGAAACCAACAAGTGGAGGAATGACAATTGCTAATAATCCGGGCAATAACATTTCTCTAATGGAGGCTTGAGTAGAAATAGATACACATTTGTCGTATTCAGGTTTAGTTAATGCATTGTCAAATTCTTTGCGTTCGTCTTCACTTAATTTATCCATATCACCATCATGGCTTCGCATAATATCTAAAGCTTTTTTCAGTTCGGGAATATCTCTAAACTGACGCCGCACTTCGGCAATCATAAACATAGCAGCTCGTCCTACAGCTCCCATTGCCAATGATGAGAAAACATAAGGAAGCATCGCTCCAAATAATACACCTGCTATAACAATAGGATCGGAAACATTAATAACCGACACATTGGCTTGTTGGCAAAATGCAGAAAATAATGCCAAAGCTGTTAAGGCTGCAGACGCAATAGCAAATCCTTTCCCTATGGCAGCGGTTGTATTTCCTACAGCATCCAATTTGTCGGTGCGTTCTCTCACTTCTTCCGGCAGTTCAGCCATTTCGGCAATACCTCCGGCATTATCAGCAATAGGACCGTAAGCATCAATAGCCAGTTGTATTCCCAAATTGGAAAGCATTCCTACGGCAGCAATGGATATTCCATACAATCCGCCTAATCCGTAGGAAGCAATGATAGCAGTTGCTATTAAAACAATAGGAATAGCTGTTGACATCATACCGACTCCTAGTCCGGAAATAATGTTAGTAGCAGGACCGGTAATTGATTGGCGAACGATAGACCGAACAGGTGCTGTCCCTGTTGCGGTATAATATTCTGTAACTTTCCCCACCAACAATCCGATAATCAATCCTACAATGGTAGCCCAAAAAATATTAATTGAAGAATAAGTTGTGCCATTAGAAACCCAAGTTTCAGGAAGTAAGGTATAAATAAGAATGAAAGATGCTCCTATCATTAGAAATGAGGAGATTAGTTCTCCAATATTTAGGGCGCGTTGAGGATTACCTCGGTCACTAACTTTTACAAAGAAAGTCCCGAAAATAGAAACGATTATACCTGTGGCTGCTAAAAATAATGGCAATAATACAGGTCCTAACTGAAATCCGGTTTTAAAAACATCTAACGAAATAAATCCGGCACCTAATATCATAGTGGCAATAATAGAACCCACATAGGATTCAAACAGGTCGGCTCCCATACCGGCTACATCTCCCACATTATCACCCACATTGTCAGCAATAGTAGCAGGATTTAACGGGTGATCTTCAGGAATACCGGCTTCAACTTTTCCCACGAGATCAGCACCCACATCGGCTGCTTTGGTAAAAATACCTCCACCTACGCGAGCAAACAAAGCTATAGATGAGGCTCCTAACGAAAATCCGCTAAGAACATTTAGAATAGTAGTAATAGTCCATGCAGTACCGATATATGAATAAAAGATAAATAATCCGCTGAGACCTAAAACACCAAGTCCTACAACAGCCATTCCCATAACAGAGCCACCGGCAAATGAAACGGCAAGAGCTTTGTTGAGAGAGGTGATTGCAGCATTGCTGGTACGCACATTGGCTTGTGTAGCAATACGCATCCCTATGAAACCTGCCAATGCCGAAAATACAGCTCCTATGATAAATGAAAGAGCAACAAAACCATTTGAAGCATCTTCGGTTTCACCTTTGAAAAATAATAAAATTGCTACTGCAACGATAAAAATGGAAAGAACCTTGTATTCCGTTTTTAAAAACGACATTGCTCCATTGGCAATATTTTTCGCAATGGTAGCCATCTTCTCACTTCCTACGGGTTGCTTTTTTACCCATGCGGTACGAATGTATGCAAATAATAATCCTATCAACCCGAAAAGGGGTAAATAATAAACTAAAGTGTTCATTTGTAATTGTTTTGGTTAAAATTTTAACGATTTGAGGATTGCAAAAATAATAGCAAATTCTTTATCTCAAAGGGTTTTATATAAAAAAAGCAAGTATTTTTTTTGATAAAAAAATTATAATGTTACCTTTGTAAATTGGGAGGGAAGTTGATTTCCAACGATATAACGCTTGAATGTTATACACTGCTTGCAGTAGAGCATTAATCCGCAAAGATTTTTTTATAAATATGACAATAAGGGGTTTCGCCTTTTTTGTAATAATAATTTTGGTGATACGGTTCCGCTTCCCAAAACGATGTGAATTTTGTTAATTTTGTTTGAACATTAAACCCTTTATTTATTAGTTCATTAATAATTTTAATAGCTGTTCTTCGCTGAGATTCAGTAAGATAAAATATTTCGGAACGATATTGATCGCCAATATCAGGACCGATGCCACCGTTTTGTGTAAATATATGTGTTTCAAAAAAATATTTTAAAACCTCCTCATAGGTATTAATCGTTGTGTCAAAATAAACTTCTACCGCTTCGGCATGTCCTGTTGTTCCCGTACAAACCATTTCATAGGTTGGATTATCAAGATGTCCACCGGTGTAACCGGGTTTTGTTTGAAAAACACCGGGTAATTTTTTTAGATAGTATTCTGTCCCCCAAAAACATCCCGAGGCAAGAACGGCAATTTCAAAATGGGCAGGGTTTTCTGTCATGATAAATTCTCCTTAATATTTATCTTTCTACAAAACTAATTGATACAAAGATTAACAGCTTTGGAGCAAAAATGTTTTGTATTAAAAAAAAGATTTCCAATGTGCCGAAAATGTTTATATTTTGTTGTTAATGAAAAGGAATACTTCGATATATTTTTTTATTTTTGTGAAAAATTAAAAGACTTATGGCAAAGAAGCGACACCTAAAACAAGATGT
>CAZSHT010000183.1:0-3468 GCA_964606715.1 uncultured Bacteroidales bacterium
GTTTCCGAACCGGCCATTTATCGACATTTTGAAAACAAAACCGATATTCTTCTCTCTATCTTGGATAATTTTCAAGAAATGTCATCATTTATGAATGATACCATAAAAGATATTGACGATACAGCTATTGGGAAAATCGAATTTATGTTTAATAAAATTATTGATATTTTCACCCAAATGCCGGCACAGATCTCCGTAGTCTTTTCCGAAGAATTATTTAAAAATGATTTCGTTCTTCAAAAAAAGATAGTCGAAATAATGGATACGAAAGAAAGAGCTATTGAAGATATTATTTCGGAAGGACAAAACAACGGTGAGATTCGTTTGGATATCGATAATAAAACGCTTGCATTGATTGTAATCGGAGCATTGCGGTTTCGTGTTAAACAATGGGATTTGAGAAATCAACATACCAACCTGAAAGCCGAAGGAAAAAAACTTATAGAAGGACTTAAAATCATACTTCAAGGCTAAAAAAAATGTTAAATTTTCAAAAAACAATTAATTACATTTGGATAGTTAGTTAACATTAACTAACTTTGCGATTGTATTGTTCTTTTTAAACTTATTTATCTGACAATTATCTAAAAATCATTTGAAAAACAAAAAACATCATGAAAACAAAATGGATTTTACTACTCGTTATCGGATTATTTTTCTCATTGGCTCCCGTGCAAAAAGCACAAGCTTGTGATATTCAGTTTGAAATAGTGAAAGGGAAAAAAGCAACCTATCATACCGGCGATACACTTATCGTAAAAGTGAAAGTAGCACTCACACATCGGGCGTGTCCGGTAGCCTTGCAAAAGACACAATTCAAATTGAAAGGTCTTAAAGTATTAAAATCGACCAAATGGAAACAAAAATCGGCTAACGAATGGGAACGCAAACTGATGATAGTCGTTACCGAAACCAAAGGCAAGGAACTTTCGTTGGTTGCCATTCGCGAATGCGACAAAGACGGTGGTTACGGAGCGTTGAAGATGGAGGTGGCAAAATAAATTGACAGCACTATGAAACAGACTATTTTCAGCTACAGCGTGTTGCTCTTTTTGGTGCTTGTTTTTAGTTTCTCACTGAATGCACAAACCGATTCAACGGAAACTTTTCAAGACGCCGATGAGTTTACAGAAACAGTAACGACAACTGCCGATGATGAATTTTCAAGCTCGTCTGATGATGAATTTGAGGAATTTGAGGAAGATACGGCAACCAACGAATTTGCAACTTTTGATGGAACAATGGTGCATCATACAACCAATTGGAATCGCTTTTATTGGGCTCTCGGCATTCTGTTGGCAACGCTTATTGCCGGAATTTTTGTTCATCTCAAGAAAACACGCTTTTTACGCCCGTTGTTTCTTTTAGCAGCCGTCGTTGTTTTGGGTTTCTACAGAGGTGGTCCGGGTATTATTTCCAGTTTTCAGAATACGATATTGGTATTTTTGGGGTATAGCGACGCTTGGCCTGCCATTATTCTTTTCTTGGGTGTAATTATCTTAACCTATTTCTTTGGACGGGTATTTTGCGGATGGACTTGTTATCTGGGAGCTATTCAAGAGTTTTTGCACATTGGAAAATTCAAAATTTTTCAATCGAAGAAAGCCCAACGAAATATGCGTATTGTGCGGTATGTAGCACTTACGGTGTTGGTCGTTCAGCTTATCATTACGCATCATATCGAATGGTATAAAATAGGACCGTTCAAAGTATTGTTCAATTTGTTTTCACCCAATCTCACAGGCTATATTTTGTTGGGAATACTTTTGGTGAGCTCGTTGTTTATTCACAAGCCATTTTGCAAAATGTTTTGTCCGGTAGGACTTATTCTCGGCTGGGTAACCAAAATCCCGGGTGCTTCCGTTTTGGGTATTACCGATTCGTGCAACGGCTGTAAATCGTGTAATATAGCTTGTAATATCAATGCGATTACTCGCGACGGGAAAGTCTCGGAACTCGACAACCAGGAATGTGTGATGTGTGGCGAATGTATGAACGATTGCCGTGTGAAAAGCATAGGACCGTTTAGAAATTCGAAAAAACACAAAAATCAAATTGTATTAAAAGGTATCAAAAAAGTAAATCTTACAAAATGAAACAAACATTAATAAAAACAGCTGTTATTTCAATCATTATTTTGTTTAATCTGCCGGCATCGGCACAGATGGAATGTCGCAGTATGCTGGGGGCTCATCTTACGCCGTTTAAAAAAGACGGGGGGGTGTTGTGGGCTGTCGAAGGCACGATGGCGCCGGGTGTTATGACCAGTCCGTATGACAGTCTGGGCAATGCTCAGCTCAATGGTGGGATGTTGTTGGGAGCTTTGGATTTCAAATTAGGAAATCAAAAAAATCATTTTTATGTAGAAGGTGGTTTCAAAAACTGGAAAAACTCCGCTTTGGTCGATGACAATTCTTCTTCGAAAGGCAACACAAGGCATTTGGGTGTCCGTCAGGCATTTTATAGCTATGCCGGCAAAAACACTAAGATAAAACTCGGTTTGCACGAAACAAAACTAGGCGATTTCTTCCTGATTGACGAACGCGTATTGGGAACAAGCATAGACCATTCCACAGGAGCTTTTACATTTAACTTTAGAGCGGCTACTGTGCTTAAGAATTTTGCTCGAATGGGGAATTTTTGTGCCAATAGACATTTATATGGTGTTTTAAATCCGAATTATACTGAGAATATAGGTAAGCATTTAGGCGAAACCAACCTGACCGGCATAGCCATCAATTGGAATCCGCATTATAAAAAGCCGGCTGAAGAATCTGCCGACACTTCTTCCAATGATGAATTTTCTTCTGACGATGAGTTTTCCAACGAAGACGAATTTCACGAAGACCACGATTTTAGCAACACACCCGATAACGGTGATGAATTTTCGGACAACAGCGAATCGAAAACAAAATCACAAACGATAACACTGACCAATGTCGGCATTATTGCCTATGATGAATATGGCAGTATTATTGCCAACAACAAGTTCTACGGTGGTGTTTTGTTGGATTTCAAATTACCGTTTAACCTCTTCTTTCAGACAGGTGCCGTAAGCCAAACAATGCTACACAATAATTCGGTGGCGTATATCGCTCGTTTTGGGAAAACCATCATTTGGGATAATACGGCCAACACCAAAATCAGCGGTGCATTTATTGGGAAATATGACCTTGATGAAAATGCTTTGTTTCAACCGCTTTTCAGCAATCTTTTCATTGGTGAAGTGATGCGTATGGATGCCGTTAATTTCCCACTGTGGCAGTTTGCCGTAAAACATCGTTTCCCCGGGAAATTAAAATTTCATATCGCCACAAAATTTGCCGGTATGCTTGAAAACGGAAAAACCAATGAACAAGACCTCGAAGCCGGTTCAATTATTTTAAAACATCATTTGAAAATCACTTTGATAGGTAGCCGTATCGAAACACAATTGTTGCCCAAGACTTTTTATATGGGACGCCTTGA
>CAZSHT010000184.1:0-3433 GCA_964606715.1 uncultured Bacteroidales bacterium
AAAAAAGGAAAAGGTTAAAGTTCCGGCATAAGTTTCTCTAATGCAATACCTCGTGAGCCTTTCAGCAATATCAACTTTTGTCTCAAGGGATTAGATTTTAAATAACCTATCAATTCTGCCACATTGGAAAAAACTCTTATCTTTTCATCATTTTGAAAAAGTTGAGAAAAAACAGTTCCGACTAAATAAACCCGATTTATTTCTGAGATATTATTTTTTATTAAAGAGACTATCTCTTTGTGAGCCTGTTCCGTTGCCGCTCCAAGTTCCAACATATCACCCAATATCAAGACTTTTTCTTTTGCCGAATCAATAGCAAAGAAATTTAGCAATGCAACTTCCATGCTTGACGGATTCGCATTGTAGGCATCTGCAATTACTTCATTGCTTTTTGTTTTAATATATTGCGAACGATTTAAATTTGGCTCATATGATTCCAGACTTCTTTTTATCGTTGCAATATCTATCGAAAAATATCGTCCTATTGTATAGGCTGCCAGAATATTCTCCAAATTGTATCCGCCTATCAAGTTAGACTGAATAATGGTATTTTGTTTGCCGGCTTGTATTTTTACTTTTAGAAACGGATTGGCAGATAAGACCTTTCCGAAAACAGATTTTTCTGTTCCATAAAAATGTTTTTTCGAAACAGCAACGCTACTGTATTTTTGCTCTATCCCTTTAATATTATTATTGATAAACAAATCTCCGTTATTTTTTGCAACAGCATCGAAAAGTTCGGTCTTTGTTTTGAAAATTGTTTCCAAAGAACCAAATCCTTCGATGTGTGCTACACCAATATTGGTAATAATTCCCATTGATGGATGTGCAATATCACAAAGTTCTTTTATGTCGCCTTGTTTGCTGGCTCCCATCTCCACAATAGCAATTTCAATATCTGAGGTTATTGACAATAAAGTAAGAGGAACACCAATGTGATTATTTAAGTTTCCTATTGTTGCTGACACTTTAAATTTTGCAGATAAAACTTGTTTAATTAGTTCTTTTGTCGTGGTTTTTCCATTTGTTCCGGTAATCCCTATAACCGGTATTTTTAATTGCAACCGATGGTATTCTGCCAATTGTTGTAATGAATGAAGCACATCGTCAACGCAAATATAATGGATATCATCTTCTTTATATTTGCAATTATCAATAACAACATATTTTGCTCCTTTTTCTAATGCTTCTTTGGCAAATTTATTGCCATCAAAATTAGCTCCTTTCAGGGCAAAAAAGAAAGCACCTTCTTTTACTGTTCTAGTATCCGTAGACACAAAAGAAGTTTCTTGAAACAATTTATAAATATGTGGTATATCCATTATCCAAAAATAAAATAACCCATGATGAATACACCATGGGTTATTTTTATAAGAACCAAATTTTAAATCTTATTTTTTTTATTAATGACTTAATTTATTCTCTTCATTTAAAAATCCGATTAACACCGACACACAACCACTTGGTATTTCATCGGATACTTCATCGGAAGTTTCTACTTGAATGGAAATCATCAATTGTTGTGAAGCCTGCAAAGAAAAGTCCCAAACACTGGAATATTTATTTTTCGCATTATCATACAACACATTTTTGTCGGCATCTAATACTTGGAAATGGATAGGAGGTAATTCTTTTGCTCCACAAATTGCCAATCGGTATTGTTGTCCCGAATAAAATGTTTTATATAATTCTGCCGATTCTCCTTCTGAGAGGATAGTTGCATTATAAACACCATCGTGTACATATGGTAACAATTCCATTTTGCATACTTTCTTGGAGAAAGTTTTACATTGGGCTTGGCTTGTTAATGGAATTAATGAAATAAACCCAACTACAAATAATAATTTATATAAATTCTTCATAATAGATAAAATTATAACTTTTTAAATTTTTATTAAGAAACTGTTGCCATTCTAAAAGCTTCCACTTTTGAAAATAGTTCATCTAAATCTTTTTGATCATATTTTACATCAATATTAGATTTCAGTTCAGATTTTCCATCATCACCCACAACTGTTTCAATTTTAGAAGAAGTAACGCTTATTTTGTTAAACAATACATTTATCTCTTTCATTGTTACTATCAACTCTTGAACATCAGGATTGTCTTTGTAATCATCTAATAAGTTTAACAAAGTATTTAATGACAGGCGTTGATCAATAATGCGTTGAATAATCTCTTTATTTCCATCGGTACTTTTTGCAATTTGCATTGCAATGTAAAGACCTTCCATCCATCCGCCAACCAATACAATTGCAGCAACTTCTGTGCGATCACTTTCTTTCAAGAAAGAATCGGAATTCATAAAAGTCTCTGAAATAATCTCCATCAAGGAGTCTGTATTATCAATATTAGCATTCATTCTATCGAAAATTCCTTGATCGACAGCATTTAAAATACCTAAATCATCAGCTAACTTTTTTACTACGGACAAATATTTTATCGACAACTGAGATTGATCAAACATACTTACAAAACTCAAATCAGCTCCATATACACCTAGATTTAACGCTTGTAATTTAGATGTCGTGTACTTGCTTACATTATCCGGAGAATTCAAATAATCTTGGTTGAATTTTGCCCCGGCTCGTTTTAGCAACAAGGCTGTTTCAATTGGTGATGGTAGTGAATAAAAAACTTGCTTTGTTTTATTTAATCCATCCGATTCATTTTCTTGCATTGAAGAATCTACATCTTCTTCAATAGCCTCACTGTCTGATTGTTCTCCCGAACTTGAACATCCCACGATGGCATAAGAGCTTCCTACTAAAAATGCCAACATAAATAATTTTGTAAAAAACAATTTGATTTTCATTGTATACAGTTTTTATGTTTTAACTAATTTAGCCACAATATTAAATATTTTTTTTTACAAAAAAAACAAAATTGAATAAAAACTACAAAATAACCTTATGAAAGAATCAGAAAAGAAGCGTATTTTTACAATATTGTCCTCCAACATCGAACTAGAAATCCTGTCCACATTACCGATTATCAAAGACGATGGTGATGCTGACTTTATCATTCCGTTAGCAAAATTATTACTTCTTGATATCAGTGATGAACTAAAAAGAAATATCCGGCAAATATTTCTTGAATTGAAAGACAATACGGCCGTTGCTCCAATAATGAATATTATTCAAGATAAAACATTTGGTGATGAGAGTGCTTTCTTTCGTTCTCTTTGTTGGGGACTGAAACTTGACTTCACCGATTATTTCAATACTTTTATCGACCTATTTATAAGTTCTCCTTTTGAACCGGCATTTGATTATTTTACGACTATCGAAATAATGTTACAAGATTATTTCGACAAAATATCAATTGAGTCTTCCAATAAAGCTATTGATAAGATAAAAGGCAAGATTTCGTCAATTGACGCATCAAAAAAAGATTTAACAGTTGAACTTATACATTTGCTTCAGCACCATAT
>CAZSHT010000185.1:0-3417 GCA_964606715.1 uncultured Bacteroidales bacterium
ACCATTACCGCCTGATATCAGCTGTTATCTTTTGTATTAAATAGATTCATCGTACGACTCAATCCTATCTTTCCAAAACTCAGAATGATATCACCGCACTGCTGTATTAGTTTAGGTAATTGTTCTTGTTCTTCCGGCAGAAATTGCCCCAGCACATAATCTACTTGGTGTCCCATTTCAAAATTCTTACCGATTCCAAATCGCAATTTGGCATAATTGGAAGTTCCCAATGTTCGTTCTATATCCTCCAATCCGTTATGCCCCGCCGAACCACCTTTGGGTTTAAGACGAATTGTTCCAAACGGAAATGCAATATCATCGACAACAACCAAGATTTTGTTTACCGGAATTTTTTCTTTTTGCATCCAGTAAGCCACCGCTTTCCCACTCAAATTAACATAAGTTGTCGGTTTTATCAAAACATACTGCTTGCCGGCATATTTCAGTGTTGCTTTAAATGCCAATCGTTCTTGTTTAAATACAGCTTTTTCATTACGAGCGACTAAGGCCTCTACCACATCAAAACCAATATTGTGTCGCGTATGTGCATATTCATCACCAATATTACCAAGCCCGACAATCAAATATTTCATTCAAGCAAGATTAATTAGTCTCTAAATGATGAAACGATAAAGAAGTCTCACGATAAGCATCGATAGGATCACAAGTACACATCAAATTTCTGTCGCCATACGCATCATTTACACGAGCTACGGCAGGGAAAAATTTATTGTCGCGAATCCAAGGCAACGGATATACGGCTGTCTCTCGGCTATAATGATGGTTCCATTCTTCGGACACAACACTGTCGAGAGTATGTGGTGCGTTGACCAACGGATTGTCTTCCAACGACCATTCTCCTGCTTGCACCTTATCCATTTCTTGTCGTATCAATTCCATCGTTTCGACAAATCGCAATAACTCGTCTAACGATTCACTCTCGGTAGGTTCTACCATCAAAGTGCCATGCACGGGGAATGATAGCGTAGGAGCATGGAAACCGAAATCCATTAAGCGTTTCGAAATATCAGTCTCGCTGATACCCGATGCGTGTCGCAACGGGTTTATGTCCAAAATCATTTCGTGAGCAACAGTACCGTTTTCTCCGGTATATAATACGGGGAAGAATGATTTCAATTTATGAGCCAAATAATTAGCATTTAAGATAGCTATTTTGCTTGACATTGTTAATCCTTCTTCGCCTAACATTTTGATATAACCATACGAAATCGGCAACACAAAAGCACTACCGTAAGGTGCCGATGCAACGGCTTTAATAGCTTTCGGGTTATCATTGGTAGAAACAACAGGATTGGTAGGCAAGTACTCAATTAATTTTTCGTTGACAGCTACCGGACCTACCCCGGGACCACCACCACCATGCGGAATAGCAAATGTCTTGTGTAAGTTGAGATGACACACATCGGCACCGATGGCCGCAGGATTGGTCAACCCAACTTGAGCATTCATATTGGCACCGTCCATATATACCAATCCGCCATATTGATGTATAATCTCAATCATTTCTTTGATTTTCGACTCATAAACGCCATGTGTCGAAGGATAGGTAACCATAAATCCCGACAGATTGTCTTTGTGCAATTCGGCTTTGGCTTTCAAATCGTTAATGTCAATATTGCCGTGTTCATCACAATCTACCACGACCACTTTGTTTCCTGCCATTACCGAACTAGCAGGGTTTGTGCCATGAGCCGATGACGGTATTAGTATAATATTGCGATGACCTTCGCCACGATCTTCATGATAGGCTCGTATGAGCATCAATCCTGTATATTCTCCGGCAGCTCCCGAATTGGGTTGAAAAGTGATTCCTTTGAATCCTGTAATTTCCATCAACGCTTTTCCCAATCCGTCTATTAATTCGTGATAGCCTTCGGCTTGATCTTGTGGCACAAACGGATGTAATTTCCCGAATTCGGGCCAACTCAACGGAAGCATTTCCGTAGCAGCATTGAGCTTCATCGTACACGATCCCAATGAAATCATGGAATGTGTAAGCGAAATATCTTTTCGTTCCAATTTTTTGATATACCGCATCATCTCGGTTTCGGTATGATAAGTGTTGAATACCGCTTCTTCTAAAAATGCAGAAGTTCGCTTCAATGTAGCAGGAATAGCTTGTGTAGTAGAAGCATCTGCAATAAAATCATTGTCGCTAAACAAATGGAACAAAGTTTCAAGATCACTTATTGTTGTTGTTTCATTAATACTGATACCAATCGTTGTATCGTCAATATAATTTAAGTTGATGTGCTGTTGCAACGCCTTTTTACGAATGGATACAGCATCAACATGTGTTAATTTCAATGTATCGAAAAACGATTCATTTTCTTGTGTAATACCTGCTTTTGTTAGATTTTCGGAAAGACATACCGCTTTGTTGTGAATATCTGTGGCAATAGCTCTAATACCTTCTTGACCGTGGTATATGGCATACATTCCCGCCATTGTTGCCAAAAGGGCTTGTGCTGTGCAAATATTGGAAGTTGCTTTTTCGCGTTTGATGTGTTGCTCTCGTGTTTGCAATGCCATTCGCAATGCCGGTTTTTCTTCGGCATCAACACTTACACCAATAATTCGTCCGGGCATATTGCGTTTGTATTTCTCCATCGTTGCAAAATAAGCGGCATGAGGACCACCAAATCCCATTGGAATACCAAAGCGTTGAGTAGAACCAAATACGATGTCGGCACCCCATTCTCCCGGAGGTGTCAACAATGCCAAGCTCATAATATCGGTAGCTACCGACACTTTAATGTCAACGGATTTTGCCGTTTCCGTAAAATGTCGATAATCTTCTACCTTTCCATCGGCAGCAGGATACTGCACCATAGCACCAAAGAATGTATTATCCAACTGAATCGTTTTAAAATCATCAACGACCAATTCTATTTGAAAAGGTTTGGCTCGTACTTCCAACAAAGCCAATGTTTGCGGAAAGATATTTTTATCGACAAAAAATTTCTTTACTTCATTTTTCACCGCTTGCCGACTTCGTAGATTGAATGTCATCAACATTGCTTCTGCAGCAGCAGTTCCTTCATCAAGTAATGAAGAATTGGCCAATTCCATTTTGGTTAGACTGATAACCGCTGTTTGAAAATTCAACAGAGCCTCTAAACGACCTTGCGAAACTTCAGCTTGATAGGGTGTATAAGAAGTATACCACGATGGATTTTCAAAGACATTACGCAAAATAACCGACGGCGTGTGCGTGTCATAATAACCCATTCCGATGTATGTATCGTAGAGTTTATTTTTTGACGCTATTGCTTTGATATGTTTCAGATACGCCTCTTCGGTCATCGCATCATCTAATTTCAACGGCGTTTTTAGTCGAATATCTGCCGGTATTGTTTTATCAATCAAAGTATCTAATGATTGGTATCCCATTTC
>CAZSHT010000186.1:0-3416 GCA_964606715.1 uncultured Bacteroidales bacterium
AAAAAATAGAGCTAAATAAATTTGTATATCAATACCGGTCTGTCTAATAATTTTATTCTTTGTTTACCTCACGAAAACAACAAGCCCACACCCGCAAGGTTTTAGTTTCGAAATAAATTTTAAGTGAACCCATCATCAAACGCAATCATATGCTGAAAAATATTTTTGCAATCAAGGGCTTTTGTTACTTTTACAAAAAATAAAGTCGATGGAAATTATTCGTTCCACAGAAGAGATAAAACGCATTTCTCAATCGTTGCAACGCCAAAACAAATCAATAGGGTTTGTTCCTACAATGGGGGCTTTACACGAAGGTCATTTGACTTTGGTACGCCGGTCGGTCAAAGAAAACGCCGTTACCGTTGTCAGTATTTTTGTCAATCCCATTCAGTTCAACAATCCGGAAGATTTAGAAAAATATCCGCAACAACAAGAACAAGATTTTGCTCTTTTGAAACAAGAAAATGTTGATTATGTTTTTGTTCCCGACGAAGCCGAAATGTATCCCGAAGGAAAACCCTCAGAACAATATGATTTCGGACTACTCGACAAAGTGTTAGAGGGTGCTTTTCGCCCCGGGCACTTCAATGGCGTAGCAATTGTTGTTCGGCGGTTGTTCGATATTGTCCAACCTCAGAAAGCCTATTTTGGTGAAAAAGATTTCCAACAACTAAAAATTATTCAATCGCTTGTTAAGCAATTAAATATGCCTGTCTCCATTATCCCCGTTCCCATTGTCCGCGAAACCGACGGGTTGGCAATGAGCTCTCGCAATTTACGACTTACTCCCGAACACCGCAAAGAAGCCTCGCTGATATATGAAACATTGCAAGAATCGACTCAACTATTTGGCAAAAAAACAATTGCAGAAATAAAAGAATTTGTTGTTTCGGCTATCAATGCCAATCCTTTGTTCGAAGTAGAATATTTTGAAATTGTAAACGCCGATACATTGGAAACAATACGGCATCACAACGATGCGGAAAATTGTTTGGGAGCCATAGCCGTCTTTGCCGGCAAGATAAGATTAATAGATAATATTTGCTATACCAATAAATAAAGTATTAATTTTGTTTCGATTAATTATTTTTCGATGGAAGTACAATTAATGAAATCTAAGATTCATCAGGTAAGTGTTACCGAAGCCAACCTGAACTATGTCGGGAGCATTACCATTGATGAGGCTTTAATGGAGGCATCGGGTATTTTCGAACACGAAAAAGTACAAGTTGTAAATATCAACAATGGGGAACGATTGGAAACCTATGTCATAAAAGGACAACGCAACTCCGGCATCATTGCCCTCAACGGACCTGCCGCACGAAAAGCTCATGTCGGTGATATTGTCATCATCATTGCCTATGCTTGTATGACACCGGAAGAAGCTAAGACATTTGAACCTTCTATTATTTTCCCCGATTCTTCAACCAACAGAATCCTTTAATGCCAGAAAATACAAACCGAAAAATCATTTTAAACACCCTTAAATTTGTCGGCTTTCTTTTGCTGACGGTATTTGTTGTTTATCTTGTTTTCAAAGGTATCCCTATGGCCGATTTCTTTCATAAGCTGATGGAAGTCAACTATTTCTATGTTTCATTTTCGGCAATTGCCGGATTGGGTGCTTATTATATCAGAGGTCTTCGGTGGCGTTTGATGTTGCAACCGTTCAATTACAATCCGAAAGCTATCAATATGTATCACTCTATTGCCATCGGCTATTTTGCCAATATGGCTATTCCGCGATTTGGAGAATTGGTTCGGTGTTCTTCTCTTAAAGTTACCGATGATGTTCCTATGGACCGGTCTGTCGGTTCGGTTATCACGGAACGACTCAGTGATTTATTGGTTTTGGGATTGCTCACGCTTTATTTGTTATTTTTCCATGTCGGTCTCATCAGTAATTTCTTGAATGAAAAGATTTTCTCTCCTTTGGGACATTCTCTATACAACCAAAAATATATTTTAACAATTGTCGGTTCCATCGTTATCCTTGCCATTGTTATATTACTTGTTTTCTTATTTCGTTCAAAAAAAGAAAATGCTATTATCCTCAAATTCAAATCAATGGTTACCGGCTTTAAAGACGGTTTGTTGTCGATTTACACGATGAAAAAGAAAGGACTATTCCTCACCTATACTCTTTTGATTTGGATTCTGTATTTTCTGATGGCTTATGTCGTGTTTTGGGCAAGCCCTGTTACCGAAAACCTAACCGTTGTCGATGGATTATTTATTTTGGTAGCCGGAAGTTTCGGCATGGTTGCTCCCGTTCAAAACGGGTTTGGGGCTTATCATTGGATTGTTTCTATGGCATTAATGGCCTTAGGACTTTCTCGCGAAGACGGACTGCTGTATGCAACCCTTATGCACGAAACACAAGTCTTAGTAATTTTAGTCTTTGGTCCTATTTCTATGTATTCGGTATTTTTCAAAACCAAACGCAAAAAACATGAGCAATCTCTCTAAGATATCTCAAAAAATATTTCTTTCATCTTCCGACACCGCATTTAAAACTCAATTATCTCTCTGGAAATCAGAAGGTAAGACTATTGTTTTTTCAAACGGATGTTTCGACTTGTTGCATCGCGGACATATCGAATACCTTGCCAAAACAGCCGATGTTGGCAATGTATTGATTGTAGGTCTTAATACCGACG
Organism: uncultured Bacteroidales bacterium; assembly: GCA_964606715.1. Taxonomy (GTDB): domain Bacteria; phylum Bacteroidota; class Bacteroidia; order Bacteroidales; family JALTDM01; genus CAZSHT01. Next base: position 2,661 of record CAZSHT010000186.1, read on the forward strand.
CCTCCGTTTCAAGAATAAAAGGTGCCGACCGACCTATTCAGGACGAACACTCTCGTGCTATTATTTTAGCTGCTATTTCATTTATCGATGCCGTTGTATTATTTGATGAAGACACACCTTATAATCTGATAAAAGAAATTTCCCCCGACTGCTTAGTAAAGGGTGCTGATTATAAAACCGAAGATATTGTCGGTTACGATATCGTAACTTCCAATGGCGGACAAGTTGTTACAATTGATTTGACAGAAGGTTATTCTACAAGCAACATCATTGAACGAATAAAAAAATAATTGTATTTTTGCACCTATGCATAAAAACCTCATCATATTAGGACTTGGAATTATTCTCACCTTCGGATTTACATCGTGTTCAAAATCAAGCAAGATGAGAAAATTGGCAGGTTCATGGGATGAACAATTTTTTGATGGGAACCCCGATCACAAACAAACCATTTGGGTATTTAAAGATGATGGGACTCTCCAAATAGAATATCTTCGTCAAGATAATGATGGCAACAAAAGAATCATAAACTCACCTGTTGTTCAATACACATTACAAAGTGCCTTCTTAGATGGTTACTATTTATACATCACAGGATTAGGGATGTCACCCGATGGTATTTATTTTGATGGTCGCTATCGTATTATGAAACTCACAGACTCTCAGCTCATTATGCAACGCGTTGAAATGTACGGGAGTACAAAAGGAGCTTTTTTGCGAAAAGAATTTGTTAAATTATAGTACGGATATAATATC
>CAZSHT010000187.1:0-3376 GCA_964606715.1 uncultured Bacteroidales bacterium
ACCAAAACAAGCGGTTTTCTCTATCGTTTCACATTGAAATTATCGCTAACTTCGTTCTCTCAAACGAAAATATGTCTACAACAGCATATCAAGACCTCATTCGAAAACTCGACGACTTCATTCGGCAATACTACAAAAACCGAATGTTGCGGGGCTTGTTTTTAACCCTGTTGCTAATTGTCGTTACACTTGTTTTCGGAGCCATATTAGAATATCTGAATCATTTTCGTCCAACGGTGAAAACCATATTGGTCTTCTTTCTGACAGCCTTATGGGCTTTTGTGGCATTGTATTATTTTTTGTGGCCATTTTTGCAATTTTTGCGTATCGGAAAAATTATTTCCTACCGCCAAGCATCAAACATCATCAGCCGGCATTTTAAAGATGTCGAAGACAAATTACTCAACACATTAGAACTCAAAGCATTGTCCGGCACATATCCAACCGACCTTGTCGATGCTGCCATACGACAAAAAGCCGAAGCACTTCGGTCGGTGCCTTTTGTAAAAGCTATCGACAGCCGTCAAACAAAAAAGATAATTTGGATTTTTCTTATTACAATAGGTGTTTCGGGTATTGTTTATCTGTTCAACCCGTTGGTTTTGAAAGAAGGCACACAAAATTTGTTGCATTACGATGTTTATGTAGAACCGCCCAATCCGTTTCATTTTGTCTTGAAAAACACCGATTTGTCGGTAGAATCAGGACAAGACCTTACCATAACGGTGCAAGTTGAAGGCTCTGCCGTTCCCGAAAAAATAATGCTTGTCTCCGGCGGACAATCGTTTTTGATGAAACAAACAGCACCGAACCTGTTTACATACACATTTAAATCGTTGCTCAATTCATTGTCGTTTTATTTTTCTGCCGGCAACTATCAAAGTCGCGATTATGATATTACGGTGTTGCCGATTCCCATTATGAAAAACATCATTGTGGAAATAACACCACCTGCCTATACCGGACTGCCTGCTTCGGTAAAAAATACTGCCGGCGACCTCGTTGTTCCGGCAGGCTCTTCTATTCGGTGGAGTCTCAAAACAGAATATGTCGATTCGGTGTTTTTCCGTTTCCCGAAGGAATCTTCAAAAGCTCAATATGCGAAACAAGCATTTCGTTTTTCAAAACAAATTTTTCAAAATACCACATATCAGATTCAGCTGTTCAATCAATATTTGAAACATCCCGTATCGTCGTCCTATCATATCAATATTGTTCCCGACGGCTATCCCGAAATTCAAGTGCGACAATATGCCGATTCGTTGCACCCTACGGCATTTTATTTCTCGGGCATCATAAAAGACGATTACGGATTCACCAAATTGTCGTTCAACTATGCCGTGTCGAACGATAGCGTCGTGAGCATTCCCATAAAATTGGCAGACGGCAGTTTTCAGGCATTTGAATATGGCTTTGATTTTAGCACATTGGTATCGGAAACAAAAAAGATAACTTATTATTTCGAAGTGTGGGACAACGATGCCATTCATGGAGCAAAATCCACGCGGTCGGCCATCTATTATTTTGAAAAACCGTCGGCAACACAGCTCGACAGTATCGAAAATACAACCAACGAAGCGGTGAAGAAAAAATTGGACGAAAGCAAAAAACTAGCCGAAGACATCAAAAAAGATATTGAGAAATTGAAACGCGATAAGATAGACAAGCAGATGAGTGCTTGGGAAAAACAAAAACTCTTACAATCGATAGCCGAAAAACAACAGCAACTGGAAAAGATTCTGAAAAAAACAGCCGAACAAAATCGCCAAAAAAATGAATTGCAAAAGAATTTTTCTAAACAGTCGAAAGAGATAGCCGAAAAACAAAAAGAGATACAGAAATTGCTCGACAAGGTGATGGACGATGAGTTGAAAAAATTGATGGAGGAGTTGCGAAAATTGATGGAACAACATGCCGATGAGAAGAAATTGGAACAAAAAACCAATGAGATGAGCATGCGGTTTGAAGAATTGTCGAAACAACTGGACAAAAATCTGGAATTACTGAAGCGTTACGAAGTGGAAAAACGCATGGAACAGCTTTCGCAAGAGCTCGATAAATTGGCTGAAGAACAAAAAACATTAAGCCGGGAAGTAAAGAAAAAATCAAATAAGTTAGATGAGTTGACAAAAAAACAAGTCGAACAAAAACAGGCATTCGAAAAATTAAAAGAAGAATATAAGCAAACGCAAGAGAAAAACGATAAGCTGGAAACGCCCTATAAGCTCGACGATTTTAAAGAACAAATGGGGAAAATAGCAAATCAATTTAAGCAGGGGCAGGAACAAATGAAAGCCGGCAAACGCAGTAAGTCTTCAAAGACACAAAAACAAAATGCCCACGACTTGTCGAAATTGGCACAGCAAATGGCATCGATGATGCAACAACAGATGGCACAGCAAGCCGGCGAAGATATCGAAAAGCTCAAAGCCTTGACAGATAACATTATCACCTTTTCATTTGAGCAGGAAGACCTGATGAAAACAACCAAGAAAATGACTTTCCGCAATCCGAAGATAAACGATTTGCGACGACGACAACATAAGCTGGCACAGAGCTTCTCGATAGTGGAAGATTCGTTGTTTGCCCTTTCGAAACGCCATCCGGTATTGGACCAAACCGTGCAAAAAGAATTGACCAATATCATGCTGAAACTCAACAAAGTAGAAACCCTATTGCAAAACAACCGAATGCAACAAGCTGCCGGAGAACAGCAGTTTATAATGACCTCTGCCAACAATCTGGCTCTTCTGCTCGATGAGATTACTCGCCAGATGCAAAAACAACAAAAAAATCAGCAACAAGGCAATCAGTCATGCCCAAATCCCGGCAACAGCAATCCACAAATGGGACAAATGAAAAGTCAGATGCAGTCGTTGAAACAGCAGTTGCAACAGATGATTAATGAGATGAAACAAGGCCAATCGGGAACGCAAAAAGGAAACGGAAAAAAACACAATCAAAAATTGGGCAAGATGCTGTCGGAATATGAGAAATTTAACCAAGCCTTGCAAGAGATGATGAATGGCGAAACACTATCGCCCGAAGGGATGCGACAACTCAACGAAATAAAACGCCTTGTCGACCAAAATATCAATGATATTATCAATGATAATGTAACAAGAAACACTTTGAAACGCCATGCCGACATTAAAGTTCGTCTTTTGGAATCGGAAAAAGCCAAACGAAAACGCAAAATGGACAAAGAACGGGAATCGAGAGAAGCTCACACCCTTCCGCACAAAACGGTCAATTCGTATTTTCAAAGACAACCCAAGAAAGTTATTTTTAATGACTTACTGAAAAAGTCAAATATCAAGCTGACAAAATTTTACGAACAGAAATACAAAGAATATCTTTTGGAACTCAACAATGC
>CAZSHT010000188.1:0-3343 GCA_964606715.1 uncultured Bacteroidales bacterium
TCTGTTGTTGACGAAGTTTGGCATGAAGCTAATATTAATAAAGATAAGATAAAAAACAGTGAATTTTTCATGAGTATTGTAATTAAGTTAAAATCTTAAGCAGTAAAAGTATAAAAAAAAAATATCATATAAGAGGTTGTGGAAATGATACTTATCAAAAAAAGTAATTTTGTTTGATAAAATAAATATATTTGCCTATTCAAAAAGTTTGATGAAACGCTTATCGGGTATTATATTGATATTGATTTTCTTGTTTTTGCAAATCCTTCCTGTTGTGTATTTTGCAAAAATACGATGGGTTCGTTATCAGACGCATTTATCTGTTGAAGCTAAAGGAATCTCAAAGAATGTAATGAGAAAATTTGTTTTCTCATTACAGGAATATCAACATTTGTCGTTTGAACAGCATCGAAAAGAATTTTTTTGGAAACATAAAAAATACGATGTTTTATCAATAGATATTCACGATTCTACAGTCGTGGTATCATGTTTTTTCGATAAAGAAGAAACACATCTTTACCGGGCATTACAAGATTATTCAAAGAAACAATCAAGCAAAACCACTAACTTTTTTAGGGTATTGTTACAGTTGAATTATTATTTGGATTGTAAAAATTATATTTTCTTTTTGCCACAAAATGGAATCGAGTTTAGGGATATTTGGTTTTTGTATAAATCACCGGTTTCATTATTAAATTCACCTCCGCCCAAAGCTTCATTTTAATAAAAATAAGAGTTGTTTTTCAGAAAGATACAACGATAAGATATCGTTGTAAACTTTATGTTTTTTAGGGGCGTGTAATGCCTTAATGCATGGGAGTTTGTAATTATTAAAAAGTATTAAAATGAAGTATTCTGTTTTTATAAGTGTGTTGTTTTTTATAACTGTTTTTGGACACACTCAAACCGTTAAGGTGGTAAATAAAGCTAATGGTCAAGCTATAGAAGATGTATTTGTTTTCAGTAAAAATCATTCAACATTAACCAACAATAGAGGGGAGGCTGATATCTGTGATTTTGGGAAAAACGATACATTGGTGTTTCAACATTCGGCTTTTAAGACAAAAATAATTTCGTATGGCGAGTTGAAAAATAAAGGTTTTCTATTGAGCATGGAGGAAGGAGTTATCAATCTCGATGAAATGGTGGTGTCGGCCAATCGTTGGGAACAGGACAAACGGGAAGTGCCGGTCAGGATAACAAGTATTCCGTTGCGTGAGATAGCATTTTCAAATCCTCAAACAACGGCCGATTTATTGGGGAGTTCCGAAGAAGTATTTATTCAAAAAAGTCAACAAGGAGGAGGAAGTCCTATGATTCGAGGATTTGCAACGAATAGAGTGTTGTTGGTAATTGATGGAGTGCGTATGAATAATGCGATTTTTAGAAGTGGTAATTTGCAAAATGTTATCTTGATTGATGCCAATGCTATTGAAAATGCCGAGGTGGTTTTTGGCCCCGGTTCGGTGATTTATGGTAGCGATGCTATTGGTGGCGTGATGGATTTTCATTCGTTGGAACCGAAATTATCATTAGACAGCACGAAAATGAATGTGTTGAGCAATATGATGACGCGTTATTCGTCTGCCAATAGTGAGAAAACTGTCCATTGGGATGTGAATTTGGGGTGGAACAAATGGGCATCATTGACAAGTATATCTTATAGTAATTTTGGTGATTTGAAAATGGGAACACAAGGTCATTCCGAGTATGTGCGACCGGAATATGTGATGCGTATTGACGGAAAAGACAGTGTCGTAAAAAATGATGATAAAAATGTTCAACGATTTTCGGGATACAACCAACAGAATGTATTACAAAAGTTGACATTTCATCCTTCTCGTCAATGGGTGTTCAGCTACGGAATACATTATTCAAACTCATCAAATGTGCCACGATATGACCGATTGATACAATATAAAAACGGAAAACCGAAATATGCCGAATGGTATTATGGTCCACAAAAATGGATGATGAATACCCTTAGGATAAAATATCTTAAACCGACAAAATTATTTGATGAAGCAAAGTTGATAGTGGCTTATCAAAATTATGAGGAAAGTCGTCATGACAGGAAATTCGGAAAAGATAAGATTCGGGAACGCACAGAACAAGTGGGAGCTTTTTCTGTAAATCTTGATTTTGAAAAACAACAAAACGACCATTCATTTTTATTTTATGGAATGGAAGCTGTAAACAATGATGTGCACTCTGTTGGACTGCAACGGGATATTTTTTCGGGTGAAGTTACACCTTATGCAAGTCGTTATCCCGATGGTTCAAGATATGCTTCTTATGCGGCATATGGCGATTATAAAAATAATCTGACCAAGAGAATGACATTGGTTTTGGGACTTCGATACAGCTATGTGCTTTTGAGAGCCCGCTTCGATACGACCTTTTATAAATTTCCGTTTCAAGAAATGGCACTTAATAATGGAGCATTAAATGGCAGTTTTGGATTGGCCTATCGTCCTGCTGAAGGGTGGCAGTTCAATTTAAATACTTCGACCGGCTTTCGTGCACCCAATATTGACGATGTGGGGAAGGTGTTTGATTCGGAACCCGGACGAGTGATTGTGCCTAATAAAAATTTAAGACCGGAATATGCTTATAATATTGATTTTGGAGTGGCAAAAACAATTGTTGAAGTATTGCATGTAGAAGCTACAGGGTTTTATACTTTGCTGAAAGATGCGATGGTGCGACGACCATTTTTGTTCGATGGACAAGATTCTATTTTTTATGATGGCGAAAAAAGTGCAGTAGAAGCCTTGATTAATACAGGAGAAGCTCGAATATATGGTGTTCAGTTTGGTGCGAAAGTGCGTTTAGCTTCCCATCTTTCAATAAAAGGGAATGTGAATTATACACATGGTGAAGATCAAGACGGACTATCGTGGCGACATGTGGCACCGTTGTTTGGAGGTGTGCATATGCTTTTAAAAATGAATAGGTTAAAGGCAGATGCTTATGTCCTTTACAATGGAGAGATAACAAATGAAAATCTGCCACCTTCGGAACAAGATAAACCTTATATGTATGCTGTCGATGAGAATGGAAAACCGTATTTGCCGGCGTGGACAACTGTCAATTTGAAAATAGCTTATCGGTTAAATAAATTATTGAGGATAAATGTCGGAGTAGAAAATATTTTAGATGTGCGATATCGTCCTTATTCTTCGGGGATATGTGCTGCAGGGCGTAACTTCAGATTGGCAGTGCGGGCTCGTTTTTAAAAAATAATTTGGTTACCAATAAGAATGGCTTGAAAAGTTTAATCCATTCTTATTTTAATTGGTCTTCTTGCAGATTGACAAGACCGTTCAACAAAGCATAGAGT
>CAZSHT010000189.1:0-3292 GCA_964606715.1 uncultured Bacteroidales bacterium
AAAAAACTATTGAAAAATGAATAAAATATTTGCAGAGCTAACACATATTTTAGCATCTTGGAATATTCCGGCAGTAGATTTAAATATTGTAACAAGCCTCATTCTCATTACCGGCATTATTATATTGGCTTGGCTTTCAAATTTCATCACAAAAAGAATTATTCTAACATTCATAAAACACTATGTCGATAAAAGTAAAAATCAATATGATGATGTGTTTTACAAAAATGGTGTTTTCAATCGATTGTCACAATTAATTCCGGCTCTTATTATCATTGGCACCATTGCTATTGCTATTCCGTATAATCAAATTGTTGTTGATTGGATTTCCCGTATCACTTATGCTTATATGGTATTGGTTGTCATTATTACAATTGTTGCTTTTTTCAATACCCTTAGTGAAATTTATATGATGATTCCTCAAAATAAGGGGAAATCAATAAAAAGCTATATCCAGGCACTTAATATTTTTATTTACATCATAGGCATTTTTATCATTCTTTCACTGATTCTTCATAAAGACATTTCGTATTTTATCACAGGTATTAGTGCTTTTGCTGCTGTTCTATTATTGATTTTCAAGGATTCTATTTTAGGGCTCGTTGCCGGAGTACAATTATCATCGAACAAATCTGTAAATATTGGAGATTGGATTGTCGTTCCGAAATACGGAGCCGATGGAACGGTGGAAGAGATTACATTGAATTTTGTGAAAATCAGAAATTGGGATAAAACGACTTCTGTTGTCCCCACATATGCTTTGGTGCAAGATTCATTTATCAATTGGCGAGGAATGGAGGAGTCGGGAGGCAGGCGAATAAAACGCTCCATAAACATTGATATGACTTCGGTGAAATTTTTAGACGAACATCTTATCAAAAAATTAAAACAGGTAGAATTTATTACCGATTATCTTCATCGAAAAGAAGAAGAATTAAAAAAATATAATGAAACTCATGTTGTCAATCACAGTGAACCCATCAATGGTCGTCGTATGACAAATCTGGGTACTTTTAGAAAATATTTGGAAGAGTATCTTTCTCATAATGAGAATATCCATAAGGAAATGACATTTCTCATTCGCTACCTACAACCGGGTAACAATGGTATTCCCATTGAAATATATATATTTTCGAAAGTGCAGGAATGGGCTCAATATGAAGCTATTCAGGCTGATATCTTCGACCACATCTTAGCCATCATTCCTTATTTCGATTTACGCATCTTCCAAAATCCAAGCGGTCACGACTTCTCAAAATTTATCAATCAACAATAATGATGCGTTTTCTTAGTTTTTTAGGTGTTTTATTGTTGCTCTTTTTTGGGTGTAGCACGACTCAAATTCAACACACACAACCCAAAAATAAAAACTTCATTTATCTATATACACCAAACAATGCTATACCTTACCCCAAGGTTGTCATTTATAATACCGATGCCGAAAATTCTACTGTTTCGTTGCGTTTTGCAAAACAAGTTCTATCATTTTTTCACAATCAGTCATTAGATACAAAAATTTGTAAACTAAAAATTGTGGCAACGGTTATTCCATCATTCAAGAATCAACTTTTGCTTGATAGTTTAAAACAAGAAATTGTTTTTCGGGAAGATACGGCACAGACATTCTATAAAGCAAATATCCAAGTACATACACCGACACAATACACGCATTTTATTGTTACACTGAAAATCACCAATTTGTTTACAAAAAAATCGTTTTACAATTTTTATCTCATCGATAAGTCTTCCATTGATTCTCCTCAAAACTTTGTTTTATTTGACACAAATAAAACAAAATTATTTACACACACACAAGCTCTTGGAAATAGTGTCATTATTCATCATCAGCAAGAAAAGAAATACCCCGATTTATTTATCTCATATCAAGCAAAAAAATATCCTGAGGCTTCTCTTCCATATTCATTAGAATCATATCGTAAGCCGATTTTTAATGCCGACACCATTATTAAATCGAATTTTGGGCAACCCATAGTTTTTGATAAAAAAGGATTATATCTTTTGCAAACGGATACGCTTTCTGATAAGGGCTATCTTATTCTTGTAACAGAGCCTCAATTCCCATTGATAAAAACGCCTGAAAAATTACTCCAACCGTTAAGATATATAACTTCGGTAAAAGAATACAGTTCCTTGTTACATAGCGAAAACAATAAAACGGCTGTTGATGCATTTTGGTTACAAGTGGGGAAGAATACGGCACGAGCACAGATACTCATCAGAGCTTATTACAATCGTGTGCTTTTGAGTAATCTCGTTTTTACTTCTATAAAAGAAGGGTGGAAAACCGATAGGGGAATGATTTATATCATTTTTGGCCGTCCAAAATATGTTTATCGTTCCGAAAATTTGGAAAAATGGATTTACGGGGATCCTTCTACCGAAGCGTTTCTTTCTTTTTTATTCGAACGACGCCCCAATAAATTAGGTGATGATTGTTGGATTCTCGATCGACAAGATAGCTATGAAACGCCATGGTATCAGGCTGTAAGAATTTGGCGAGAAGGTCATATCTATTCTGTATTTTAACTTTTATAGAACTTAATTGTTGGTAAAATTCGAATAATTTGGTAACTAGTTAAATACAAAATGCAGTTTGAATACAACCAAATTTTATTATTTGATTTTTCGAAGTTCTCGGAGTTTAATGTATTTTAAAAAAGTAGCATGAGCCGATAAGGCACAAATGATAAAGCCATAATATCCGTCAAGAAAACCAAGTTTTATAATATAGTCTCTAATAAATTTCCAAAAAGCTTTTGTTGTTATGATGAATATGTTTGAGCGTTTCCCTTTCTTGAAAGCTTCTTTTGCACCTATATCGGTAAATAAATTTATTTGTGCAATGTGTTGGGATATAGAATGATAAGAGTAATGTAGCAGGTCCCCGTTTAGTGTATGTATTTCAACAGGTTTGTTGAATCTTATGGTTTCATGTAATTCTCCTATCCAAGCTCCAATATTTTTGTTCCAAATTCTTATCTTCACATCAGGATACCAACCACAGTGTTTAATCCATTTTCCACAATAGTTAGTGATTCGTTTTACTTGAAATACTTTATTGTTGTTGTCTTGTTTTTTTAAATGAATAATTGATTCTTTTAATTCGGGAGATAATGCTTCATCGGCATCAATTGAAAATATGAAATCATATTTTGCCAAACGATTGGCAAAGTTTTTTTGATTGGAATAACCTAACCATTTTTGCTTGAAAAAAGATACATTAAATGTCTTACAGATTTCCTCTGTCTTATCTGTAGAAAAAGAATCAACA
>CAZSHT010000190.1:0-3279 GCA_964606715.1 uncultured Bacteroidales bacterium
ATGCTGTTTTCCAATATTTGTTTTTGTTCTTCCATTGTTTTTTTACACGATTCCAAGATTAGGCGTTTGAAGGGTTTGTATTTGTATTTTTTTCCTTTCGGACCACCAAATTGATCGGCATATCCATCGGAAAACATATACAATTGATCTGTCTTTCTCAATTGAATAACATTGTTAAAAAAACTATCCATCTTGGCATAATATGCTACCGGCATCTTGTCGGGTTTTATTTCAAACAATTTATTTTGCGATACTTTTAGCGTATCATCTTCAAAGACCTTATACGATGTTTTCTCTGTCATTATTGTTATATCGTATTCCGAAACGATATATAAAGGATTGTTGGCGCCTGCCCATTGCAAAACATTTGTATCTAAATCTATTACACAGAGCGACATATCCATGCCGTCTTTTTGTTCACCGGCAATTCCTTTTTGTTTCAAAGCAAATATTATTTTTTGGCGTAATTCATCTAATATTTTTGACGCCGACAGAATTTTTGTGTCTTTCACTATTTCATTAAGAAATGATATTCCCAACATACTCATAAAAGCTCCCGGAACGCCGTGTCCCGTACAATCGGCAACCGTAATAACAAAAAAATTATCATTCTTAAATGCCCAATAATAATCACCACTAACAACATCTTTAGGTTTGAATAAAATAAAATGCTCACTAAATGCATCATTTATAAGTTCCCGTGATGGTAGTACTGCCTTTTGTATCCGTTCGGCATAATTAATACTATCTTGCACTTCTTTGTGTATCTCTGTTATTTCATTTTTTTGTTTTTCTATCTCGTCTCTTTGTTTCACAACTTCAGCGGTGCGTTGTTGCACTATTTTTTCCAACTGAATATTTTTGGCTTTTAAACGAGCTGTATATAACCGAATCACGATAATAATGAAAAGAATAACAATAAGTCCATAGGCAATAAATGCCCACAGTGAACGATACCAAGGATTTAAGATTTCAAAATGATAACTTACCGTATTGCTTTCTTCTCCATAAATGTTTTTTGCTTTTACTAAGAAAGTATAATTTCCTTCGTAAAGTTTTTGAAATTTCGTTGTTGTCTGATTTGACCAACCACTCCATGCCGTATCGTAACCCTCCAACTTATATGAATATACAGGTGTTTTTCCATTTTGAAGATATAAAGACACATAGCTAAATAGGACCGTATTGTGATTGTAATCAACAATTTGTGCCGAATTGACAAGACCATTGAACAATATCGAATCCGGTAAACATTTTACTTGCCTATTATACAATACAGGTTTTGTGGTAATATTATACTTATGTTTTAAGTCGTAAGCAAACAAACCATTGTTGGTACTTAGCCATAAGGTCTTATTCTTTTCAAGAAACAAATCATTATATACCTGATATCCAATAGGTAAAAACCGATTATTTGTTAAAGAATCATCGCCTTTTGCATACATTATCTCATTTTCAACATTGGCAAAAAGTTTATCGTCTTGTTGTTGTATATTATATATACCTTTTCCATTGGGAATTTTAATTTTTGAATAAGCTACAAATTCACCTTGTGTAATACTTTCTTTAAGAGAATCGGGAAGGTCTTTTTTTATTTCATCGGCATTTATGTATTTATAGACTCCACTGATTTGTGAAAAATAAATTTTGTTGCGGTATTTGAAACTACGCACCCAACTGTCGTCCAAACCTGCCTCCGCTATGAATAAATAATATTTTATATTCTGATTGTCATCTATATCTACCTTGAAAACACCCGATAACGCAGAACCCAACCAAACCCGGACATTCTCATTGTCTAGAAGTTCATAATCTATTGTGGTAAAATCATCTGCTATTTCAAAATTTGTTGTTTTGGCTTTCGGAATATTATTTTCAAAGTGATATATTGTTAAACCGTTTAAACCGGCAGATAAGAGCCATTTTTTTTCTTTAATCCACAATACCTTTTTTGAATCATTCTGACTTATTTCTGTAAGTTTTCCTTCGGCAGACAAACAATACAAACCATTTCGTGTTCCTATTACCAGTGTATTTTCTGCTATTGTCAAGTCTGTTACCTTAGTATGCAACTCTTCTATTTGTTTGAAAAAGCGATTATTTTTATCCGGTAGTTGCACAAATAAACCGTTAGAGGTTCCCACATATAATTTATTATTAAATCGTATTGTAGAAAAAACATTACCATATAACCCTGTTGTTTCATCATAATACGAAAACGGTGAAGCGTAATTAATTCGACTGATACCGTTCTTGGTAGTTAACCATAGGTCGCCGTAATTGTCTTGATATACAGAAGTTACTCCATTATCGACAATACCGGTTTTCTTGTTAAAGATTTGTTCAATATTTCCGATGCTGTCGATGATTATCACACCGTCTCTATCGGTATTTAATGCTATTTCGTTGTTGTGTAATTTTAAAGCCCCAAAAATCTGACTGTTTATCAAGTGTTGTTTATCATTTGTCTCTAATGGTATGATGGCTTGTTCTTTTTTTAGTGGATAATATTCAAACAAACCCAATTCTTGTGTTATTATCAAATATTTATTTTTGAACGATACAATTCCAAACACACCATAATCTTTAAACATTTCACCATGTGGTATCAATTGTAATTGCCCGTTTTTATATTCCAATAATCCCAACCCGCGTTGACGCACAAAAAGTTTACCTCCGGCTGTAAAGGCCAAATGAAAAGTAGCCCCCTTATTGCCTAATGGTTTTAAGACGGTTATTTCCCCGTTCTTATAAATATATATCTGTTTTTGAGAAAAGAAATAAGTTGTTCCTTGCAAATAAAAAACCCGCCTGACTTCACCGATATTGCTGAATTTTTCGGAAAGAGAATAATATTGCTGTTGCCCGTTTTTACCAATATCAATATATCCAAATTCATTCGTAGAACCTACAAATATTCTATTATTCTTGCCTTTTGCCAAAGAAAATATAAATCCTTTTGGCGTTATTCTTATGTCGTTCCATTTTTGCCCGTCATATTTCAAGACTTTTGTATTATTGCCGAAATAAAGAAAACCATTGTCATCTTGTATAACAGACCAATTCAATACATGGTTTGACAAACCATAATCTTTAGGCATATAATTTACAACATATGGTTTTCGCTGTTGTGCAAATATGACATTTGCAACAATGCTGAACCAAAACAAAAATAATCCATATCGAAAATGCCTCATTTAAACCTATTTTTGAGGATATAAAGATAGGTTTATTTTTCTACATTTACCACCCTTGCTTTTACCAAACCCGAAAATCCAT
>CAZSHT010000191.1:0-3272 GCA_964606715.1 uncultured Bacteroidales bacterium
AACGGTATCTTCATATCAAACATACAATGAATAAGGGTACTGTCGCCCATATCTTCCAACATCACCCTAAAAACAGCTTTTTGCATATGATGATGTTCATTTTCTTCTTCTTCGCCTTCCTCCAAATGTTGAACAGGCATAAACAATTTTAAGCATTTATTTTCTTTTTCCTTACGAATACAAAGATGTCCTTTGAAATGTTCTCCTTCGAAAACCATTACATGTTTTCCGTTCGGTTTATCTTCATACGAAACCGTTATTGTAGAATCATTTTTCAATAACACCGGCAACCAATTTTGCCAATTCTCGATATTATTTAATGCATTAAAGACTACGGCCACCGGCTTGTTCACCACAACCGATTTTTCACAATGTTTTTTCGATGGCAAGAATACTGCAAATGCCAAGACTAAACCAATGAAAATCAATAAACTTCCTATAACTTTTTTCATAATTAATTATTGTTTTATTATTTTGTAAATATATAAACTTATTTCCTAACTTTTTTAATAAATTCTTCGACTTCCGGAACACCTCCTTGATAAACAAGATAACCATTATACGGTTCTCTATTGGTAATCTCATCATTTACAGGTGTCAGCATCATTTCTTTTACTTTTTCAGGATCATCGGTTTGTCCCAATACCCAACCTAATTTAATATAACCTGTTTCGGGTGTCATATTCCCGGCAGGAATGATTCCTCGAGCCATCATATCGCGTCCTGTATCGTAAACAAACATATTGACATATCCCCACAATGTCTGCACTGTCATATACATATGAATGCCTGCTTTTTGTGCGCGTTCCAATGCCGGATACAATTGCCTGTTGATGTGTCCCAATCCTGTTCCGGCAAATAAAATTCCACGATACCCATTGTCTATAAGATTATCTATAATATCGGGTGCCATTCCCGGGTAATAATATACCAATGCTACCTTTTCTTCAAAATAAGGCAAGAGTTTTATATTCTTATCATTTCGCCGTTGATTATAATTCCGTTTTATAGGTTCTAACTTATCTCTGTATACCATTGCTAACGGCGTATCACTCAGCGTTCTAAATGTAGAACGATAAGACGAATGCATTTTTCTGACTCGTGTTCCTTTGTGCAACAGGCCGTAATCATCGGAAGTAGGTCCAAACATACACACCATTACCTCGGCAATATCACCATGTCCGGCAGCATACATTGCATTCATAAGATTTAATGCAGCATCGGAACTTGGTCTGTCCGACGAGCGTTGAGACCCCACCAAAACAACCGGGACCGGCAAGTTTTGCACCATAAAAGTTAAGGCAGCAGCTGTATGATGTAGTGTATCGGTGCCATGTCCTATTACAATACCATCGATTCCTTTTTCGATTTCTTTGGCAATAGCTTTTGCCAATGCAATATATTGTGAAGGTCCCATATTTTCGCTAAATACAGCAAAAATCTTTTCTGTTTCCAAATTACAAATATCGGCCAATTCGGGAACAGCTCCATAAAGTTCTCCGGGACTAAAAGCCGGTATAACGGCTCCTGTTCTATAATCCAACCGTGAAGCGATAGTTCCTCCTGTCCCCAACAATTTCACTTTGGGTAAACCGGGTGTTACCGGAAATTCTTTTTCGGGAATAGCATATGATGCTTTTTTGTAACCCGTTTCTTTCATATCGATAATCGTCCCCACAGACACTCCTATATTGTATCCTGTAACTATCTTCATCACAATATGTTGATCATCTTGATGCTCTGCTCTGGGAAGAATCAGTCCTTCAAAATTACCGCGTGTTGTTTTCACAAAAGCTTCGCCCCACACCCGCACTTTATATTTCTTTAGTATGTTAAGTGCTGCACCTTTATATCCTTGAAAAATATCGTTATTCATTTATATTATTTTTTTGATACTATTTTTTTGATGATTTCTTAATATAATCGGATAATTCGTGTAATGCAATATTACCCAATGCTTGTTTTCGTATTTGCCCCATCACCCAAGCTGTTTTTGCTTCTAAAGTATCAAGCCGTTTCACTTCTTCAAACTTTTTGTTTAAGAAATCAACTTTTTCAAATAATTCTTTTTTCGACAATGATTTATAATTTATCGTGGTAAGAATTGATGTAAATTGCATTTGCGGATGCTCATACAAAACAGGAAGCATTGCATAAGCAATATTAGGATGTAGTTTCTCTGCTTTTATAAATTCAAACATTTTGAACAACAACTTGTAATTGAACGAATGTGGTGAGAAATAATGCCCTTCTACAAATTTCAGATAATGTCCTAAGAAAACACCCGTAAATCGTGAATCGAATTTCAACTTACCGACAATATCTTTTATTATAGGATACAGGTTTTTGCTAAAGATATATGTGTAAGTATCTTCCGGTATACGCCATTTCTTCAACTGCTCATAGCTTTTAATAATCTCCATCGGCAAATTCTTGCCCAATTCTTCAATATCTTTATCTTCCAGTGGAATCGGTGCCGAATCGGTATCGGGATACATTCTGTCGGCTCCGGGCAATACGCGTTCAAAAATTGTAGTGCCGTCTTCGAATGATTTTCGAGTTTCTTGCGGAACTCCGTCAAATGCCATTAAACATCGTTCTTCAATAACTTCAAGTGCCGTTGCCACATCATCTTGCGGTGCCCAAAATAAGATTTGTGCATCTTGTTCTTTGGCTTTTAATTTTTTTGCTAACTTTTTCCAATCGGCTTGTTTTATCTTTGAAGAAAATTCTTCGGTATGATAAAAATTCGGTCGTTCCAAACAAGCAATCACTTTCAAACGACCTGCTATTTCGTCGGCAAACATTTGATTGGGCTGTGTAAAATAAGACATTACACCGTCAAAAAACGGTAGATTGACAACCCATAATTGCAAATCTTCATCGATTACTTTTCGTTTCAAAGGTCCCGGCAAATGAATTTCTTCAGGTTTAATTTGTATTGCTTTTTGCTTCCATTTTTTCGGTGTTGTCCTTTGCTTCAACAAATCTCTGATTTGTAACAATGCCCATTGCCGAAACACCTCATTATGTGTAAGTTCAGGAATCCATTTGGTGTGAGCAACACCTTTTATTTCTACGCGTGTTCCTCCGGCACAACTCACATTGACATCTTGACGACCGGCTCCTATACCTGTTCGCACAAGTCCTGTGCTACGATTCAGAAATCGGATATAATCACAAGCCTCCTTCACCTCATCGGGATTAACCATGTCGGGATAAGTAACTGTTTCAATCAAAGGAACTCCCAAACGATCTGTTTTATATATTCG
>CAZSHT010000192.1:0-3233 GCA_964606715.1 uncultured Bacteroidales bacterium
GCCCCTGCTTCGAGAAGTTCTTTGAAAGTTAAAGTTGTCATTTTTTGTGTTTTAAGTTTACATTCTATAAAAAATCAATTGCCAAGTAGCCGCCCGTAAAAGGAAGAGTCTTAGCAATTTAGATACTAAACAAGATTTAATCCGTAGTTGTCTATCGTTTGCTGAATTGGAAGTTCTTACGAGCTTTCGGTTGTCCGTATTTTTTCCGTTCAACAACACGGGCATCACGCGTAAGAAATCCGGCTTTCTTCAAGGGTGGACGATAGTCTTCATCTATTTTGATGAGTGCTCTTGAGATTCCCAATCGGAGAGCTTCGGCTTGTCCTTTGATACCACCACCTTTTAAGCGAACTTTGATATCGAAATTTTTTTCAAGTTCAAGTTCTTTTAGTGGTTGCGTAACAACATATTGCAATAATTCCAATGGGAAATATTGTTTGTAATCTTTTCCGTTGATTGTTATTTCTCCTTTTCCGGTTGTTACATAAACTCGTGCAATAGCAGCTTTTCTTCTACCGGTAGCGTTAAAAATCTCCATGTGATATTATAATTTTATTTTATTTAAGTCAATAGTCTTAGGTGTTTGAGCTTCATGAGGATGTGAACTTCCTGTATAAACATGAAGATTTTTGAAGATAGCACGACCTAATCGATTTTTAGGAAGCATTCCTTTGATAGCTTTTTCGACAATACGCTCGGGGTGATTCTTTCGGATCTTCGCAATAGGAACAACGCGTTGTCCACCCGGATAGCCTGTGTGGTGAATATAGGTTTTACTATCTTCTTTGTTACCTGTCAATCTGATTTTTTCAGCATTGATAATGATGACATAATCACCGGTGTCGGCATGAGGTGTAAAATTAGTTTTGTGTTTCCCTCTTAGTATTTTAGCGGCTTGCGAAGCAAAACGACCGAGAATCTGATTTTCAGCATCGAGAACAACCCATTCTTTTGTAACGGTTTGTTTGTTTGCCGAAATAGTTTTATAACTTAATGTATTCACAATAAATATGTTTTTCGATTTTTTTAAAACGGACTGCAAAATTATATAAAATTATTAAATGCAACAATTTTATATGTTTTTTTTCGTCGATTATTTATTTTATTCGTGGGATAAGGTGTCGTTAATGGTGTTTTTCAGTTTCAGGAGTTTGTTTTTTATGGTGGAGAGGTTTTGAATCAAGTGATATGAATCCATCGTTTTGGTCGATGATTCTTTTAGTGCTTTTCGCGTTCCTTCTATGGTGAGTTGTTGCTGTTTCAGCGAAAAATAAATTTGATTAATCAGCTCAATATCTTGTTTTGTGTAGGAGCGTTGTTTTCCTTGTCGTTTAGGTTTTAATTGATGAAATTCAGTTTCCCAATAACGCAATGTCGATTCATTCAGATTGAATAATTGTGCTACTTCTTTGATGGAGAAAAAAATCTTTTTGGGAGGAAGGTCATCAATGTTTATCACGGCAATCTATATTTAATCAAGAGATTGTCCACCTGCCATCGCCGATCGTTCTATCATTTCATCATATTCTTTTGGCGATAAGTCTTGAATAAAGAAATTGATAGGGTTGACGGGTTTGTTGTTTTTGCGAACTTCATAATGAACATGAGGTCCTGTTGATTTTCCTGTGTTTCCTACAAATCCAATGACTTCACCCCGTTTTACTTTTTGTCCTAATTTGACATTAAACCGTGCCAGATGGGCATATTTAGAGGTGTAGCCATAGCCATGATTGATTTCTATTTGATTGCCATAACCTCGGCGACTTTTTTTCACTAAAGAAACAATACCGTCGCCGGTAGCATGAATGGGGGTTCCCTTGGGAGCGGTAAAATCAATACCGTCATGATGCTTCCGTACTTTATAAACCGGATCTTTTCGCCAGCCGAAGTAAGATGCAATACGAGTGAGCTGTTTGTTTAAAATAGGTTGAATAGA
The DNA here is from genome assembly GCA_964606715.1 of uncultured Bacteroidales bacterium. Lineage (GTDB taxonomy): Bacteria > Bacteroidota > Bacteroidia > Bacteroidales > JALTDM01 > CAZSHT01. The sequence continues at coordinate 1,937 of CAZSHT010000192.1, forward strand.
GGGGATATGTTTGAGCATATCTTCTTTTTGCTTAGATTGAGCAATAATATTATCATAAGACTTACTTTGAATGTATAGTTCTTTGCTTATTTTGTCGAGGCGTTTAACGGTTTCAATGATAAGATGGGAATTGTCATAGCCTTCCAAATTTTCGTAACGGTTGCTACCTCCAATACCGTTTTCTCTGATAGCATCGGGAATCGGATCCAGTTCAAGTAATGTTCGGTAGATATTGTTATCGCGATATTCCAAACTCGACAATATTTTATCAATATTATCTATTTTTTTGTTGAGAATTGCTATTTGTTTAGCATATTGTGCATTTTCATTTTTCAAAATAATTTCTTCCGGAGAATCGTAGAAATAATAAAAAGTAAAAATAAAAATAGAGGATAGTATAAGGGCAGATAACACAACAGGCAGTGCCTTTTTAAGGAAGAAGGAAAGGCTCCATTTTTGTTGCTTGACAGTAAGATTTTTAGAATCGTAAATTAGTGGTTTCGACATTAATAGCTGAATTCTTTCGCCGGCAAATATACAAAAAAAAGTAAAAGAGAAGTTTTTTTTAAGTTTTCTTAAATGTTTGAGCTAATATAAAAGTGTAACAATGCCGTGATAAGTTTCATTGTGGTTTGCTTGTATGATGAAAACATAGCTGCTTACGGGAAGTTTCTTGGAGTTGCAGTAACCGTCCCACGGATTATGTTTGTATTCAGTTCCGCTACCATCAAATTGATAAACAAGACTTCCCCAACGATTGAAAATTTCGATGTGAATAATTTCTTTTGACTCAATACCGATTATTTTCCAGTAATCATTATAGGAATCTCTGTTGGGAGTGAAAATGGTGGGAATGATGAGAGTGTCTTCTTGTGGTGCTTCGGAGAATAAAAAGGGACCACCGGTTATTTCACAGCCGTTTTTGTCGGTTATTGTTACGGTATAGTTGCCCGGAGGTAAATTTTGCAAGTCTTCTTCGGTAGAGGCATTAGACCAGGAAAAAGAATAGGCAGGAGTGCCACCTGATACTGTGAGGTCAATGCTGTTGGTTTGTGTGTCTGTGTAAGTGAAAACTGAAAGCTCGGAAGGAATGGAAATCGAAACACTGTCTTGCCCTTTGCAATTTGTATTTCCTGAAACGGTAACGGAATATGTGCCCCCGGTTTCGACAGTTATAGATTGAGTGGTGTCGCCGGTATTCCATTTATAAGACGAATAAGTGTTATTGAGACTTAATGAAACGGTATCACCATAGCAACGGGCAGAAGAAGATTTTATGTGTGGAGATAAGCCATCG
>CAZSHT010000193.1:0-3211 GCA_964606715.1 uncultured Bacteroidales bacterium
TATTTCGGGCGATAATATCGTAATAGGAGCTTATGGCGATGATGATAATGGAAGTCTTTCGGGTTCTGCTTATGTGTTTACAAAACCATCAGGCGGTTGGGTCGATACAACAGAGACAGCAAAATTGACAGCTTCTGATGGAGCTGCTTATGATGATCTTGGATTTTCAGTCAGTATTTCAGGCGATAATATTGTCGTAGGGACCTACGGAGATGATGAGAATGGAAGTTATGCGGGTTCGGCCTATGTATTTACTAAACCTTCGGGTGGTTGGAGTAATACTACAGAAACAGCAAAGTTGACAGCGTCTGATGCTCAAGAGAAAGATTCTTTTGGTCGTTCCGTTGCCGTGTCCGGAGATAAAATAATGATAGGAACTTATAAAAACGATAACGGAACATATTCAGGGGCCGTTTATACTTATCGTAAGCCTAGTGGCGACTGGGAGAATGCAACAGAATCCGGGAAATTATTACCGGTATTATATAAAAACAATAACAATACGGAATTTGGAAAAGCAATAGCAATAGATGGAAACTATGCCGTTGTAGGAAGTAGTTATATGAAAGACGGTTGTGTTTATGTATTGCATTATGATGGCACTTCGTGGAAAAATATAGCTCGTTTGATGATGAATTCTAATTTAGATTCGGCAATAGGATTTTCTTTTGGTTCTTCTGTCGGAATTTCCGGAAACACAATAGTTGTAGGAGCATATCATTCAGGGAAAGATGGACGCGTTTTTGTCTTTGAAAAATCAACAGGAGAATGGACAGACATGGCGAATCCTATAGTGCTAAAACCATCCGATTCGGAAGATGATGATTTATTTGGATATTCAGTAGCAATCTCAGGCGATAATATTGTCGTAGGAGCTTATCAAGATGATGATAATGGTGCTAATTCGGGTTCTGCTTATGTGTTTACCAAGCCTTCCGGCGGTTGGACAGATATGACAGAGACAGCAAAGCTAACAGCTTCCGATGGTGTAGATTATGATTCTTTTGGATATTCAGTATCAATCTCAGGAGATGATATTGTCGTAGGAGCTCATCAAGATCATGGTGCTTTTTCGGGCTCTGCTTATGTGTTTACTAAGCCTTCCGGTGGTTGGGTAAGCATGACAGAGACAGCAAAGCTAATGGCCTCCGACGGTGCAGCTTTTGATAGATTTGGTTGTTCTGTTGGTGTCTCAGGCGATAACATTGTCGTGGGAGCTTGGCTTGATGATGATGGAGAGGCAAATAGCGGTTCTGCCTATGTGTTTACCAAACCTTCGGGTGGTTGGGTCGATACTACAGAAACAGCAAAATTAACAGCTTCCGATGCTGAAGAATCAGATATTTTGGGAAGATCTGTTTCAATTTCAGGCGATAACATTGTCGCAGGAGCTTATGGAGATGGTGATAATGGTTTAGAAAGTGGCTCTGCTTATGTATTTACCAAACCTTCGGGTGGTTGGACAGATATGACAGAGACAGCAAAGCTAACAGCTTCCGATGCTAAGAAAGGTGATAGGTTTGGTATAGTTGTCGCTACATCGAATGCTAACATTATGATAGGAGCAACAGGAACCAATGTTGATGGAATGTTAAGTGGTTCTGTATATGTATTTAATGATGGTACAAGTTCAAGTGTAGAAACCGTAAATAATACAACAAGTAGTCTTGTTTATCCAAATCCCGCTCACAATCAAATAATTATAGAAAACAAAGAAGCGTTTAGCGGAAAAATACAAATCCTGGATATTACCGGAAAAACAGTAAAACAAATCATTGCAAACAAAAAATTATTGCAAACTATTGACATCAATAATTTGCAATCCGGTATTTACTTTTTGCGATTACAAAGAAACGATACAATAGAAACGATAAAATTTATAAAACAATGAAAACGATGAAAAAAACAAGTTTCTTTGTTTTTATAATAGGGTTAATGATTTCGTTCGGTGGATTCTCTCAAACAACAGAAGTGTGGGTGAAACAACAACTGTTGATAGGTCAAACAGTTGGGAATGTAAATGATTCGGGATTTGGAGGATATAGTATTTTGATGCCGGAAGTTATTCAGTTTAATGAGGGATATAGAATGTTTTATAACTTAACAACTCCCGATTCTTTTCAAATTCGTTATGCCGATTCTCCCGATTGTTTAGAATGGACAGACGGGGGAGTGGTGTTAAAAAGTGATACCTCAAAAGATACAATAGCAAATCATCGATGGGTAATAGGAGGAGCAAGTATTATTCATTCAGATAGTGGTTATTACAGAATGTATTATCGTTGTTCAGAATATTATTCAGGGATTCCAAAATACGAAATTAGAAGTGCTTATTCTTCTGATGGGACTCATTTTTCAGACGAAGGAATAAGAATTGAAATTTATCCTTACGATTCACTTAGTCCCGTAAAATTAGCAGGTCATGGTAAGTTTTTCGTAAACAGTTCGGGAGGAATAACCGGTATCTTTTCAGGAAATCCTAAAAATACCAACGACCCCAGTGATTTATACATTACAACATCTACAGATGGGTTGCATTTTTCAAATTTTATAAATAAATATGCTGATTATCACGATCCTGCTATTGTAAAAAAAGACGGACAATATATTCTTTATGCCAGACATTTAAAAGACAAATTTGGAAAAGCTGTTTCGGCAGATGGTATTCATTGGCCGGAACAATTAGATTCTGTTTCTTTTGTTGATAGTGCCGGAACCACAATAGAAGCAATGGGGGATTTGGGAGCTATCAGGATGCCGAATAATGAAATTTGGATTTTTTCAAATTATTCATCTACAGGAGGAGCGTCTACCGATATAGCTCTTTTTCGATTATCAAATTCACAAAATATCAAAAACAACATTATAAATAATAAAACTTTTGTTTATCCAAATCCCGCTCACAATCAAATAATTATAGAAAACAAAGAAGCGTTTAGCGGAAAAATACAAATCCTGGATATTACCGGAAAAACAGTAAAACAAATCATTGCAAACAAAAAATTATTGCAAACTATTGACATCAATAATTTGCAATCCGGTATTTATTTTTTGCAATTACAAAGAAACGATACAATAGAAACGATAAAATTTATAAAACAATAATTGTTTGATTATGACAACAATTTTTGCCGTAGTATCATGAAACAAAAGATACTACGGTGAGTTAATTAAAATATCTGTATTTTTGTTGTTGTAATGAAAAAGCATC
>CAZSHT010000194.1:0-3182 GCA_964606715.1 uncultured Bacteroidales bacterium
TTTAAAAATACAAATAATTCGATGCATCGCGTTTGTAAATGGCAATAAACCACCCGGCTTTCAGTCCGAACAGTCCGTCGAAGCGTTGTGCTGTTTCGGCTTTTCCTTCGTTGAAGTTATAGGCTCGACGATTGTATGTCCACGCTTGAACGGCTTCGATGCCAATAAAGAAATTGGTGGTGCCGCGTATGGGCAGATAAGTAATGCCGATGGTTTGTTTCAGCGAAAAACCACTGGTGAGATGGTCGTATCCTTTGGCATATTCGCCATTGATTTGCGGTGTGTTGTTGCTACTGTTGTCGATACGGATTTTATGTTCCAAAATGCCGGCACCCAATTTTAGCATAATGCCCCAGTAGCGGTGTTGTTTCAAGGGGCGAAAGACATACCCCAGATTGCCACCCAACCAAAATCCGCGTTCCATCAGCAAATAATCGGAATATTCTCCATTTATATTAATGATTTGACCTTTGCTGTCCATTATGCCGTCGAAAATAGAAGAGGCTTCTTCTTTCAGGTTGCGTCCAAAAAGATAATTGAATTCTATTTCGCCAAACAAATCGGTTTTGTGAAAATAAGTTGCTGTAAATCCTACATTTTGGTTGAGTCCGAAACGGCGTGATAAATCACCGACAGGTTCTTGCAGTTGGAATGATGCTCCCATCAAAAATACCGAACGATGCCAATAGGGTGAAGGTGCTTTCTTGGCAGTCGTATCCGGCTGTGCGTCCAATGAGGACATTGAAAACAACAACAAGAGAAACAGTAAACTTTTGGTAGCGTTCATCTTACAACTGTCTTAAATCTAATATAACTTCCTGATAATTAGCAGGATTCTCAATGATGTTCAGCAACTTTTCGGAAACTTCGTGTGTTGGTGTCAGTAAGTTGTTCTTGTGATAATCGACAAAAGTGCGATGAAACGGGAACTTCTGTTCGTTGGATTGTCGTATTTCCGCTTGCATGTTGGTATCTACAATACCCGGGGCGATGGAGAAAATATGTGTAGAATGACTTTCCTGATAGATTTGTTCTTCATTGAACACTTCGCTATACATATCAACAGCAGCTTTCGATGCACAATAATCTGCCCATGCAGAAATAGGATGTCGTCCGGCACCTGAGCTGATATTTAGAATTATTTTCTCAGATTTTTCCATTTTCTCAAATTGTTTTAAAAATTGATTGGTCAATACACTTGGTGTAATTGTGTTGACAACAAAGGTATCAATAATTTTATCGGCAGACTTTCGACCTACGAAATTAATGTCGCCAATGATACCTGCATTATTTACCAATACCATTTTTGTTGGCATTTGGGAAGGTTCCGGAAAGATAAATTGTTTAATCTCATTGAGGTCGGAGAGGTCGATGGTTTGGTGAGAATAACGGGCGTGGGTGATGGTTTGATGTCGGGCAAAACCATAAACATGCGTATTGTCTTTTTGTAGAATCTGTTCGGTCAAATCTTTGCCAATGCCGAAACTGCTTCCTGTGATAAAATAATATTCCATAAATAAAATTTCTTTTTTTTATAATTCTTTTCGTAAGCGAGCTATTGGAATGTTGAGCTGTTCGCGATATTTTGCTACGGTGCGTCGGGCTATGGGAAAGCCCTTGTTTTTCAAAACTTTAGCAAGATATTCATCGGAGTAAGGGTGTTGTTTGTCTTCATCACTGATAATTTCTTTCAGCGTTTCTTTTATCTTGCGTGTCGAAATATCTTCACCGTCGCTATCGGTCATTTTTTCCGAGAAAAAATCTTTCAACAAATAAATTTTGCGAGGTGTTTGCACATATTTGCTATTGGCTACACGCGAGATAGTAGAGATGTCGAAACCGGTCATTTCGGCAATATCTTTCAAAATCATCGGTTTCAGCAATTTTGTGTCTTCGGTCAAGAAAAATTCTTGTTGATATTCTACAATGGCTTGCATTGTCTTCAACAATGTGTTGTTGCGTTGGTTCAAAGCATCGATAAACCAATGTGCCGAGTCGATTTTTTGTTTTATGTATTGCAAATTTTCCTTATCTTTTTTTGTCAATTTCTTCTTTTCGGAAAACCCTTGCAACATATTCTTATAAGTCTTACTAATCTTTAGTTCGGGCATGCTACGATTGTTGAGCGACACGATAATGTTTTGGTTGTCATCTACTTTCGTTATAAAATCAGGAATGATAACTTGGTAGTTTTTGTTTTGCAATTCGTTGATATTATTCCCCGGTTTAGGGTTGAGGCTTTGAATAAGTTCCAAAGCATCTTTAAGTTCGTCTTTCGTGCAGGATTCTTTAGACAGAATTTTTTCGTAATGTCGTTTGCTGAATTCGTCGAACCAATCGGTTAGTATTTTTCTTGCCAACGGCAATGCCGGATGGTCGTCGTTGTCCATTCTGTCGAGTTGAAGCAACAGGCATTCCTTTAAGTTGCGAGCACCCAAGCCGGCAGGGTCCAATGATTGAATCATAGCCAACACCGTTTCTACTTCTTCTTCCGAAACCGAAAGACCTTCTTTGAATGCCAAATCATCGGTTACCGATTCCAAATCGCGTCGCAGATATCCGTCGTCGTCTAAGTTACCAATGATATAAGATGCTATTTTTGTTTGTGTTTCTGTCAGTCTGTTATTGACAAAAAGATTGTGTTCCAATTCGTCTTTGAATGAGTTGATGACAGCCATAGGCATCTCTTTATCTTCCCGGTTCGGATCGCGAGCATTATACAATTTATAATCCGGAATATCATCATCGCTGTTCAGATAATCTTCTAAATCAAATTCGTCATCGCTGTTGTCTTTTTCAGCAGGCTCTTCTTCTTCGGTTTCCGGTTTTTCAAGACCTTCTTCCAACACCGGATTTTCTTCTATCTCTTCGCGTATCCGTTGGTCTAATTCCATTACCGGAATCTCTAATAATTTAATCCCGATAATTTGTTGCGGTGAGAGGCTTTGTTTAAGTTTTAGCGTTTGTCGTTGTTTCTGCATATGTGTCTTTCTTTTACATCTTTAAAAATAAGTCATTTTTCGCAATAAATTCTAAAGAAAAGTAGAATAATTTCAAATATTTGTAATATGTCTGTGTGAAAAAGTATATTCAGTTGCAAATATTACAAAAAAGGAGGAATTAAGCAGTAACGGAATTTATTGAACATAGTGCGACACACACTATGTTCAAATTGTTAAACT
>CAZSHT010000195.1:0-3173 GCA_964606715.1 uncultured Bacteroidales bacterium
CAAGTGAAAATAGTGTCTTTTTTTTATGTTAATTTGCAACATAACCCAAACTTACAGTTTATTATGAAATCTATCAAATACAGTATCACAATGCTAATGTTGGCAACGCTTATCGTATCGTGTGTGCCACAACGAAAATATTTGGAAACAAAACAAAAAGCCGATGATTGTGAAGCGTTGAGCACTTCATTGAAAAAACAACATGCTGCCGATACCATTAAGATAAAAGAGTTGAAAACGAGCGTAGGCACGCTGTCGAAAGAGATAAAACGCTTGGCACGCGACACTTCTATACTGTCAACTAACTTGCGTCGTTTGACTTCACAATATGATAAGTTGAATGATTTGAACAATGAATTGCTTCGCAAACAAAATATGCGAAGTGCTATGGATGCCGAAGAAATTCGAGGTTTGTTGGCCGACTTGCAAAAAACCAAAGACCATCTTTTGGCAAAAGAAGATTCGTTGCGAGCTTTGGCAAAACGCTTAGAAGCACAACGCCGTAGTTTAGAAGATTTGCAAACCGATTTGCAACAAAAAGATGCCGAGCTGACAGCCAAAAATAAACGACTCATAGAGTTGGAAGCAAAACTAAATCGACAAGATTCGATAGTGAATGCGTTGAAGCAAAAAGTAGCCGATGCTCTTATAGGATTTAAAGATGCCGGTTTAGATGTGAAAATAAAAAACGGAAAAGTATATGTGTCGTTACAAGAAAAACTTTTGTTCCAATCAGGGCGTTGGGATGTGAATCCGGAAGGTAAGAAAGCATTGAAGAAATTGGCAAAAATATTGGAAGACAACAAAGACATCAGCATAATGGTAGAAGGTCATACCGATGATTTGGCGTATCGTGGCAACGGCAATATTGAAGATAATTGGGACTTGAGTACCAAACGGGCAACTTCGATAGTGAAATATCTATTGAGCATTTCCAAAATAGATCCCAAACGCTTGGCCGCTTCCGGTAGAGGTGAGTTTTTGCCGGTAGATACAGCAAAAACAAAAGAAGCACGAGCCAAAAACCGTCGCACCGAAATTATCCTGACACCCAAATTAGATGAGCTGTTCCAAATAATGGGTAACAATTAATTTCGACAATTGAGATATTTCTTTTTAGAAACCGTTTTATTGCTCAAAACGCTTTCGTGGTATCGTGTGTGGAATGCGATGCTGTTGCGATTGTCGTATGTAGGTTCATTGCTTTTTAAGATGCCGTACCGTTGGGGATTGCCGGAGGCGTTGTCAATAGAGCCGTCAGCACATTGTAACTTGCATTGTACGGAATGTCCCGTAGGACTTAATCGGTTGAAACGCCCACAAGGAGAGATGTCTTTGCATTTGTTTGAAAAAATACTTGCAGAAACTTCGACAACAACAGCTTATCTGTCGTTGTTTCTCGAAGGAGAACCATTTTTAAATCCTCATTTACAGGAATTTATACAAAAAGCCAAGCAACATCGCCAATATGTGTCGATTTCTACAAACGGACATTTCTTAACACCCTCAGTAGCCGAAAATATTGTGTTGTCGAAACTCGACAAGTTGATAATTTCCGTAGATGGAACAACCCAAGAAGTGTATGAGCAATATCGAAAAGGTGGTGATTTGTCAACAGTGATAAACGGCATTAAACAACTTGTAAAGGCAAAGAAAAAACACCATTCGATAACACCTTTGGTAGAAGTGCAGTTTTTGGTATTTCGCCACAACGAGCATCAAATCGATGAAATAAAATACCGCAGTAAACAGTGGGGCATAGACCATTTGTCGATAAAGACCGCTCAATTTTATCAGCCTGAACAAAAAACAGATTTTTTCCCGACAATCGAAAAATATAGCCGGTATAAAGACGACGGCAACGGGCAAGTAAAGATAAAAAGTCGTCTTCCCAATCGCTGTTGGCGGTCGTGGCATTCGGCTGTTATTTCTTGGGATGGCAAAATATTGCCGTGTTGTTTCGACAAAAATGGTGATTTTGTGATGGGAACATTGGAATCGCTGTCGCTAAAGACGATTTGGACTTCGAAGAAATACACCGAATTTTACCGAACAATTCTCAGACGAAGAGCTTCCATAGAGATGTGTCGCAATTGTACGGAAGGATTGAAAAAATAGAATTGCTTTCGCAAAACATTGAATAACACGAAACGCTATTCATTAAAAATATGTAAGTTTGAAATTCTTTATTTTACAAAAATGCCGTCATTAAAAACGATACAAGCCCCTATTGCCACGGAACTGAAGAAAGTAAATCGTGTCATTCGACAAGCTTTATCGTCGGATGTGCGAATGCTGAATCTGATTTTACGGTATGTGATGCGTTCCAAAGGCAAGCAGATGCGTCCGACACTGGTATTGTTATCGGCAAAAATGGTAGGAGAAGTTTCGGAAGCAACCTACAGGGCTGCTACACTCATAGAATTGATGCATACGGCCACTCTCATTCACGATGATGTGATAGACAATGCCGACACACGACGGGGATTTTTGACTTTACACAAAATCTGGAAAAGTAAATTGGCGGTGCTGATAGGTGATTATTTGTTGTCGAGAGGTTTGTTGTTGGCTGTCAATGAAGATGATTTTAACACGCTTCGTATTGTGTCAACGGCAGTAAAAGAAATGAGTGAAGGCGAATTGTTGCAAATTGAGAAATCGAAAAAACTCGATATTACCGAAAAAACTTATTTTGATATTATTCGAAAAAAAACAGCTTCGTTGTTAGCGTCTTGTTCTTCGGCCGGAGCGCGTAGTGCCGGAGCCGACGATGATACGGTGAAACAACTATGGGATTTCGGCGAAGCCGTAGGAATAGCCTTTCAGATAAAAGACGATATTTTGGATTACGAAGGCAATCATACCGGCAAAAAAACGGGAAATGATATTCGCGAAAAGAAAATAACACTGCCGTTGTTATATGCTTTCACTCAGGTGGAGAAAAATGAAAAACGAAAAATCTTTAAACTATTACGCCAAAAACATAAAACACAAGAAACCGTTGATGCTGTTATCGAATTTGTGCATCAAAACGGCGGTATTGAATATGCCGACAAGATTATGGCACAATACACCCAAAAAGCATTGCGATTGTTAGAACCGTTTAAAAATGCTTCGGTGTATCCGCAAATGGTAGAGTTGGTGCAATTTGTAACAACGCGGAATAAATAAAA
>CAZSHT010000196.1:0-3161 GCA_964606715.1 uncultured Bacteroidales bacterium
GAAACTTTTACAACTGCTGCCGACAATCAACCATCGGTAGAAATTCATGTGTTGCAAGGTGAACGCCCTATGGCAAAAGATAATAAGACAATAGGAAAATTTCATTTAGATGGTATTCCGCCGGCACCAAGAGGCGTGCCTCAAATAGAAGTAACTTTTGATATTGATGCCAATGGGATTTTGAATGTGTCTGCCAAAGACAAAGGAACCGGAAAACAACAAAGTATTCGTATCGAAGCTTCTACAGGCTTGAGTGATGATGAAATTGCACGCATGAAAGAAGAAGCCAAATTACACGAAGAAGAAGATAAGAAAGAAAAAGAAAAAATTGATAAATTGAATACAGCCGATTCTTTAATTTTCCAAACAGAGAAACAATTTAAAGAGTTTGGAGACAAAATTCCGGCCGATAAAAAAGGACCCATAGAAACAGCTTTGGAAAAATTAAAAGAAGCTCACAAAAAACAAGATCTCGAAGCAATTGATTCCGCTACAGCAGAGCTGAATACAGCATGGCAAGCAGCTTCGCAGGATATTTACAATGCCCAACAACAAGCACAACCAAATGCTGATGCTTCGGCAGGAGGAGCTTCGCAAGATCAATCAAAAGGCGGAGGTGACGATGAAGAGGTAAGTGATGTAGATTTTGAAGAAGTAAAATAATAAAGTTTCGTTCAAATTAACAAAAAAAGGGTTGCGACAAAAAGCAACCCTTTTTTGTTAGTAAGCAGATAATAGCAGATTAATATCTTTTGAAGGTATATCAAATAATGATGCAATAAAATAATTAGTGAGGATTCCATTAAAAAAATAAGTGCCGTTTCGTAGAGTTGTATTTTGGCGAATGGCTTGTGTTATGGAGCCGGATTCACTTAATTCAATAAGAGATTGTTCCAATAGATTACTCAATGCATAGGAGGCTGTTTTGGCATAATGAGAAGCAATATTTGGAACGGCATAATGGATAACTCCGTGTTTGATAAAAGTCGGTTTACCATGATTCGTCATATGAGATGTCTCAAAACAATAACCTCTGTCGATACTGACATCAATAATGACACTCCCTTTTTTCATCATTTTTATCCAATCTTCATTGATAAGCACTTGTTGCCTTGATTCGTCGAACCACATAGCACCAATGACGACATCGGCTTTTATGAGGGCATTTCTCAATACCGAAGTTTGCAGAACAGAAGTGAAGATATTTTCTTTTAAATGAGATTTTAGATTTCGAAGTTTGTAAAGAGAATTGTCAAAGACCTTTACGGAAGCACCTAATCCCAAAGCTGCTTTGGCAGCATATTCTCCAACGGTGCCGGCTCCTATGATAATAATTTCGGCAGGATTTACGCCGGTAATACTTCCCAAAAGTTTTCCCATGCCATGTTGACCGGAGCTTAAGAAATCGGCAGCCAGTAGGATAGAGGCTGAACCGGCTATCTCGCTCATTGAACGCACAAACGGAAAAGAACCTTGCTCGTCCATAATATATTCAAATCCGATACAGGTAAGATGCTTTTTTTTGTAAATATTAAGATTCGTTTTTTCTTGATTTTGAGCATGAAAAGCTGAGATAAGCACTTTATTGTCTTCAATTTTTTTTAATTCGCTACCAGTGAGAGGTGCTATTTTTAGAATGACATCCGATTGGAAAACAATATCCGGATTATCGACAATAATAGCTCCGGCTTCACTGTAATGATGATCAGGGAAACCTGCTCGTTCACCGGAACCTGTTTCGATGATAACTTCTAATCCTCTGTTTGTGAGAACTTCAACGGTTTGAGGTATTAGCGGAACGCGATTCTCATATTTATCTAATTCTTTTGGAATCCCAATTTTAAAGGATTTATTAGGATTGGCATAGGCAAGAATCTCTTCTTGTGGAAATAATGCTTCTTTTGATAAATTAACAACGGGCTTTTTCTTTGTAGGTTTCATAAGTGAAAAACTTAATAGCTAAAAAATAATAGTGGTTAATTTCTACATCCTTAAAGATATGTATTTTTTTTTGAAAGGAGAAGAAATAATTATGGCAAAAGTGTTTTCGCTCTGTCGAGAGGCACTTTTTTATCGTTAGCAAATGCTGCAATGAAAGCATCTGTAATGCCATCATTTTTTAAGATTAATGAAAATGATTTTGCTTTTGCGTAGCTTTTAAAATTACCGACAAGGAAGAGGGTGTAGCCTCGTTCATCTTTTAGTTGCTTTATTTCATTATTACGAGAGATTTTAATTAAATTTTGAGTTACATCTAATGGAACTTGTTCTTTGTAGGCACCTACCTGAACCGAAAACCAAATGGTGTTTTTGTCGAGTTCTTTTGTGGGCGGAGCAATAGGTGCTTCCGGATATTTTATGGGAGCTACTGACGATACTTTTTTCTTTCCGGAGCGTTCCAATAGCTGAGCTTCATTCAAAGAAATTCGTTTTCCGTTGTTATAGATTGCTACGAAAGCATCGGAAATGCCGAGTGCGATGATACGGTCGCGTTCGGCAATAGCATTTTTGTAATCATTGAAGATGCCGGTAAAATAACGGACAAAACCATAGGGTGTTTTTTCTTGATAGATAGGAGATAAGCCTCTGAAATAAGAAGTTTTCGGACTTGTTTTGAAAACACCTACTTGAACCGTATATAACAAATCCTTATAGTTTTTGATAGACTGAGTATTGCCAATTGTATTGTCTGTTGCTATTGGTTGTTGGGTTGTTTGTGTTTCTGTCGGTAATGAGGAAGTGTTACCTGTTAATTCGCTTATTTCTTGTTGTGCTATAGCATTGTAATTATCAATTTGTTTGGTTTTACTACGCCCTTTATAAAGAGGAATGCGTTTCCCGTTGAGATAGGCCACGATAAATGCATCGCGATAACCTAAATTTTTCACTTGTGGAAGAGCCGCTCTTGCACCTTCGTATGACTTAAATTGTCCTACGAAATAACGATACCAACGGCTGGTAGTTCGTAATTCTGCCGATAGCGGATTGAGACCTCCGAAAGCATCATTTTGAACAGGTTTGGCAAAAGCTCCGATTTGAATCTTGAAGATAAGTCCTTCCGGCCATTCACTATTGATAGGAATTGGATTAGAGTTATTATAGGCAGGAACAGAAAGATTGGAGAAAATTTTAGAACCTACAGAAGCACTGTTGTTGTTGTT
>CAZSHT010000197.1:0-3112 GCA_964606715.1 uncultured Bacteroidales bacterium
ACATCCAACACATCAAACTCTTCACGGCGGTCATACCAATGTCGTTTTTCTTTTTCTTTTGGATTGAAAATGGAAATACGGTATTCTTTACCTTCTTCCAAATTGAATTTCAGGTTGAGTCCTTTTACAACTTTCAATAAAGAGATTGGATTTTCAACAGAGATAATGACAATGTTTTCTTGTGGTTTCAGATCTTTAATTTTTTCGGTTATTTCTTCCAGCGTGTCATTATTGAGAATGTATCGTTCGGCACTTTCTTCCCACGAAATAGGTTCACCATCAATGGTTTCATCATTTGCACTTGTTTGTGAAATACATTCGGGAGCATTTTTTATAAGTTCTTCCGACACACCCAAATATTCATTGATGGTATGTAAGATAGCACAAACCGATACGCCGGTAAGTTTGGCGGCATCTTTAAAACTGGCAAAACGAGCCAATGTATTATACAATGCGGGTTTTTGCAGTCGTTCAAATTTGGGTGATAGTTTTATCAATACTTTTTTTAATCCGGGATGTTTGTCGAGTGTTTCCTTAATATTGGCATTGGCAAAAATCGGATGAATATCGATGTCGTTTTTTTCAATAATAGAAATAGCATTTACCGGACATATTTCTATGGCCTGATTCGATTCATCAATTTCTTGTTCTGTCTTAGGTTGTTTTTTTAAGAAAGCTTTGTTGTCGTTGCCCATTTCAAAATTATCGGAAGCAACGCCTATACAAGCTTGGCAACCGATACATTCATTTGATACGACATATTTTTTTGTTTCCATTGGTACAAAATTTAGTTTTTAATTTTTCAATGAACAAAGATACCTCAGATATGTTCGGTGTGCAATACCTAAAAATAGTGATTTTTGCAAAAAAATAAAAAGACATCAAAACTTAACATTGAGTTAACATAAGAAACTGAAAGGAATCGTTTTTTTGTATAAGTAAATCTAAACAAAGAAAAAAAGATGACTATTTATTTATTGATTATCATTGTTTTGGTGCTGTTGGCTTCGATTGATTTGACCGTAGGTGTGGCCAACGATGCTGTGAACTTTCTTAATTCGGCGGTAGGCGGAAAAGTAGCTCGTTACAACTGGATTGTTTTTATTGCGGGAATAGGGGTTATTTTGGGTTCCGTTTTTTCGGGCGGAATGATGGAGGTAGCTCGAAAAGGAATTTTTAATCCGCAATATTTTTCGTTTTCCGACATAATATACATTTTTGTGGCGGTGATGATTGCCGATATTTTATTGTTAGATTTATTCAACACTTTCGGCTTACCAACCTCAACAACGGTTTCCATTGTGTTTGACCTTTTGGGAGCTGCCGTGGGAATGGCATTTATGAAAATAAATTACTATCACAATGCAACGGAAGCACTCGAAACTTATATCAATTCGGCCAATGCGTTGAAAATTATTTTTAGTATTCTGCTTTCCATTGTGGTGGCATTCACTTTTGGACTTGTGATACAATGGGTGGCACGCATTATTTTTTCGTTTAATTTTACCAATATAATGCGTTATTTGGGGGGCGTTTGGGGAGGTCTTATCACCACCGGTATTTTATATTTTTTATTCTTGAAAGGTCTGAAACACGCATCTTTTGTCTCGGATGCCATGAAAGATACAATTTTGAATAACCAAGATTTTTATCTTATTGTTACATTTTTGGCATTGACCGTATTGTTGCAAATTCTTATTTGGGTTACGCATTTCAATGTGCTTCGATTTACGGTATTGTTAGGAACATTTGCTTTGGCAATGGCTTTTGCCAGCAACGATTTGGTGAATTTCATAGGTGTGCCTATTGCCGGTATTAATTCATATTCTATTTTTTTGGCACATCCGGGAGCTGATGCACATTCATTTTTAATGACCGATTTAGCGGGTAAAGTGCCTGTAAATCCTTTGTTTTTATTGACGGCAGGAATTATAATGATTGTAACGCTGTTTGTTTCGAAAAAAACAAAAACGGTTATAAAAACTTCGATAGATTTAGCGCGTCAGGATACCGGACACGAACGATTTGGTTCTTCGGCTTTGTCGAGAGGGATTGTGCGTTTTGGCGATAATGTCAACAAGGCTTTAATGGTGGCAGTACCCAGACCTGTCAATATGTTTATTCGTTCTCGTTTTGATAAGGCTGATAAAAAGATGGATGCAGAGGCACCTGCTTTTGATTTAATCAGAGCAACTGTTAATTTATTTGTAGCCAGTATCTTGATTTCTATTGCAACAACAGAAAAATTACCATTATCAACAACCTATGTTACTTTTATGGTGGCAATGGGTAGCAGTTTAGCCGATAGAGCTTGGGGAGGCGACAGTGCCGTATATCGCATATCGGGAGTGCTGACTATTGTTGGCGGTTGGTTCTTAACGGCTTTTTCGGCCTTTATTTTTGCTTTTGTTTTGATAGCAATTATTGTTTTGGGCTCATTCCCGGCCATTTTCGTATTGTTTGGCTTAACAATTTTTGTAATGATACGCACAAAAATATTACACAAAAAATTGCAAGATAAGGCAACTGAGAGAGAAAAAAATATCAGTTATTCTTCGGGAAATGAATTTTTGAATGATATCATTGACATTATCAATAAATCGTTTGTGAATATAAAAGAGATTTTAGGCTATATAGGTAAGGGGTTGACAAAGAATGATTTAGGAGAAGTAAAGAAAGGGCTGAAAATTTTTAAAGAAATTATTAAACAAAGTGAATATCGGTTGAAAGAATCGGTTGATAGTATCAATAAAATCAATACTGAAGAAGTGTTAAGTACTTATCTTGAATTTACACTTTCGTTCAAACAAATGAGTCAGAGTCTAAATCAAATAGTGTCGCCTGTTCACAAGCACATTAGCAACAATCATCGACAAATGGCATATGGCCAGATTGATGATTTGAAAACTATTTTTGCCGATTACAGCCATTTTCTAGATGTAGTAGGTTCCGATTTTAGAGTAGATGCTTCGACAAATTACGAAGAGATAACAAAGTTGAAAAATGATTTATTGGAAAAAATAAAGTCGATAAAGAAAGCTTATATTAAATTCATGAAAAAAAATAATATTGAAACTTCAACAAATTCAAATGTATTGTATTTTGATATTAT
>CAZSHT010000198.1:0-3109 GCA_964606715.1 uncultured Bacteroidales bacterium
GCTTTATCGAGGTGTTCTTTTTTATGAGCAGCCGAGAGCTGTACTCTGATACGCGCTTCGCCTTTGGGAACGACAGGGAAATAAAATCCGATAACATAAATGCCTTCATCGAGAAGTTTTGTGGCAAAATCTTGCGACAGTTTGGCATCGTATAGCATTACAGCACAGATGGCCGATTTGGTCGGTTTAATATCAAATCCTGCTTCTACCATTTTGTTCACAAAATAATCGGTATTGTCGTGTAATGTATCTTGTAATGAAGAGGTGGCAGATACCATATCAAACATTCGGATACCTGCATTGGCTACCGATGGTGGGATAGAATTAGAGAACAAATACGGTCGTGAGCGTTGACGCAACATATCGATAATTTCTTTTCGTCCGGTAGTAAAACCACCGATTGCTCCACCAAAAGCTTTCCCTAAGGTTCCTGTAATAATATCGACCTCGCTTCTTATATCATAAAGTTCCGTTACGCCTCTTCCCGTTTTTCCGACGACACCTGCCGAATGACTTTCATCAACCATAATAAGGGCATCGTATTTTTTTGCCAGTTCATTTATTTTGTCCATTGGTGCCACATTGCCGTCCATTGAAAATACACCATCGGTAACAATCACTCTAAAGCGTTGTGCCTGTGCTTCTTTCAACCTTTCTTCCAACTCTTCCATATTGGCATTGGCATAACGATAGCGGACAGCTTTACACAATCGTACGCCGTCGATGATGGAAGCGTGATTCAATGAGTCCGAAATAATAGCATCTTCATTTGTAAAGAGCGGCTCAAACACACCTCCGTTGGCATCGAATGCCGAAGCATATAAAATGGTATCTTCCGTACCGAAAAATTCGGCAATCTTTTTTTCCAACGATTTATGCAAATCTTGTGTTCCACAGATAAACCGTACCGACGACATACCATATCCTCGTGTATCCATTGCCTCTTTGGCAGCAGCAATCAGTTCGGGACTGTTAGACAGCCCAAGATAATTATTCATACAAAAGTTTAATACTTTTTCGCCTGTGGCAAGTGATATTTCGGCTCCTTGTGGCGAACCTATGATGCGTTCATCTTTGTATAAGCCCGCATTTTTTATTTCTTGCAGTTCGTGTTGCAAGAATTCTTTCATTTTTCCGTACATAATATGTTTGTTTTAGTGTTTTCTTCTTAGCAAACTTAAGATTTTTACTAAAATAAATCTCTGTTTTTTTCAAAAATCTTTTTTTTGTGTGAAAAATAAGATTTTCATTTCTATGACAAAATCCAATGCTTTTATTACTTTCGTTTCTACAAAATCATAAATCTTGATGAAAATTATTTCTTATAATCTCAATGGCATTCGTGCGACCTTCAAAAAAGGACTTATTGATTGGTTGCAACAAGAAGAACCCGATATTTTGTGTGTGCAAGAAACCAAAGCACAACCCGACCAAATAGAGACCTCTGAATTTGAAAAATTGGGATACCACCATTATTGGTTCTCGGCACAAAAAAGGGGATACAGCGGTGTGGGAATTCTGTCAAAGGAAAAACCCGACAAGGTCGTCTATGGTATGGATATGGAGCAATATGACAACGAAGGTCGATTGTTACGGGTAGATATTGGCGATGTTAGTTTTGTGAGTGCATACCATCCTTCGGGAACTTCCGGCGATGAACGACAAGCCTTCAAAATGCAATGGCTCGATGATTTTTTGAATTATGTTGAAAATTTACGAAAAGAACGACCGCAATTGGTTTTATGTGGCGACTACAACATTGCACATACCGAAATAGATATTTACAATCCCGTAGGAAATAAAAACAATTCAGGTTTTTTGCCCGAAGAACGCGCTTGGATAGATAAATTAATTGCTCACGGCTATTGCGATTCTTTTCGTTATTTAAACCCCGGTAAAGAAAAATATTCGTGGTGGAGCTATCGTTATAATGCCCGACGAAAAAATATTGGGTGGCGTATTGATTATCAATTTGTTACGGAAAATTTGAAACCAAAGCTCGTGGCGGCGGATTGCTTAAATGAAGTCTATCATTCCGACCATTGTCCCATCGTATTAGAATTAGATGTATGAAACCGTTGTTGAAACTACAAACAGGCGACAGCATTGCCATTGTTGCCACAGCTCGCAAAATCACCGAACAAGAACTTCAACCGGCTATTGAGCTGCTTGAATCGTGGGGTTTAAAAATTGTTTTCTCACCGCATTTATTTGCAACAGACCATCAATTTGCCGGCACCGACCAAATACGCGCCAACGATTTGCAATGGGCAATCAACCGGCCCGAAATAAAAGCTATTATGGTGGCACGAGGTGGTTATGGCACCTCGCGTATCATTGACAAAGTAGATTTTTCGCCTCTGCAACAATCCTTCAAATGGATTATCGGATATAGCGATATCACCGTGTTGCATCAACGATTGGCTATGATGGAAATTCCTTCGCTACATGCCACGATGCCTATTTCTATTCCAAACAACGACAACGAAACACTGAAACACCTGAAAACCATTTTGTTCTCCGGCAAAGCTCCGTCTTATAATTTCAAGACTCACAAGCTAAATAAAGCAGGCTTGGCAGAAGGATTGCTCATTGGCGGAAATTTATCGGTCATTTACCATTTGCGAGGTACCCGGTATGATTTAGATGTATCAGGAAAAATTTTATTCCTCGAAGACCTTGATGAATATCTTTATCATATCGACCGTATGTTGCAAAATTTTAAACTCTCCGGTTGGTTCGACTCCTTGGCAGGATTGCTCATTGGCGATATGCCGGATATGCACGACAACACTGTCCCGTTTGGTCGTAATGCCCAAGAAATTGTTGCCGAACAAACCCGTGATTATCCGTTTCCCGTAGCATTTGTTTCGGGTTTAGGACACAGCTCTCGCAATCTGCCTTTGATATTAAATCATCGCATTGAGATGAATATAACAGCCGATGGTTGCAATATGAAGTGGATTTAAAAACAAGGAAGTGTCCGAGAAATGCTCTCAAAATGATTGATAAAGAAGGATTTGAAGCATAGTAACAGCCTGTAATAGAGGATAATGGTGGTGAGATAAAAAAGTCTGTTTTTGTATTGTTGAGATAATGAACCGGAATA
>CAZSHT010000199.1:0-3104 GCA_964606715.1 uncultured Bacteroidales bacterium
AACGAATCAAATTGCAATGCTCCACGCCATACCCGAATGCGTGTATCAACCGGCACTTTATCGGTCAGCATAATATTTAGATTGGTATAAACTCGCTCATAATGCCTATTCATCAATAATATCTTCCGATAATAATACCATGAAGAATCTATATCTTTATTTAAATAATATTGCACATTACCCATCAATAATAAGGCATCTGTATATTCCGAATCTATTTTTACGGAACGATGCAGATAGAATAAAGCCTGCGTTAGCATTTTTTTTCGCTCTGCTTTATCAAATCCTTTTACCGTAGCTTTTTCTATTAACTTCCCTCCTGCCGAAGCATTACTTTTTGTGCTGTCATACGATATATTTACATCGTGCGTAAACAATGTAAAATCATCATACCAATCTCTATTTCGAGCAATTGTATCGATAGAAAACAACAAAATAACAATCCATAAAACACTACGGAAAATCATTTGCTTATTCGACAAATAACGCAATAACAAATACCCTATTATCAAAGTAAAACCGATAGAGGGAATATACATAAACCGTTCATTCATAAAAGTTCCTACGGGAAACAATAAGTTGGAAACCACCGAAAACGATGCAACATAAATAAAAATTCCCAATGCAAATATTCGTGTGCGTTTAATGTCTAAAACAAAAAGAAACAATAAGCCCAAGTGTATCAACACAATAAGCCAAATTATCGGTTCACTCCATGTATGCACAGCGATATGATATGGATAATAATCATAAGTCAATGGATATGGCACAAACAATAATTTCAGATACACACCAAATGTAAAAACAATGGTGGCAAATTTTTGCCCTGTCGTCATACCCAAAAACGGATTATTCATCAACTCTGTCGGCAACTTCGAAGAAGGAAGTCCAATTACCTGAAAACGAATATAGAGATATATTCCTATCGCCAATAACATCGGCAATAATATTATTCCCATCGATTTTTGTTTTTCTTTCGGATAAAACAAATAAACAGCTATCGGAATAATCGCCAAAAAAGTAATCGCTGTTTCTTTTGCCATCAATGCCAAAAACAAAATAATCGCACTCCATAACAAATCCAACTTTCGGTGATATTTCATATAATGCAACAAATAATACATTGCACCCAAACTTCCCAATAATGTTAAAATCTCATCTCGCCCCTTTATGTTGGCAACCGCCTCTGTATGAAGGGGATGAAACAACCATAGAAGCGTTGTCAATAATGGTAAATATTTCCATATCTCTCCTTCTTTATATTCAAACAACTGTAACAAAACGATATAAAGTAAGATAGCCGACAACCCATACAATAAAATATTAAAGAAATGACTAACATGGGGATTTAACCCGAAGAACTCATATTCTATTGCCAATGTAACCAACGACAAAGGACGATAGCGACCACCTGCCACCAAATTCTTTTTCTTTTTAAAAAATCCTCGAAAAGTATCGGTTGTCAACAATTTTTTGATACCGGCAAATCCTTGTTTTGTATACATATTTTCCGAAACGACAATCGCATCATCTAACGCATATTTATTCATAATGGAATTACCATACAGAATAAACGAAAGAGCCAATATCAACCAATAATTCTTATTTTTTGAAAAGAAAACCAACTCTTTTATCATTTTGCTTTTGTTTTAAAAAGTGATAAAATTATAAAATTAATCTTTCAATAAAAATAAAACAACTCTAAACATTAAAAAATACTTTAGAATATCTCTAAATGGCAACACATATGTTTTGAAAGTAATCGATTTTTTTTTATTATCTTTGCACTAAATTTATAGATACCAATATGGACGAGATAAAAGTTTTATATGTTTTCCAAGAAATACTGCCTTATGTTGCCGAATCAGAAGGTTCTTTATTAGGTCGAAAACTACCCCAAAAAATTCAGGAAAAAGGAGCAGAAATCCGAACATTTATGCCCCGATACGGCATTATCAACGAACGCAAAAACCAACTACACGAAGTTATTCGCCTCTCCGGTATGAATGTCGTTATAAATGATACCGACAATCCTCTCATCATAAAAGTAGCCTCCATTCCTATGGCTCGTATGCAAGTTTATTTCATCGACAATGAAGATTATTTCAAAGGATTAGGCATTTTGTCAAACGAAAAAAAAGAGGGCTATCCCAATAATGATGAACGGGCTATCTTTTTCACCAAAGGAATCCTCGAAACCGTAAAAAAACTACGCTGGACTCCTAATATCATTCATCTCTCCGGTTGGATGTCTCATTTATTACCTATTTATATTAAAAACTTATACAAAGATGACCCTTACTATGGTGATGCAAAAATAATTTACTCTGTCGCCAATGATACTTTCTCAGGAAATTTGTCCAAGAACTTCGCCTCAAAACTTGCCGATGACAACCTCCCCGAATCAATCATTGACGAAATAAAAAACTCAAATTATCTGTCAACAACTGAACTCGCATTAAAGCATGTTGATGCCATCACCCATTTCACCTCAGAAAAAACACCGGAAATTGATAAGATAGTAAAAAAACTAAATCTCCCGGCAATGCCATATATCTCCGATGAAGATGAAAATTTGGGAAATTCTTACTATGATTTCTATAAAAAAATACTATCTACCGTTGATGCTTAGATTACAATACTTAATGGCGTTTTTTGCCATTATCACCTTTTTCACAAGTTGCACCAAAAATCCTGAAATAGGTTCTGACTTGCCTAATAATTCAAATTTGGCGGTTAAGACAATATCCTTTTCTAATTTCACAACTTTTTCACGATTACAAGAAGCCTCGGCAACAAACCGTCGTTCACGCGTATTACTAGGAAGCTATAAAGATTCTGATTTTGGTCTCTCCCAATCTTGCTTTGCCACACAACTGCGATTATCGTCTTTCAATGTTTCATTTGGGAAACACCCTGTTGTAGACTCTGTCATTCTCTATTTAGACCTAAAAGGTTACTATGGTGATTATACCAAACCTCAAACATTTAAAATAGTCAAGCTATCAACACCCTTGGATTTCTCAAAAACTTATTATTCCAATGAAAAAATAAATGACTATGCCGACACAACTACGAATATCGGACAAATAACAACCTCTTGG
>CAZSHT010000200.1:0-3094 GCA_964606715.1 uncultured Bacteroidales bacterium
TACTTTATTGGGATTGTGTTTCGTCAAAAAAACGGTCGCGAAAATTTACCAAAAAAACGGTTTCGGAGGCACGGGTAAAGGCTGTATAGAGCCACCGCAGGTACGACTCATCAAATTCTTCTTGGCGGTTGAAGCCTTCTTGCTCAATATAGACATGTTTCCACTGTCCGCCTTGGGCTTTGTGGCAAGTGAGGGCATAGGCGTATTTTACTTCCAGAGCATTGAAATACGGATTGTCCAAAATGGCTTTGTAGCGTTTTTTGCGACCGCGAATATGCTCATAATCTTTGCCGACTGCTTCGAACAACAGCTTGCGTTTGTCATATTCCAGCGAGGCGGTGTTGCTTTCCAGTGACTCCAACAATATTTTTACCGTTATTTCTTTGTCGGGATAATCTGTAAATCCGATTACGACATCGGCAAATCGAAAACCATACAACTCTTCGTAATAATTTACCTCCAATACTTTTATGATATCACCATTGGCAATGAAATCGGTATTTTCGGAATTATCAATCCAAAAATAATTATTCTTTACTACAACCAGCGAATCGCCGGTGTCCAAAATATTTTCGTTCCACAAAACCTGTTGTCGAATACCTTTGTTGTAAACTACCGCAGCCTTGTTGGAACGCGTAATAATAACCGTTTCGTCAACACCTACGGTGTCGTAAGACTGCTCTATCCGTTCCACAATTTCGTTGCCGGAAATAGACAAGACATCTGTAGAAGTCGTGAGTTTTAATGCGTCAAACGATTGACTTTTCAGGCATTGGCGGATATGTGTGGCATTGCGTATGATTCCCGAACGAGCTTTGTGTCGCATTACCTGTGTGAGATTTCCTGTTTCGACAGGATAAAAAAATCGCATCAGCGTATCGGTATTCAAGGCGGGGCTGAGGGTTTGTTTCACCGGCGGTAATTGAGCAATATCGCCTACAAAAATGAGCTTGTTTTCTCCGCTGTTGAAGACAAAACGAATCAAGTCTTCCAACAAATCACCACTGCCGAATGAAGTGTTTTCTTGCACCCCGCTGTTTACCATAGACGCTTCATCGACAATGAAAACGCCGTTTTTCAACTTATTGAAATCAAGAACAAACTTTCCGTATAAATCGGTTTGTGAGGCTTGTCGAAAGATATGTTTATGAATGGTGGTGCTTTTGTATCCGGAGTGTACGGTCATCACTTTGGCGGCACGACCGGTAGGAGCCATCAATACAAGTTTTTTTTTCAATGCAGAAAGGGTATTGGCAATAATGCCGATGAGGGTTGTTTTGCCGGTTCCAGCATAGCCGTTTATTACAAAAATGCGTTCTTCGGGTTGCATCAAAAAAGTCGCAACAGACTGTAATACACGATGTTGGTCATCCGTTAGGTCAAACTTAGAATGTTGTACCAATAATTTAAAGAGGTCTTTGTCTGTCATTTGGCTCTATAATAAAGGACGGAACGGTTAGAGACCGAAAATAATTTTTCGGCTGTTGCTTTTATGGCTTGTTTGCTCACCGAGCGATAGCGATTTATTTCATCATTGATAAGATTGGCATCTCCCAACAACTCAAATAAACTGAGATTGAAGGCTCTGTTTCCAAGGGTGTAGTTCGAAAAAGAAAAATTGGTTTCGTAAATGTTGTGTACTTTTTCCAATTCGGTATCCGAAATGTCGGAAGCCGAAAAAGCCGTTATTTCCGCTTCTACGGCTTTTTCGGCTTCTTCCAAAGAAACACCGTTCGACAAGGTTCCTGAGATATGAAACAGTCCCGCATCGATACTTCCCGAAATGTAGGCATCAAGAGAAGAAAACAACGGATTTTCTTGAACCAAATGTTGGTAGAGTCGCGAAGAGTTGCCATTCGACAGTAAGTCGGAAATAACATCGGCGATATAAAATTCATCAGACAAACGGTCGCTCATATGATAGGCCATATAGAGTCTGTCGGCCGGGACAGAGCGTTCTACAACCTGTCGTCGTTCCTGTGTTTGAGGGGGTTCTTGCGGCAAATTTCGAGGTGCAATATCACGCGCGGGAATAGGAGCAAACCATTTTTCTGCCAGTTGTTTTACGGTTTTCAAATCGACATTGCCAACGACAGTAAGAATGGCATTGTTGGGAGCATAATGTGAGAAAAAGAAATCTTTTACATTTTGCAGAGTTGCTTTTTCGATATGCGAAACATCTAAGCCGATGGTAGGCCAGCGATACGGATGTTTTTTGTAGGTTAGGGCTCGCAACAGGTGCGACACATCACCATAGGGCTGATTGATATAGTTTTGTTTAAATTCTTCGATGACAACTTTTCGTTGTACCTCCAAACTTTCGGGCGTAAAAGCCAAACTGAGCATACGGTCTGATTCTAACCAAAAAGCTGTTTCTATATTGATAGCAGGGAGTGTAAGGTAGTAATTCGTATAGTCGTTGTTGGTAAAAGCATTGTTCTCTCCGCCTGCCATTTGCAGTGGGGTATCGTAATCGGGAATATTGACAGAACCACCAAACATCAAATGCTCAAACAAATGGGCAAATCCCGTCATAGACGATTTCTCATCTTTGGCACCAATGTCGTATAAAATATTGACAGTAACTAGTTCTGTTGTATTATCGGGGCATACGATAATTTTCAGTCCATTATCAAGTGTAAATTTTTCAAATTCAAGCATAGTGAAACAAATTAAAAAACAAAGGTAAGTTTTATTTGAACGAAAATGTTAAGGTGTGTTTAATAAAAAAGCCTTCGCGAAGTATTGCGAAGGCTTTTTTATTGAAAGTGGGCGATATAGGATTCGAACCTATGACCCCCTGCTTGTAAGGCAGGTGCTCTGAACCAGCTGAGCTAATCGCCCAAAATTGAGGTTGCAAATTTATAGTTTTTTTTATTATAGCAAGGTTTTTTTGTGAATTTTTCTTGTGAGGTGAAATTTTTATCTTTTGGATTTCCGAACATAATTGATTCTTAAAATGTTAACTTTAAGTTGATAAATAATTGACTCCTTCTTGGGAAAAACTATTATCTTTGTTGTCCTTTCTCTTTTTTTTTACTGATATTATTACAATGAAGAAATACATTTTTTTAGTTGTTTCGTTACAGTTGAT
>CAZSHT010000201.1:0-3037 GCA_964606715.1 uncultured Bacteroidales bacterium
TTTTTCACATAAAACTACAACGGCGACTCAAGATGAGTCGCCGTTGATAGAAATTTTTATTTCAAGTTTTATCCTGCCGGAAACTTTTCGGCATCAGGCAACAGACCTGTCAGCTTAGAAGGATCGTGGATAATAACCGGAATATGTTGCGGACAAATCCAAAACTCGGTTTGTTTATAATCAAACTTTGTCAAAGGTATTTCGTCCTCGTTTTTCTTGCAGATAATGCAATTTTTATCGTGATTTTCCATATTTTATTCGTTTTCTGAGGTTGCTTCAATAGCTTTTTTCCCCATGAAAGTTTTCAAGAATAAGTCAATAAAGATGAGACCACCACCACCGATCATCAAGCTATCCGGCAAAATACGGAACCACATCCAACCGTCCATTCCTGCTACGGCATCACGCACTCTGGTGTAATAATAGCCCATTTCGGCAGCTATTCGAGTTTGTTCCAATCCGATAATTAATGTTGGCAGAGCAAACAATAAAACACCGATTGTCAACGACCAGAATGCTATTTTGCTCAACTTGTCGTTCCATTCCCAACCATTTGCCATAGCATTGGCTCTGGAAGTCATATACAAGAAAGCAATAGAGATGTATCCAAAAGCACCTAACAAAGCAATGTGTCCGTGAGGCATAATCAAATAAGTTCCATGTGAATAATACGAAATAGTCGGTGTATTGATAACCATTCCGAAGAATCCGGCACCTACCCAATTTAAGACGGCCGAACCGGCAATCCACATAAACGGTGTGCTGAATTTATTGATAATACCTTCTGCTTTTTGTTCGCGTTGATTTTTCCAAGCTTCAACAATCATAAGAGCTAATGGTAACGGTTCTAAGGCTGAGAAAATACCACCTATGGCAATCCAATATTCATCGAGTCCTTGCCAAAAATAATGGTGACCTACACCCAATGTTCCGGACATCATAATCAAGAACAATTCGAAGAACATTACGCGTTCGGCTGTTTTTTGAGAAATCAATCCCAACGATACTGTCATAAAGGCAATAACACCGGCGGCAAACAATTCAAATGTCAATTCTACCCACAAGTGAATAACCCACCAACGGTAATAATCATCTACCGTAAAGTTTGGCATTACTTTATGAATAGGCATCATTCCCGCAATATAAAGTGTGGCAATGGCAAATGCCGACCAAATGATTGTGCCTACCAACGGATTGTTCGTAGCCGATTTTTTTATCAGCGTAATGATTAGTAAGAACCAGAATACAAGACCTACAACCAATCCGATATCCCATACACGACCAAGATTCAAGAGTTCCCGTCCTTCGTTGCCAAGCCAGAACCAAGTTTCACGCATTTGTCCGGTAGCTCCCATATACAACCCTACGATAGAGCCTACGGCTACAACAACAAGAGCAACCCATAAGACATCGATGAGCCAAGGGAATTTATGATCTTTATTGGCAACCCAAGGTGCTATGAGCAGACCTCCTACAAGCCAACCTACTGCCACCCATAAAATAGCCAACTGGGTGTGAATAGAGCGTATTACATTAAACGGAAGTATATGTTGAGAAAAGATAAAATCTTGTGTGGGATCGGCATACAAGTGAGCCAAGTAAGCACCTAAGAACAATTGAACAACAAATAACAAACTTACAATAGGCACATATTTCAAAAGTTTCTTTTGTGAGCGGAATAGTTTTGTTACTTTCAAGGCAGGTACCAAGTCTTCTTTTCGGTCTTTTTTGAATAAATATTCATACGACAAGAAAATAACTAAGATAGTCAATGCCCATAGCAATAAGAATTCCCACAGTGATACAATGTGGTTGTTGTATGCTGCATCTTGATCGACCAGCGGTTCGTGTGGCCAGTTGTTCGACCATGTGCGTTCTTCTCCTATCTTTCCTTCCGTTCCCGGACGAATAGAGGAAGCTACCATTTGTGACCAATCGACAAAAGCCGCTATTTTTTCGGCTTCATTTTTCAAAATAACACCTCCGGGGAAAGCTCTTTCGGGATCGCCTTCCACCAATAATTTGGTCAAATCCTTTACATTTTGCTTATATGCCAAAGCCGACGCTTCGGTATAAGTTGTTCCTTCTTCCAGCAATTTGGTTTGATTGTGGAAGTCATCTTTTACGCGAGCTTTTACGGCTCCCAATTCTTCGGCAGAAAGATCGGCTTTCGATTTACCATACATTTCTTTTGCATAGTACTCATACAAAAATTCGGCTCTGTGATGGAAAAATTCGGTTGTGAAATCAGGTCCCACATAAGCACCCATTCCCAACAGTGTTCCCCAATCCATCAAGTCAAATTCTTGGAAATAACCTTTCCCTTCAACAACATCGTCGTAGGTGTAAAGCACCTCGCCCGATTGTGATTTTACCTCTTTGGCAATTGGCGGTACTTCTTTTTGAAGTGTTGCCGTAAAATAAATTAATGCCGCCACCATGATAATGGCAATGAACCAGAAACTCGTATAGAGTCCCTTTTTGCTCATAAACTTGTCAAGTAATGTTTCTTTCATACTCTCTGTTTTTTGGTTATTAAATTAAACGAACTTCTTTTTTTCAATTTCAATTTCTAAATATATGAATTCTTTATTAAATGAAAAAATTAAAATCGCCTTATTTTTTCACGACGAATATCTTCCAATGTGGTTTCTTCTAACATTTTAATAAAATTTTTCTTATTTTTTTCCCATACAAAATGCAAGGCACACGGGTTTTCGCTCGAACATTCTTCGAATCCCAAAATACAAGCATTGAAGCTTGCCATTCCCTCCACAGCTTCTACAATATCGGCCAAAGTAATCCCATCTAATGCTTTTATAATTTTGAAACCGCCACCACGACCTCGTATGCTCAACAAAAAACCCTGCTTCGACAAATCAGTCATCAATCGGGTGAGATATTTATACGGAATATTCAACTGCTCATGTAAATATGTTGCCGAAAAAGAATCTTTTTCACCTTTACGGCTTGCCATCAGAGTTAAGATTCGCACGGCATATTCAGTTGTTTTAGTTAAAATCATATCGGATTTAGA
>CAZSHT010000202.1:0-3033 GCA_964606715.1 uncultured Bacteroidales bacterium
GAAAAAAAAGATGGTCACATCATTAATGT
The DNA here is from genome assembly GCA_964606715.1 of uncultured Bacteroidales bacterium. Taxonomy (GTDB): domain Bacteria; phylum Bacteroidota; class Bacteroidia; order Bacteroidales; family JALTDM01; genus CAZSHT01. Next base: position 30 of record CAZSHT010000202.1, read on the forward strand.
TGCTTCAATTGCCGGCAAAGAAGTTTACCTCAACGGAAATGTATATTGTGCTGCCAAACACGCTGCCGATGCCTTATCGAAAGCAATGCGTATTGACCTATTGCCCTATCATATAAAAGTTACCAATATTGCCCCCGGCATGGTCGATACCGATTTTTCATTGGTGCGTTACAAAGGCGACAAAGAAAAAGCCGATGCCATATATGCCAATATGGAACCGTTACATGATGTGGATATTGCCGAAGCTATTTTATTTGCGATGAACCGGCCGAAACATGTCAACATCAACGATATGGTGATTATGCCAACGGCACAAGCCAACACCTCGCATCTTATCAGAGAAGAAAATTAAAAACACACAAAACCAAAAAATATGAATCATTTGCTGTTTGAGATAAAAAACGACATCGGGATTTTGACATTGAATCGTCCCGAAAAACACAATGCGTTTAATACCGCCTTGCTGGAAGAACTTAGTGCTTTCCTGACAGAACTTGCCCAACGCACCGATTTTCGCTTGCTGATAATCACCGGTGCCGGTGAGAAATCATTTTCTTCGGGTGTCGACCTGAAAGCGTTACTCGACATAAAGACAATAGAACAAGCTCGGCAATTTGCCCTGTTGTTGGAAGAAACTTCCGAAAAAATCTTTCGCTTTCCGAAACCAACCATTGCCCTCATCAACGGATATGCCTTGGGTGGTGGATTCGGTTATGCCGCCGCTACCGATTACCGCATACTCACCAACGATACCAAAGTGGGTTTTCCGGCCATTAAATTAGGAGCCATCTTGCCCGTTACCTGCACTTTGTATTTGAATGCATTGATAGGCATCGGTAAATCGCGCGATTTGTTGCTTACCGGACGACTGGTAGAACCACAAGAAGCCCTTGAAATGGGAATGGTCAACAAGGTGGTGCCCCGTGCCAAATTAATGGACACTGCATTGGAAACAGCTCGTATCATTTTGGAAGGCAACGACACGGCTATTTTCTACACAAAACGCACTGTAAATCACCTGCTTACAAAAGAAATAGAAGCTCAAAAGCTCTATGCTGCCGATAATTTTGCTTACCTCTCTCAAACACCCGAATGGCAAAATCGAATGCATGCTTTTTCCGAAAAAGCAAAACAAAAAAAGAAATAAGAAAAATACAATCCCGTTTTTCTCGAAAAAACGCATTATTTTAGAGAAAAATTTAAGGAACCCTATCAAATGGAAAATATGAAAACGAAAAAAGAAACTTTGGAATTTAATCGCAACGAAGATGCTATGCGAATGCTCATTTCCGATTTAAAACAAAACTTACAAAAAACTTACCTCGGTGGCGGAAAAAAGAAAATAGAAAAATTGCACAGCAAGAATAAAATGACCGCCCGCGAACGCATTGACGCATTGATTGATGAAGGAACCGAAACAATGGAAATAGGGGCTTTGACTGCCAATGATATGTATGAAGAATATGGTGGCTGTCCATCAGGCGGTGTGGTTACTGTTGTGGGTTATGTAAAAGGTCGTCTCTGTATGATTGTTTCAAACGATGCAACCGTAAAAGCCGGTGCCTGGTTTCCCATCACCGGAAAGAAAAATCTGCGTGCCCAAGAAATAGCCATTGAAAATAAATTACCCATTATCTATTTGGTAGACAGTGCCGGCATTTTCTTGCCTTTGCAAGATGAGATTTTTGCCGACAAAGAACATTTTGGTCGTATCTTTCGCAACAATGCCAGAATGTCGGCAATGGGCATTCCGCAGATAGCTGCCATTATGGGAAGTTGTGTTGCCGGAGGAGCTTATTTGCCGATTATGTCGGACGAAGCTATTATTGTAAACAAAACAGGCTCTATCTTTTTGGCAGGTTCTTATTTGGTGAAATCGGCTATTGGCGAAGAAGTGGACAATGAAACACTGGGCGGTGCTACTACCCACGCCGAAATATCGGGGATTCTCGACTATAAAGTGGAAAATGACAATGAAGCCTTGGAGTTGATTCGTGAAATTGTCGATAAATTGGCAGAACCCGAAACTGTGGGATACAACAGAGTGAAACCCAAACAACCCAAATTAAAAGAAAAAGAAATTTATGGCATCATTCCCGAATTACGCGACAAACCTTATGACATGAAAGAGGTGATTTTGCGATTGGTCGATGATTCCAAATTTACAGAATATAAAGCAGGTTACGGAAAAACTATGATTTGCGGGTATGCTCGCATCGACGGATGGTCGGTAGGTATTGTTGCCAACCAACGCACCATTGTGAAAACCAAAACCAATGAAATGCAGTTTGGCGGTGTCATTTATTCCGATTCTGCCGACAAAGCTGCTCATTTCATTATGAATTGTAATATGAAAAAAATTCCGCTAGTCTTCCTACACGATGTAACCGGTTTTATGGTAGGCTCGCGTTCGGAAAAAGGCGGTATCATAAAAGACGGTGCCAAGATGGTGAATGCAATGGCAAATTCGGTGGTTCCTAAAATCTCTATTGTCGTAGGAAACTCTTATGGTGCAGGCAATTATGCAATGTGCGGAAAAGCCTACGACCCTCGCGTAATGTTGGCATGGCCGACAGCTCGCATTGCTGTAATGAGTGGTGCTTCGGCAGCCAAAACATTGTTGCAAATAAAATTGGGAACACTCAAAGCACAAGGCAAAGAAATTACCAAAGAAGAAGAAAACGCATTGCTGAAAGAAATCACCGATCGCTACGAACGGCAAACCTCACCTTACTATGCTGCCTCTCGCCTGTGGGTAGATGCTATTATTGATCCGTTGGAAACACGAAAATATATCTCTATGACCATCGAAGCTGCCAACTACGAAGGCACTATTCCGGAATACAAAACAGGTGTTATCAGAACTTAATTTTATACTAAAAGTGAAGAAATAAAGGGTGTGATGAAACGGTTTCACACCCTTTATTTTTAATAAGAGATGGCTGTAAGCAATGAAATTTATTTGAGAGCCGAAGGCATCACCAAACGATTTGGCGATGTGGAG
>CAZSHT010000203.1:0-3029 GCA_964606715.1 uncultured Bacteroidales bacterium
TCTAAATTTAGATATTCAGCAAATTTCAGATTTTCCAATTTACCTAAATCCATAAAAAAAGTATGATTATGCGGATACCCTAATATCGATAATTCTTCTACTTTTTCCAAATAATAATTGGTTATTGAAAACACTTCTTCTTCATAAGTAGAAATTTGGTAGATAGCCTTCGGGCTCAACAAATGTATTCCGCTAAATGCATATGATTCTATTTTACTATCGGTAAGCATTGATAATTTCACATCATTAGTTTTCACATTTTTCCATCCTACCAAAAAATTATTTTCATCCAACAAAAGATAGCGCTCTGTTTTTCTATCCTGAACAGCTAATACCACATCCGGTTCTTCTTCATTATAAAGGTTATATAATCTTGAAAAATCAATATCTGTTAAAATGTCAACATTATGTACCAATATCGGTTCTTCGCCTTGCAATAAATGAGAAGCTTTTTTTATGGCACCTCCTGTATCTAACGGATAATCTGTTTCGTGAGAAAACTGTACGGATATTCCAAAATTATTTCTCGACTCACAATATGCCATTATTTTTTCTGCAAAATGATGCACATTAATAACAACTTCATCAATACCAAAACTCCTCAATCGATTAATAATAATCTCCAACATTGGCATTCCTTGAATAGGAACTAACGCCTTAGGTAGCGTATCGGTAATTGGTGCTAAGCGTTTGCCGTATCCGGCAGCTAAAATAAATGCTTTCAAGAAAAATTATTTTTTGATTCCTAATTCACGATGATACAAATCTAATAAAATTTTATCACCAAATTTATTTTTCAAATAAAAATATAATTGTTCTGCCGAATATACCGAACGATGTTGTCCGCCGGTACACCCAAAATTAACACTGATATGCTTAAACTCTCGCTTCACATAATTTGTCACGGCATCATCAACAATGTCAAACACATTATCCAGAAACTGTGTCATTTCTTTTTTTTCCTGCAAATATTTCTTGACGACATCATCTATTCCCGTCAGATGTTTATATTTATCTATTCGTCCCGGATTTGGCAAAAAACGACAATCAAAAATAAATCCGCCACCATTCCCCGAATTGTCATATGGTAATTGTTTCTTGTATGAAAAACTCTTAATATGTACCGTTAGTTGTTCTTTCTCATCATCAAAGATGGCATATTCTTTCCATTTATCCGACTCTAAAATTTTATCAACAACAACCGTCAACTCCGGAAATGAAGTCAAAAAGTTTAATTTTATCTTTAATCGTTTTAGATTTTCAATAGCATACGGAATACTTTTTAAGAAATGAGCTTTTTGCTCAAAGATACCTCGAAAACCATAAGCTCCCAAAGCTTGCAAAGCCCGAATTAAAACAAACGCATTAAAATAATTTTTAAAAGAAGTTTCATCGACTTTGATATATTGTTTTAATTCTTTCAAATAAAAATTCAATAAATAATTTCGCACCTCCTCGCTTAAATTGGCTTTAGCATCATACAGCAATGAAGCTAAGTCATACTGAAGTGCTCCTTTTCGCCCACCTTGATAATCGACAAATGCAACAGTACCATCATTTTTCACAACAACATTTCGCGATTGAAAATCACGATACATAAAGAAATCCGCTCGTTCTTCCAGCAAATAATCGGCAAAACGATGAAAATCATCTTCTAAGCGTTGCTCATTAAATGAAATATCCAAGAATTTCAAAAAATAATATTTGAAATAACTTAAATCCCATAGTATAGACTGCTTATCAAACGAATGTCTTGGATACGCTTTGGAAAAATCCAATGATGAAGCGGATAATTGAAATTGCACCAAATTCGTTAAAACCTGTTTATACAAAGGTAGTATCTCATCGTCAAAAGAATTGGTTTCAGATAATTTCTCATACAGATTTTCTTTTCCCAAATATTCTTGTAAATAATATTTTCGCGAATTATCAATAGCATAAATTTTAGGAACTTGTAAGTTTTTTGACAAAAAAACTTCGGTAAAATGAAAAAATGCTTCATTTTCTTCAATATCTTCATTAAATGTTCCTATTAATATTTTATTTTCTAATTCTATTCGGTAATAGCGTCGCGAAGAACCCGACTGAGGCAACGGGACAAATGCTTTTATTTTTTCATTCGGCAGAATAGAACTAACCAGTTTCTCTAATGGTGAAAAATGATTTATCTGCATAAATTATTCTTTTGATTCTGTATCATCCAGCATATTCAATTCATGCCCCATTCTGTCTTTTTTGGTTTCTAAATATCGAAAATTATACTTATTGGGTGGCACTTCAATATGAACAATATCAACTATTTCCAATCCATAAGCTTCTAATCCGACGCGTTTCACCGGATTATTCGTCATTAATCGAATTTTACCAACTCCCAAGTCTCTCAATATTTGTGCACCAATACCATAATCTCGTTCGTCATCCTTAAATCCCAAATGCAAATTTGCATCTACAGTATCCATCCCTTCTTCTTGCAATTTATAGGCTTTTATCTTATTCATCAACCCTATGCCACGCCCTTCTTGGTTCATGTAAAGTACAATTCCTTGCCCTGCCTCTTCAATCATCTGCATTGCTTTGTGCAACTGCTCTCCACAATCGCAACGCAATGAACCAAAAATATCACCGGTAACACAAGACGAATGAACTCTCACCAAGAGAGGTTCATCTTTTGTCCAAGTGCCTTTAAAAATAGCCACATGTTCCAATCCGTTTGATTTTTGCAAATATGGTATCAATTGAAAATCGCCATACGCTGTTGGCAAATGAACTTGGACACCTCTTTCCACCAAACTTTCATGCTCTAAACGATAACTGATTAAATCTTCTATTGAGATGATTTTAAGGTTAAATTTTTCTGCTATCTCAAACAATTGTGGTAAACGCGCCATGGTTCCGTCTTCATTCATTATTTCCACCAATGCTCCGCCGGGTTTTAAGTCTGCTAAACGCGTTAAATCAACAGTCGCTTCGGTATGACCTGCTCTTCGCAACACGCCTTTATTTTTTGCTTTTAACGGAAAGATATGTCC
>CAZSHT010000204.1:0-2990 GCA_964606715.1 uncultured Bacteroidales bacterium
ACATTGGCATTTAATATTTTTTCTACAAAAGTTTTTCCCATAGTAAGTTCATTTTTATTGAATGGACAAAGTTAAAAAAAAGAGTGTATGATAAAATGAGAATGAAAAATAAAAATAAATAATTGTATTATTCCAAAATAACGCCGTCTTTCATAGTAAAAACAACATCGGTAGAATGTGCCAATTCTATGTTGTGAGTAACAATGACAATCGTTTGATTAAATTCTTTTTGCAAATCTTTGATAAGCTCAAAAACTTCTTTGGTGTTGCGAGAATCCAGATTTCCGGTCGGTTCGTCGGCCAAGATGATGGAGGGATTGGTAATCAAAGCTCGTGCAATAGCGACGCGTTGTTGTTCGCCTCCCGAAAGTTGAAATGGTTTATGTTCAACACGATGTGACAGATGCAGATATTTTAAAATATCGAGGGCTTTTTCTTTGGCTGTCGATTTATTGACCTGCTGTATCAACAACGGAATCATGACATTTTCGAGAGCCGTAAATTCGGGAAACAGATGATGTGATTGAAAGATAAAACCGATATTTCGATTACGAAAACGCGATAATTGTTTGTCTTTCAGTGAGGCAATGTCGGTACCGTTGATGTGTATGGAGCCTTTATCGAATCGGCTGAGTGTTCCCAACAATTGCAACAGCGTTGTTTTTCCTGCTCCACTGGAACCCACGATGGCAACTACTTTGCCGGCTTCTACATGCAAGTTGACGCCTTTTAGAACTTTTACATTTCCAAATGATTTATGGATATTTTGGGCAACAATCATTTGATGAATTTATTGAAAATAACCCTTGATAACACCTCGTGGTGAGTTGCGGACAAACATTAATATTTCATCGCGTTCTGCCGAGGCATTGAAATTGGTTTCGATATAATCCAAAGCTTGTGTGATATTCATTTTATGACCGTAAATCAAACGGTATATAGATTGTATCTCATTGATTTTTTCGTTCTGAAAATGGCGACGACGCAGACCAATGGAATTGATGCCGGCATAGGCCAACGGATCTCGTGCCGCTTTGATATACGGTGGAACATCTTTCATTACCAAAGAACCACCTGCCACCATAGCGTGTTTGCCGACATGAACAAATTGATGAATAGCTGAAGTGCCTCCAATGATAGCCCATTCGTCAATGGTAACTTCTCCTGCAACCTGTACGCTATTGACAATGATAGCATTATCTTTAATGATACAGTCGTGAGCAATATGAACATAAGCCATCAGCAACACATTGTTTCCAACAATGGTCTTCCCTTTCGATTTGGTGCCTTTATTGATGGTAACAAACTCTCGTATGGTGGTGTTATTTCCTATCTCGACAATGGTTTTTTCACCTTTGTATTTCATATCTTGCGGAATGGCAGAAATGACTGCTCCGGGAAAAATCTTACAATTTTCACCTATGCGGGCTCCCGACATGATAGTAACATTACTGCCAATCCAGGTACCTTTACCTATTACCACATCGCTATCGATAGTAGAAAACGGATCGATGACTACATTGTCGGCAATTTCTGCATCGGGATGTATGTAAGCCAATGGTTGTTTCATAGTGTATTATTTAATAGGGGTAACCATAGCGACCAAGTCTCCTTCAACGGCCATTTGTCCGTTTACAAAGGTTTCTCCATGCATTGAAACGATACCGCGTCGTATGGGACCGTTAAGTTTGAGATGAAAGATGAGGGTATCACCGGGAATGACCTTTTTCTTAAATTTCACATTGTCAATTTTCATAAAATAGGTCGAATATTGTGTGTTTTTATCCAGTCCGTTGAGAACTAACAAACCACCTGTTTGTGCCATAGCCTCTATTTGCAAAACACCCGGCATTACAGGTTCTTCGGGGAAATGACCTACAAAAAACGGTTCATTCATCGTAATGTTTTTTACGCCGACAATATAATCCTCACCTATTTCCATAATCTTGTCGACCAACAGAAATGGTGGACGGTGGGGCAACATTTTTTTAATATCGTTGATATCCATTACCGGTTCTTTTGTCAAATCAACACGAAATGACATTTTTCCGGCAATGCTTTTTTTGAGATGAGTTATAAATTCAATATTGGCTTGATGACCGGGACGCGTAGCAAATACTTTCCCCTTGATGCGTTTTCCCAACAATGCCAAATCTCCAATTAAATCGAGTAATTTATGACGAGAAGTTTCATTTGGATAATACAAGTCAACATTATTCAAAACACCATATTCGGGAATAATATCCACAGTAGGTTTGTTGAAGAGTTCTGCCAGATGGTCTATCTCTTGGCGAGTGGTTTTTTTCCCGACAATGACAATGGCATTATCCAAGTCGCCTCCTTTGATAAGGTTATTTTTATGGAGCATTTCCAATTCATGAAGAAAGACGAAAGTACGCGATTTGGCAATTTCGGTTTTGTAACTTTCCAGATGCGATAATGTGGCGTATTGATGAGAGATATAAGAGTCTTTGTAGTCGACCATTACTTGCAAACTGAAATCATCGTCGGGAACGATGAAAAACTCGGAATTGCCGTCTTGTGTCTTGAACGACAGCGGTTGGTTCAGTTCTATAAACTCGCGTTTTGCCGATTGTTCTACAACACCGGCTTTTTCAATAGCTTCGGCAAAAGGATACGCACTGCCGTCGAGGATAGGTAGTTCGGGACCGTCGATTTCCACAAATGCATTATCGACACCCATACCGTATAGTGCCGATAACAGATGTTCGATCGTGGCAATAGAGGCATCTTTATGTTTTAAGGTGGTTCCTCTGAAAGTAGATTCTACAAAAGTGGAGAGTGCCGGAATTTGCGGTGTGTTTTCCAAATCGGTGCGAGAAAAGATGAGTCCTGTATTTTCGGGTGCGGGTTTCACTGTTACGGTTGCTTCTTTTCCCAAATGTAGTCCGTGTCCCGTAATTGTAAATTCGGCAGAGAGTGTTTGTTGTTTTTCGTTCATATTGTCTTTTTTGGAAGCACAAATATAA
>CAZSHT010000205.1:0-2967 GCA_964606715.1 uncultured Bacteroidales bacterium
GGTAAGTAAGATAATCTTGTTTTAATTTTTTTGTAAGTTTGCACCCCTTATGTGGTTACTCATAGCACGGTTTATATTACGCAACAAAGCTTTTATCCTTATATTTTTAGGGATTCTTACCGCATTTATGGGATACGAAAGCACTAAGGTGCAGATGTCGTATGAGTATGCCAATATGTTGCCGAAAGACGATACGGTATATCTTCAATATGAGCAGTTTAAGGCAAAATTTGGAGTCGAAGCCAATGTCTTCCTCATCGCTTTTCAAGATAGTAATTTCTTTGAGGCACAAAAGATAAATGATTTCAAAGCCATTACGCAACAAATAAAAGGAGATAGTGGTATTGCCGGGATTTTATCACTTCCCGACCTCTATTATATGGCAAAAGACACAACAAAAAAACAATTTCAGTTGTTGTCGTTATTTCCCGATACAATTGTTTCGCAAGAAATATTAGATTCATTAAAAACAGTTGCTCTAAATCAATTATTTTATAAAGACATTTTATATAACGATACGGCTAATGTGTTTGCAGTGGCAATTACTTTTGACAAAAAGGTTGTAGACAGTAAGAAACGCATCGATTTGGTCAATCAAATAAAGCATGATTTTGATTTATTTGGGAAAAAATATCATATTACACCGCATTATTCCGGCTTGCCGTATATCCGAACCGCCGTTTCGGAAAAGATAAAACACGATATGCAATTTTTTATTATTCTGGCTTTGCTTATCACTCTGTTAATCTTGTATTTGTTTTTTCGGTCGTTTAGAATTTTGTTTATCGCAATTATCGTTGTTGGTATTAGTGTTATATGGGTTCTTGGCACGATGGCATTGTTTGATTATAAAATCACTATTCTTACGGCAATGTTGCCACCATTACTCATTGTGATAGGCATTCCGAATATTATTTATTTGCTCAATCATTATTTTGATGAAATACGACACCATGGCAATAAAATTAAATCGTTACATCGCACCATTTACAAAACGGGGAATGCTATATTTTTGACTAACTTGACAACAGCTTCGGGATTTGGAACTTTTATCATTACGAATAGTCAGGTGTTGCAAGAATTCGGATTGGTTGCTTTGATTAATATTATTGGGTTGTTTTTCTTGTCTATCAGTATCATTCCTATTTTTTATTCCTTTTTTGCCCTACCCAAGAAGAAACACATTAAACATCTTGAAAGTAAATCATCAAGTTGGTTTTTGGCTTATCTCACCTATCTGATAACAACCAAACGCACCATTATTTATATTACGGTTGGAATAATTGGATTGTTGGCATTTTGGGGTATCTCAAAAATACAAGTCGTTGGATATATGGTCGATGATATTCCTCATGATGATGAAATCTATGTTGACCTGAAATTTTTTGAACAATATTTCAAAGGAGCGTTACCATTGGAGATAATGGTCGATACCAAGAAGAAAAAAGGACTCTTCCGATTAAAAAACATAAAACGGATAGATAAATTGCAAACAGCCTTGGAAGAACTTCCCGCTTTGTCGCGTCCAATCTCTTATGTCGAATTGGTAAAATATGCTAAGCAATCTTATTACAATGGAAATCCGCGTAAATATGCCATTCCTTCGAAGATGGAGAAAAATTTCATCTTGTCTTATGCTTCCAAAGCTCATGATTCGGGAAATCGGATAAAAACATTTATCGACAGCAACAAACAATGTGCTCGCATCAGCATACAAATGGCAGATATCGGCACCCACAAAATGGGAAATCTTATAGGACAGGTGCAAAGTAAATTAGATACTATTTTTCCGCCGGAAAAATACACAACAATGGTTACCGGCATGAGCGTAGTCTTTGAAAAGGGCATGCGTTATCTCATCAAAAATCTGATAACCAGTGTTTTGTTGGCAATAGCAATCATTGCTCTGTTTATGTCGTTGTTGTTTGGTTCGTTTCGAATGGTTGTTATATCTCTCATTCCCAATATGATACCATTATTGCTTACCGCCGGTATGATGGGCTTCTGGGGCATTCCTCTAAAACCGTCAACGATTTTGGTGTTTAGTATTGCATTTGGAATAGCAGTCGATGATACCATTCACTTTTTATCACGGTATCGTTTGGAGCTCAAACAAAGTGAGTGGGATATTGGTGTGGCTGTTCATAATGCCTTAGACCATGTGGGAATCAGCATGTTACATACTTCCATTATTTTGTTTTTTGGATTTATCATTTTCACCTTATCCGGTTTCGACGGGATAGTGTATTTAGGTTTATTGGTGTCAATTACACTATTCATCGCCATGTTGGCGAATCTAATTATCTTACCGTCATTGCTGTTGAGTTTTGAGCATTATATCACAACCAAGGCCTTTGCGGAACCGATGTTGAGCATCTTCAATGAAGATGAGGATGTTGATTTTGACGATTTATAGTTTTTTCTGCATAGAATGACTTTACACACATTAAAACAACACATCGCAAGTCTTTCATATAAAGATGACTTTGACGCATTGGCTTTGACAGTCTTTCGTTATCAAGCGGAACACAATAAGGTGTATAGAAAATATTTGGATTTGCTCAAAAAAACACCTCAAACAATAACTAAAATTGCTGAAATACCATTTTTGCCAATATCATTTTTTAAGAATCACATCATTACCGGAGCTTCTCAATCACCTTCGTTCTTTTTTCAAAGTAGTGGAACAACAGGAATGCTTCGTTCGCGACATTATATCGATGATGTGTCGTGGTATTTATCAAATGCCGAACGCATTTTTTCTCAATTTTACGGGTCGGTTGAAGATTTTTGTTTTTTTGCTCTTTTGCCTTCTTATTTGGAGCAACAACATTCTTCTTTGGTGGCAATGGCAAATCATTTTATAGAAAAATCCAATTGTCGAGAAAGCCGTTTCTTTTTGAATGAATATGAGCAATTGGCACAAGTCTTACGGCAGACAGAAGGTAAGCGTATCTTATTGTTGGG
>CAZSHT010000206.1:0-2951 GCA_964606715.1 uncultured Bacteroidales bacterium
ACCGTTGAAGTCCATTTCAATATAAAATAATTATTTTCTTATGGCTGTACTGTTCTTCAACGAAGATGTCGACTTACCGTCTCTCATAAAACTTCCCGTAAAACAATGGGTTGAACATTGTATCGTTTCCCGCAATTTTGCATTTGGCGATATTAATTTTATTTTTGTTTCCGACGAATACCTTTTGAAAATCAATCAAGAATATTTGCACCACGATTATTACACCGATGTTATCACCTTTGATTATGGCGAAGAAAACCTATTGGCAGGCGATATTTTCATCAGCGTAGACAGGGTGAAAGACAATGCCGGTGAGCTTAATGAATCGTTTGAACAAGAACTCAAACGCGTGATTATCCACGGTGTTTTACACTTGATGGGACAAAACGATAAGACTTCCGAAGAAGCAAGTGAGATGCGACAAAAAGAAGATGCTTGTCTGTCTGAATATTCGGAATAATTTTTTTTTAATTCTATCTGTCTCGGTATTATTTCCCATTTTTGCATTATCCGAAATTTTTATTCTAATGGCACACGCTCATACCGTATTCTCCGACTGGCAACACATCAATTATAAAGATGCTTGGGACAGACAACAAAAATTGTTGGAAGAAGTTCAACAACGAAAATTTTCACTGCCCGAAAAGAAAAGTGATTTGCATTATTTCAATCTTTGTGAACATCCTCATGTTTACACTTTGGGGAAAAGCGGGAAAGACAATAATCTTCTTGTCAACAATCGGCAATTGAAAGATTTAGGAGCTACATTTTTTCATATTGACAGAGGTGGCGACATTACTTATCATGGTCCGGGACAAATTGTAGGATATCCCATCGTTGATTTAGACAGTTTTGGCATGGGCGTAAAGCAATATGTATTTTCGTTGGAAGAACTCATCATTCGTACTATTGCCGAATATGGTCTTCATGGTGAACGATTAGACGGAGCTACCGGAGTGTGGCTTGATGCCCAAACGCCGAAAGCCCGAAAAATATGTGCCATCGGGGTGCGGGTAGGACATCGTGTTACGATGCATGGCTTTGCTTTTAATGTCAATACCGATTTGCATTTTTTCGACTATATCAACCCTTGCGGATTTACCGATAAAGGTGTTACTTCTTTGCAAAAAGAACTCGGAAAACAGGCTGATATTGAGGAAGTAAAGCAACATTTAAAAACCCATTTCGAAACCATTTTTGAAACAACACTTATCTGAAAATGAATCCGACACAAGCCAAACAATGGCATCAACGCACAAAACCCGACATTCGCAAAACAGAATCTTTGGCAACACAAATCAATATCAATCCGGTGTTGGCATCGTTGCTGGTTTCTCGCAATATCGAAACTTATGACGAAGCCAAACATTTTTTTAGAGCCGATTTAGACGCCTTGCACAATCCTTTTTTAATGGCCGATATGTCGCTCGCCGTAAAACGCATTATTCAACAAAAAGAAGCAGCAGGGAAAATATTATTTTATGGCGACTATGATGTTGACGGAACAACCGCCGTTGCTTTAATGTCTCGTTTTTTCGATTCTTTTTATCCCCATTACGAAGTGTATGTTCCTCATCGCGATGGTGAAGGCTATGGCGTTTCCAAACAAGGCGTTGATTTTGCCAAACACACAAATTGCTCATTGATGGTTACCCTTGATTGTGGTATCCGCGACCACGAGTCTATTGAATATGCCAACAGCTTAGGTGTTGATGTAATAGTATGTGACCATCATACCGTAGGGGAATCTTTACCACCGGCATTTGCTGTCCTCAACCCCAAGCGACCGGATTGTAAATATCCGTTCAAAGAATTATCGGGCTGTGGTATCGGATTTAAACTAACACAAGCATTGGCACAAGAACTGCATTTTGAAAAAACAATTTGGCAAGACAATATTGATTTAGTTGCTGTCAGCACAGCTGCCGATATGGTGTCGATGACCGGTGAAAACCGTATTTTTGTAAAAGCCGGCATTGAAAAATTGATACACAACCCATCGCAAGGATTAGAAGCATTAAAAAAAGTCAGCGGATTGGCCGACAACAATATCCTGACTGTCAGCGATATTGTGTTTCGCTTGGCACCTCGCATCAATGCTGCCGGACGCATGGCACATGCCCTGCAAGCTGTTGATTTGTTGAAGGCAAATGATTTGGAAAATGCGATGCCACTGGCCGAAACGCTTCATCATCTGAACACGCAACGCCAAGATATTGAAAAAGAGATGTTGGCAGATATTTTTTCGTTTATAGAAGAAAAACCCGAAGAGCAAGAAAAAAAATCATTGGTCGTTTACATGGAAGGGAAGCCCAAAGGGATACTGGGGATTGTGGCATCTAAACTGGTTGAACGGTATTATAAACCCACTATCGTGCTGACTGACAATGGTGATTTTGCCGTTGGTTCGGCACGGTCGGTTAGTGATTTCGACTTATATGCAGCTATCGACCAATGCAATACACATTTGTTGAAATTTGGCGGTCATCGGTTTGCTGCCGGTTTAACTTTGCCGATAGACACGATTCCGGCTTTTTCGGAATGTTTCGAAAAGACTGTGAGCCAGCACATTACTCCGGAACAGGAAATTGCAAAGATAAGCTATGATGCTGAACTTTCCTTTGAGCAAATCACACCAAAATTTGTTAATATTCTGAATCAATTATGTCCGTTTGGTCCCGACAACCGCCGTCCTGTTTTTATGACTTCTCATCTGCGAGTGGCTAACGGTAGCCGTATGGTAGGGAAAGAAAATGATGTCATGCGGTTGTTTCTCGAAGATGAAAACGGAAATCGTTTTTTGGCGGTTGGTTTTGGTATGAAAAATTTGGAAAAAACAGTTTTTAAGGCATCGTATGTCGATATTTGTTATGTCATTGAGGAGAATTATTTTCGCGGAAACACTTCGTTGCAGTTACGATTGAAAGATATTCGATAGATTCAAGTACTAA
>CAZSHT010000207.1:0-2934 GCA_964606715.1 uncultured Bacteroidales bacterium
ATCAATCTCTTATAAAAGTCTCCTAAAAGTTGCATTTACTAATTGAATTTATAAAGTTTTGATTTTCTCCTTTTCGAACAAATGAGAGAAATAAAAAACGATATATAACTTATTGCTAGGAAGTGTATTATCTAAACTTTGGTAAACCTCGTCGAGTTTGTCTTAATTTATATACCATATTGATGGTTATAAACATATAGGTATCATTATCTGTGGCATCTCCGCGTTGCTGTCCGGCAGCAGTCCACCCTACTTCATTTTGTGTTTGTGAAATAGAAGGATCGGCGAGTCCGGCAGCTTCCGGTCCGTAGGCATCACGAATAGCGTCGCCGGAGTAATAAGTTGTACTGACATCATCGATATAATCGGTAAATGTTTTACGAACACCAAGTTCCAATCCAATACTCCATCGTCGGTCTAAACCATATTTTACCCCTAAACCATAAGGAATGGAAGGTTGAAGCCGATGGTATTTTGGACGGGTAGGGATGAGCCCCTCTCCTTCTGTTCCAAGAGGTTGTAAATTATACCATTTCCCATTATATTTTCCTTGTGGATTAAACCAAAAAGCCGCTAATCCGGTAAAAACATATAGGTTAGCCTTGAATCCTCTTAACCCTCTAATTCTTCGAAGGCTATAGCGATGGCCTATTTTTTCGGTAAAAATAGAATATTCTATTTGTGTGGCAAATTCTATAATTGGTGCTCGAAAACGCAAATTTCGATGTTGGCGAAAAGGTTCTTTGGTAGTAGCATCATCGCCATGAAGATAACCAAAAGTTAAAGAGCTTTTTATTGCCAAATCACGATATAATTTATAACGCATACCGATTTGTGCCAATGGACGGGTTTGAGAAACTTCAAAATCTCTCAAAAAATCACTTCCTTCTCTATTGGCACCACCGAGTTCACCTAAAAAATTTGTTCCCCCAACAGCATAAATCACTTCATACCGCATTCGTCGCCAACGACCGTATCGTTGGGCACTCAGGGAAAGCACCGTTACAGAAAAAACTAATAAGAAAATCCCTCGTTTCACAATAATAAAAAAATTAAAGTATAAAATTATTAAAAATCCGTTACGAACCTATCATAATATCTATAAAATCCATATATTCTTATGTTAAATCAATAATTTGAGAACAAAATATTATCCATTCTAATCTTAAAAATAATAGGATATTCTATTCAAAACAAAAAATATGTATAAGTTTGTAGTATCGTCAAAATAATTGTGATGCAAGAAAAAAAGATTGAATTTCATTATACCGAATACGCTTTATTACGCGAATTGGATGCTTCTGATATTGAATTGGCACAAGCAGCTATTGATATTACCGAAAAAGCGTATGCCAAATATTCAGGGTTTCATGTTGGTGCAGCCGTTCGTTTAAAAAATGGAATAATTATTACGGGCAACAACCAAGAGAACGCCGCTTATCCGTCGGGTTTATGTGCCGAACGCGTAGCGTTGTTTTATGCCAATGCTCAATATCCTGATGAACCTATTGTCGCTCTTGCCATTGCCGCCAAAAACCATGATGTGTTGGTCTCTTTACCTACAGCTCCTTGCGGTGCTTGTCGTCAAGTAATTCTTGAAACGGAGGTGCGATTCCAACAACCAATACGAATGATTTTAGTAGGACAAGACAAGATTTTTGTCGTTCCGGGCGTTAAAGAATTATTACCATTATCATTCGATTTTCATGCATTTAAATAAAATATTCTTCTTGGGTGGATTTCTGTTTTTGGGGCTATTTCTATCAGCTCAACAGAACGAGATGTCGGAGATTTCTTATGCCGAAGATTCTTTGGCTCAGTTGTTCGATTCGTTATATGCTTTTAATGATATACGATACATCCGGAACGATGCAGAAAAAAATGCAATCAATAAACAGATTGTAAGAATTTTCAATCGAATTTTATATTACAAACAGTCTTTCTCATATCCATTTTCAAAACTAAAAAAATTGTCTGTTTTATCCGATAAACGCGTAAGGATTTATGTGTGGGACACCCAATTGGATGATCACAGCCATGTGTATCATGCTTTTCTGCAATATCGACCTAACAAGAGAAAATTTTTGGTTTATCGATTGCATGATTATTCTAATTCCATCACAAATCCGTTGTTTTTAAAATTAAAACCGGAAACATGGTATGGGTGTCTGTATTATCAAATGATAACAAAGAAATATCGAGGGAAATATTATTACACACTCATTGGATGGGACGGAAATAATCTGTTGACTTCAAAAAAAATAATTGATGTGCTTACTTTTACAGCTTCAGGGAAACCGCGTTTCGGAGAAAAAATATTTATGTTGAAACAACGCAAACGACCGGCACGCATTATCTATGAATTTTCGGCAAAGACAACAATGGTTATTCATTATGATGCTCAACGCGATACTTTATTTCTCGATCATCTTTCTCCAAGCAAACCGGAATATACCGGATTATATCAATTTTATGGACCTGATTTTTCATATGACGGTCTTTATTTTCGAAAAGGAAAATGGTATATCAACGAAGATATAAAACCCCATAATGAGAAACAAAAAGCGATAAAAAAAACAACACGACCTATGCGTTTTATTTATAATCCAAAATAACCCAATGACTTTTATTACGAAATCTATTTTTTTTAATGTTTTATTAGGCTAAAACTTCGGATTCGATAAACATTGGTTTTTATCGGACAGTAATGTTTTTCACAAAAAACGCATTATTTTTATTTCAAATTATTCCAATACCATTCAATGGCTTTTTGTAATCCGTCTTCGACAGAAAACGGAGGGTTGTAGTTCAGTAATTTTTTGGCTCGTTCTATCGATGCTAATGAGTCGTGTATGTCGGCTGTACGAGGTGGCCCGTAAATAACTTCTATATCGTTGATGGCAACATCGAAAACAGATAAGTGTTTTTTTATGA
>CAZSHT010000208.1:0-2900 GCA_964606715.1 uncultured Bacteroidales bacterium
CCCAAACATATTTATTAAAAAAATGTTAAAAAACTTGACTTTATGAACATTTGTTCATTATATTTGCATTGTAATTAAAAAAAAGGAGGTTGCTATGAACTTTGGAAATGCAAATGGCTTCGGCGGAGGCAGAGGTCTTGGCCGTGGCGAAGGCAAAGGATTGGGACAAGGAGCAGGACGAGGGTTAGGTCGTGGTGGCGGACGAGGAAGAAACCACGGTGGCAGTTTTGGCCCCGGCGGATACTGTGTATGTGCCAAATGTGGTGAGAAAGTGCCACACCAACCCGGCGTAAAATGCACCGAGCTCAAATGTCCGAAATGTGGACATACAATGGTTCGCGAAGAATTGCTGAATCAAAACAAATCGTAAAAACAAAGTTTTAAAATCATCGCCCGTAAAGTAAAGGGCGATGATTTTTTTATAAAATTTTTATAAAATGAAAATAGCAATTGCAAGCGGGAAAGGTGGAACAGGAAAAACCACATTATCGACCAATTTAGCGGCATATCTCTCTGAAAATTACTCTGTTGTTCTTGCCGATTTAGATGTGGAAGAACCCAACTCCAACCTCTTTGTGCAAGGTGATTTGATATTGAAAGAAGATAAATTTTATTTTATTCCCGAATGGAAGCAAGAGGCGTGTACGCTTTGCGATATATGTCATGAAGTATGCAACTACAATGCTATTATTCGCCTGAACGATAAGATAATGGTTTTTCCGCAACTTTGTCATAGTTGTTACGCTTGTTCGGAGTTGTGTCCCGAAGATGCGTTGCCGATGGTACCGCACAAAATGGGTGAATTACGATTTTTTCAGAACGGCTCATTGTCGATTATCGAAAGTCGTTTGGATATAGGACAAGAACAGGCTGTTCCGTTGATAAAACAAACTCACGAATTTGTTGATGCTCATTTTGGCGACCACACGATACAGATTTTCGATTCGCCACCCGGCACTTCTTGTCCGGTGATGGAAGCGGTGAAACCGGCCGATTTTGTGATTTTGGTTACCGAGCCTACACCGTTTGGTTTGCATGATTTGACTATTGCCGTAGAGACGATGCGGGAGCTGAAAAAAGAGTTTGGAGTGGTAGTCAATCGTTACGGTATCGGCAATGACGATGTGTTGCAATATTGCAACAATGAAATGATTCCTGTATTGGCAACAATTCCCAACGACCGCCGTATTGCCGAATTGTATGCCAAAGGCGAGTTGCTCTACAAAACCTTGCCCGACATACGAAAAATTATGGACGATTTGTCGAATACCATTTTAAAAAATATTCAATGATGATGAAAGAAATTGTTGTTATATCCGGCAAAGGTGGAACGGGAAAGACTTCCATATCGGCATCTTTTGCATGGTTGGCAAAAAACGATGTCGTGGTAGCCGATTGTGATGTCGATGCTGCCGATATGCATTTGTTATTGAAACCCGACTTTGCATTTCAGGAAGATTTTTACAGTGGAGAGTTGGCAGTTATTGATGAGTCAGCTTGTACCAATTGCGGTTTGTGCAAAGAAGTATGTCGGTTTGATGCTATCCCTGTTATTGATGGACAACATACCATTGATGCTATTGCTTGTGAAGGGTGTGGTTATTGTCCGCGAGTATGTCCTGTCGATGCTATTACAATGCAGGAACTGAATGTGGGCAAATGGTATATTTCAACGACCAAAACGGACAGTATGATGGTGCATGCCCGTTTGGGAATAGGACAAGACAATTCAGGAAAATTGGTGGCAAAAGTAAAAAACGAGGCCAAACGCTTGGCTGTCGAACATAACATACCGTTTGCCTTGGTTGATGGTTCTCCCGGCACAGGCTGTCCGGTGATGTCGTCGGTAACGGGGGCACATTTTGTGGTGTTGGTAACCGAGCCGTCTGTTTCGGGATTGCACGACTTGAAACGCGTTTACGAAGTGGTGAAGAAATTTCATATTCCGGCAGGATGTATTATTAATAAATATGATTTAAATTTGGAAAAAACTTCGGAAATAAAAACATTTTTGACGGAAGAGCACATTTTGCATTTAGCCGATTTGCCTTATGATGAGTCATTTACGGCGGCTATGATAAACGGGAAAACCATTGTGGAATATACTTCCAATGAATTAACCGACAGGTTGAAACAAGCATGGGAAACAATTAAACAAACAGTAACTAAAAAATAATAACAGAATATGAAAATAGCATTTACAACAAAAGGAAAAGATTGGGATTCGATGATGGATGCCCGATTTGGACGCACCGAATATATTTTGGTTTATGATGACAGCACCGATTCGATAGAAGTTATCGACAATACCGATGTAGTGAATGATGCCCACGGAGCAGGGCCCAAAACAGCTGAGCGATTGTTTCGTCTCAATCCCGATGTGTTGATAACAGGGAATGGTCCCGGCGGTCAGGCAGCAAAAGTATTGGAACAAACCGGTATGAAAATTTTTACGGGTGCCGGCGATATGACAGTAAAAGAAGCCTATCAGGCGTATAATGATAATAATCTGAAATTATTTTAATATGGAGTTTTTAGTGGCCGTTGCGACCGACGATGGAAAAAAAATAGTAGAACGACATTTTGGCGATGCCCAATATTATGATGTGTACAGGATTGCAAAACAAGAAATTGTATTTGTAGAACGCATTGAAAATACCACCGAGGCCGAACGGCAACATGCCGACCCGGTGAAAGCAAAAGGGATTACACAGTTGCTGAAACAAAAAGGGGTTCAAGTGTTGGTGTCGAAAAATTTTGGTCCGAACATTTTACGCATCAAGACAAAATTTGTGTGTGTGCGTATCCAAAAAGAACAAGTCGAAGAAATCGTACAAGAGATACAAAACCATTTGGAAACGATTTATTACGAATGGTTGTTGGAAGATAAACGGAATTTT
>CAZSHT010000209.1:0-2895 GCA_964606715.1 uncultured Bacteroidales bacterium
GCCATTTTCCTGATGCTTATCGGCTTTTATCTGACTCTACGATTACGCATAAAAAATCAAAAGTAAATTTATGACACGAAAATTTCTTCACTATCTATTACTTCTGATAATCTCAGTTGTATTTATTTTCTCTGCTTATTCAAAATTATATCCGGCCGAACCGTTTGAATTGTTCGTATTTAGTCATGGAATTTTTGGGTGGTTTGGATCTACTATCTTTGTGCGATTGCTCATAGGGCTAGAATTTACAATAGCTCTTTTGTTACTTTTAAATGTTTATACCAAACGCGTTTTACAAGTTACCGTTTTATTATTATCAACATTTACAATCTATCTGCTGTATGTCTATTTTTTTGATAAATCTATCCATGATTGTAATTGTTTTGGTGGAAAACTCCCATTTACTCCTGTTCAATCCATTTTGAAAAACAGTTTTTTGATTATTATTTCCATTTATCTGATTTTCAAAAACAAATCGTTCTCTTTCAGATATCAACAGGTTGCATTTTACACACTTATTGTTACAGCCTTGACGCTGCCGTTTATTCTCTCACCTCCCGATGGGTTTCTCGACACCACATACCCTACTACCTTAAAAAAAATAGACAGCGACACAATTGGTGATTTTTCGTTCAACAACAAACAACTTTCTTTTAAAAAAGGGAAAGCTATTGTCTGCTTTTTCAGTATGACCTGTCCTTTTTGCCAAATGGCTGCCAACAAACTTACCATTAGCATAAAAAAGCACCATACACAATATCCTATCTTTTACATCTTCTATGGTAACAAACGCTATTTGGACTATTTTTGGGACAAAAGCAAATCGGCAAAATTCCCATATAAAATAATTGATACCGGACTTTTCTTTTCATATAGCGGAAACCATTTACCATCTATCTTTTTCATCGACAATGAAGTGGTAAAAAAACATACCGGCTACAGAGGATTGGACGATAAAATGGTTTATGATTTTTTTGAATCAAAATAATTTTTCCTAAAAAGAAAGAGGCTGATTCTACAATAATCAGCCTCTTTCAATACAAATTCATTTTGTCTTTATTTTTTTGCAGATTGTTCAACAATCGTTTTTAACTCTTCTACTTCTGCTTTTAAGTTATCAATATCCGAACTTTTTTGTTTGAGTTCTTGTGTTAAAGCTTCAATTTGTTTCTGTTGTGTTTTCACTGCTTCAACCAATAAGGCTGTAACCGGAGCATATTGCATTGCATAATGATTGTTTGCTTTTGACACAACTTCCGGAATTACTTTTTCAGCTTCTTGAGCAATAAACCCCATTTGAAGTCCTTGGCTGTGCGTTTTCGGATCTTTCCAATAATAATTTACACCTCGTAAACTCATCACCTTCTTTAAAGCATTCGGAATAGTTGTAATATTCTTTTTCAATCGTTTATCACTATCATTGAACCAAGCTGTTGTTCCACCGGCTTCACCATTTACAAAAAAGGTTCTTGAATTACCATTATCATTTGAAGTTCCATTAATCACTACCATATTTTGAGATGAATTATTCATATATCCCCAAATTAAAGGATTGACTGTATCACTAGAATTTTCAATAATTAATGTATTCGTTTGTTGATACTTATACCCTGCTTTCATTCCTATAAAAATAGAACTATTTGTTTTACTTTGAGAACCTGCTAAATAACCAAGAATTGTATTATTGTCACCTTGTGCCCCTGCCTGAGCTCCAAGTAACACATTGAAATTTCCAGTACCTGCTTCTCCACAATTCATTCCTATGAAGGTATTAAACTTACCTGTCGTATTCCAAAAACCTGATTGTTTTCCTATAAATGTATTTGATTGCCCATCGGTATTATACGCACCTGAAGCATAACCAATAAAAACATTAAAATCTCCCTTAAATGAACCAATACCTGTATTTTCAGCTCCTGCCATTGTCCCTATAAAGATATTCTCTTCACCTGAAACATTTGTATTTCCAGCTTCTTTACCTATAAAAATATTATTCTTTCCTGTAGTCGTACTATCTCCTGCTAGATGTCCAATAAAAATATTATTTACACCTGTTGTCAGTTTCATTCCTGTTCGGTATCCAAAAGTAGAATTATACATTCCTGTTGTAATATTATTTCCCGAATTTTCTCCAATAAAATAATTATTCGGATTAATGTGCATATAAGATGATGAACTACCCCGTTTATCAGATATCCCCACTACACCAAAACCGGCTTTTTCGTCTTGTGTGAAAATTCGAGTACTATCTGAGTTTACAATTAGAATATCATTATTGGCTTTGGCACCTGAATTTTTTCCGCTTACCACAAAACCACCTTTGTAAGCTCCGTAACTTCGCTTTTTGGCTTCTTTATCCACATACACATGGACTCCATTATTGAATACGGCAAATACCGTCTTTCCATCTTTATCTTTTACTTCAAACAACGGTAAGGAATCGACAACTGTTGACGGTGCTTTTATTACCAAGCGACCGGTATCGTTCCATTGTAATAACGGACTTGATGAGAGTGTATCATCCTTGCTAAATTGTATTTCACCATCTTCTCCTGCAGCTCTTACTTTTGCTGACGAAACGGCATATTTTGCATAAGGCACCATTGTAAAAGAAGATGTTCCCATATCGTGATAGCCATTACCATCTTGCAAATCCAATTCTACTTTTAATGAACATTCTGAATCTGTCCAATCTATTGAAGAAAAATCTCCACTAACTACTGTGCCAGCTCCTATAACAAGATTTACGATTCCAAAATCATTGGTCGTTACTGTATCGGTTTCTACATAAACCGATGTTGCATCTTGCAAAATGGTAAACTGAAATTTTATCTGCTGGTTAGTTATCGGATTACCCAAATTATCCCGTACTACTGTTTGATACGAAAACCCTTG
>CAZSHT010000210.1:0-2849 GCA_964606715.1 uncultured Bacteroidales bacterium
TTTTGGCAGTCTCGTTTTTATTTGTATTTTTGTTTCGAAATTAGCTGATATGAGCAAGTTTTTCATTTTATTTTTATTTATCTCTTCGTTGTCGTTTGCACAAACAACGGTTCCATTGTCAAAATTGGAAAAAAACGATAATTTATATTATCTGAAAGGAAGTGATAAGCTGTATACCGGCTCAGTACTTTCCAAATTCAAGAATCATCGTGTTGCCTTAACCGGTAAGGTCGTCAAAGGAAAAGCCGAAGGACTTTGGGTGTGGTATTATTCCAACGGGAATAAAAAACGCAGTACTGTATTTGTTCACGGCATAAAAAACGGAAAGACAATTTATTATTACAAAAATGGGCAAAAACGCTCGGAGATGGATTTTGTAAACGACAAAAACACTCATCAAACCACTTGGAACGAACAAGGAAAAGTTATTCCAAACCCAAGTTTCTAAAATCATTCAAATGTTTATTTTT
Source organism: uncultured Bacteroidales bacterium (assembly GCA_964606715.1). Lineage (GTDB taxonomy): Bacteria > Bacteroidota > Bacteroidia > Bacteroidales > JALTDM01 > CAZSHT01. Next base: position 471 of record CAZSHT010000210.1, read on the forward strand.
ATAAAAACCAGAATCTTTATTAGTGGATTTCTGTTTTTTTTGGTGTTTCATTCGACAAGTAATGCACAAATTGCACCCCATAAGTACTGGGTGCAATTTGCCGATAAACAACACTCTGATTTTTCCCTTGATAAGCCCGATGAGTTTCTGTCGTTGCGTGCTGTTGAACGACGAGAAATCTACAATATTGCTTACGATTCATTAGACTTACCCGTCTCACAATACTATTGTAATACAATTCAACAATTGGGTGGGGAAATTTTACTTCGTTCAAAATGGCTCAATGGTGTGGTTGTTTATACAACAGATACCACGGTTTTGGATACAATTCGTAAATTGTCATTTGTAAAACAACTTCGACATATTCGAAAGAAAAAACTGCAAACCAATACTGTCAGTGTTGTAAAAAACTCTTTCTCTTCCGGTTTCAACACAATTTACGGACAAGCCAATCGGCAAATCACGATGCTGAAAGGTGATTTCTTGCACCATCTCGGTTATCGAGGCGAACACACATTAATTACAATTCTGGATGCCGGATTTACTAATGCCGATACGATTCCTGCATTATCGGCGATTTTTAAGGATAATCGCATTGTTGCTACAAAAAATTTTGTAAACCAAAATGTTTCTGTTTTTGGACGACATTCTCACGGGACAGCGGTATTGTCAACTATGGCTGCCAACGAACCCTATCAAATGGTAGGCACTGCCCCGAATGCCGATTTTGCTCTTGCCATTACCGAAGATGCCTACAGTGAATTTGTGATAGAAGAATACAACTGGGTGAGAGGACTCGAATTTGCCGATAGTTTGGGAAGCAAGATTGTAACAACCTCATTGGGATATACTCAGTTTGACACATCATCGCAAAACCATACCTATCAAGATATGGACGGAAAAACAACGATTGCCGCACAAGGTGCACATATTGCCGTAGAAAAAGGGTTGTTGCTTCTGGTAGCTGCTGCCAATGAGGGCAATTCGGCTTGGCATTATATTGCTACACCTGCCGATGCTATTGATATTCTTGCCGTAGGTGCTGTTGATTCGGCAGGGCATTATGCGTCGTTTAGTTCCACAGGACCTTCTGTCGATGGTAGAGTGAAGCCCGAAGTGGCTGCTATGGGCAAACAATCTACAATAATCTATCCTGACGGAAATATCTATCAAGGTAATGGCACTTCGTTTGCAACGCCCATATTGTGTGGATTGACAGCTTGCTTGTGGGAGGCTTTCCCTCGTAAAACAAACCTCGAAATTCGTGATGCTATTCTCAAAAGCAGTTCGCAATACGAACATCCCGATTCGTTGTTGGGCTACGGAATTCCTGATTTTCAAAAAGCCTTTTCATTACTTGCCGGCACTAATTATCTGCCCGATACCACCAATCCGTTTGTTTTTTATCCCAATCCGTTTACTAAAGATTTCACATTGGCATTGTTCAATTATTATTCGGGAAAAGTAGATTTGCAAATCTACGATACTACGGGGCGTCTTGTTTTGGATGAAGACTTGTCGAATCAAGCAATGCAAAAGATTTTTTATTTACACAAACTCGATACTTGGCACAGTGGTGTCTATTTTGTGAAATTGACTATCGACAAAAAAACATATTCTCAAAAAATTATAAAGCAATAAAATAGGTTATAATACCAAACGCATACCGACCTCTAAACGAGGCAAATCATTAAACGCATACGGAGCTTGACGATAAGCCGGTTTTATTAAGTCCGTTAAACGATAATTGGCAAAAATAGAAATTTGTTCCCACCCGATACGCACCAAGCCACCGGCATCCAGAGGATAAACATATTTTGGATTGTATTTAGAAATAGAGGTGTATTTGTACAACGAATTTGCCGGATTGTCATCACGAGTATAATAAACATTAAAACTGCCCCACATTCCGTAGGCTCCTATGTCAATGAGAGGTCCGTGTGCATTTTTGTTTTTCTTTCCCGTAAAGTAAAAACGGTGGTATATCGTTAATGCAAAACCGCTAAGCGAGAGAAACTCTTTTTGATGATGGGTATTGTCGGGAAATTTCTTGGAAGAATCGTTTCGCATTGAATATTTTCGTGTTTTGAAGACGAGTTCCATTCCGTAGGCAGCCATTGAGGCATATCGGTGATAATATGTTAGTCCAAAGCCGGCATTAATGCCTGAAACAGGTTTTGTCATTGTTTGTTCGGCAGAGGTCGTGGCAATAATAACGCTATTCTCAACAAATAATTTAATTGTATTGGTTGGAGGTTTTACATTATCGGTAGTATCTTGCTGTACTGTGGTGGAGAACACAGTCTCTTGTGCCAACCCCGACAATGTAACTAAACTGAAAACCAGTATGGAAAGAAATCGTATCATAATAATATTTTT
>CAZSHT010000211.1:0-2757 GCA_964606715.1 uncultured Bacteroidales bacterium
ACAGATTAATTATTGTTTTATTGGCAGTAAGGAACAGTTTCCCAGCTTTTCGAGAAAAGTCTCAATATTCAAGGCATCGTTTATAGTAAATGTTCCGATGTGTGTGCGTTGCAAGTCTTTAAGGTAGGCTCCGCTACCCACGGCCTTGCCTAAGTCACGAGCAATAGAACGGATATAAGTCCCCGACGAACCTGTAATTCTAACGGTTACCTCCGGTAATTGAAATCGTGTTATTTCAAATTTATCAATGGTGATAAGTTTAGGTTTCAGTGTTTTTGTTTCTCCTTTTCTGGCATATTGATAGGCGCGTTTTCCGTCGATGCGTTTGGCGGAAAACTGAGGGGGGATTTGAGCAATACTTCCTTTAAATTGGGCGTCGATTGTCGACTCCAAAAGTTCTTTTGTGATATGTTCCGTAGGGTAGGTTGTATCGACCGGCATTTCTCTATCGAACGAAGGTGTGGTAGCACCGAAAAACAATGTTGTTTCGTAGGTCTTTGGTAATGCCAAAAATTCTGCTATGGTTTTGGTAGCTTTTCCCGAACAGACAATCATCAGTCCTTCTGCCAACGGGTCGAGCGTGCCGGCATGACCGACTTTTATTTTTTTTATTTGTAATTTGGAACGCAAGGCATAACGCAGTTTGTTTACGACATCGAACGAGGTCCATCCGGCAGGTTTGTCGATAAGAATACATTTCCCTGTCAGAAAATCATTGGCAACAGCAGGAAATGTTTTATTTGTAACCATATATTCTTTATGAGATGGTTAGGTCAACACCAAAGAAATACAGAATAAGAATAACAGCTCCTATGGCAATACGATAATATCCAAACCATTTGAATCCGTGGTTGGTGAGAAACCGAATAAACGATTTGATAGCCAACCATGCTACGATGAATGAAACCACATTGCCAAACAACAATATGCTGATATTGTCGGTGTTGATGGCTTTGTAATTTTCCAAAAGTTTATAACTCGAAGCCGCAAACATGGTAGGTACTGCCAAAAAAAACGAAAATTCGGCAGCGGTTTTTTTTGTCAGTTTTTGCGACATTCCGCCAATGATTGTTGCTGCCGACCGCGACACGCCCGGCACCATTGCCAATACTTGAAACAATCCTATTTTGAGAGCAGTGCCGTAGGAAACCTCTTGGTTTTCACTCGGATGTTTAAACCATTTGTCGACCAACACCAGTATAATACCACCCAAAATAAGCATCACAGCCACTACATATACACTTTCGAGCAAAGCTTCTATGTAATCGTTGAGCAACAACCCAAATACAGCGGCAGGGATGAAGGCTACAAACAATTTATAATAAAATGTCAGAGATTTGAAAAATTCTTTCCAATACAAAACTACGACCGACAGAATAGCCCCAAACTGAATATTGATAATGAATGCTTGAATAAAGTCGTTGCTTTTCATGTGCAACACGCCTTCGGTTAGAATCATGTGTCCGGTAGATGAAACCGGCAGAAATTCGGTAATTCCTTCTACCACAGAGAGGATAAATGCATGTAACCAACTCATTGGGCGTTGGGTTTTTTCATGATGCCATAAATCACGCCGACAAATCCAATTATCATAACGATTGGAGCTAAGGTTAGACGACGAAAATTAAAAATATCGGGATTGAAGACATTGGGGTCGTCCGATTTTCCGCCGGAAACCAAAAAATATCCGATAATAATAAGAATAACCGATGCAATAATAATTTTAATATTGGCTTGCGAGATAGCAAAACCGTCATTGTGGTTGGAAGTAATTTCTTTTTTAGCCATAATACAATTTATCTAATTTAGAGTTGAGTTGTTTATTGGTAGCGAAATAGGCAGAGATTACAGTAATCACAATGCCTACTATCAAGATTAAAGACATTAGAATGAGCAGGTATAAACGGTCTGTCAGATAGATGATTCCCGAGAATTGTTTTTGTAATGAAACAATCAATCCGAGCAACATCAGATTTGCCAATACAGCACTAATAATTCCTTCTACGATGGCTTGTGTGAGGTAGGGTATGCGGATAAAATTGCGTGATGCTCCTACCAGTTGCATGGTGTAAATCAAAAAACGATGGGCATAAATGGAAAGCCGTATGGTGTTGTTGATGAGCGAGATAGCTATCAAAAACAACAGGAGGCTCAGACCTAATAAAACCAGTGTAATTTTTTTTATGTTTTCATTGACCAAATGAATCAAATTGCGTTTGTAAAACACTTCTTTTACTTGCGGTCGTTTTTCCAATTGTTGTTTTAGGCGGTTGATGGTTTCGTTATTGGCAAAGTCGGCATATAGGTTTGCATTGATAGATGACAGTAGCGGATTGTATCCCAAAAAGTTGACAAAGTCTTCGCCCAAATCTTTTTTTAAGTCTTCGGCAGCTTCGTTTTTCGAGACGAAAGAAGTTTGTTTTATCTCCGGCATAGCATCTAGTTCTTTTTGCAAGCGAATAATGTCGGCTTCTTTCACATTGTCTTTCAAAACTACCGTTACGCTGATATTTTCTTTCACATAATCCGAAATCTTTTTGGTGTTAAGCACCAAGAAAAGAATTGTTCCTAACAAAAACAATACAAGAGTGATGCTAATAACCGTTGTAATATAGGCATTGCGAAGGCGTTGTTTTGTTTTGTTGTCGGGTTTAGTTTGTTTTGCCATCAGTTTAGTTTTTCCACTCTACAAACCTACAATTTTTTTTTATTTTCGACTTCCCTTAATGGTTAAAAAAATATAAACACCACATTGCA
>CAZSHT010000212.1:0-2756 GCA_964606715.1 uncultured Bacteroidales bacterium
TTTTAGTTGGTTCAATATTTTTGAGTTTATAACGCTCCATAATCCATACATTCTTTTTCAATCGGGGAAGTTTTAGAAATAATGGTTTATAATAAAATAAATGTCCAAGGTGTAGCATAAAATATCGAAACAGAAACAATGCTTTGGGCGTAATACTTTTTGTGGGTTTTGGATTTATGGTTTCGATAGTTTTTGTCAGATAGTATCCGGCTCTTATATGATTGAAACCATCATCAAAACCAATGACATTTTTGATGATTTCTTTACGGGCTTCTGTTTTTTCGGGGGTATACATTGCTTCTACCTTACCGGTGGCGTAAAATTCATTTATTTTTTCTTGAAACTCATCATATGATTTTACAATAACGGTTCCTCTATAGTTAGGGTCTCGCGTAAAATTAATATCGGGGTTAATAAACAGAGTTGGAATGTCCTTCATCATCCAAGCTTCGATAGTGGTTGTTGATTCGAAAGCAGTCCAAATATCGGATACACTGATGAGGGTATGAACATCTTCTTCATTTCGAAGGTACAATACATTGGGATAATGTTCAAGATTTATCATTTCATTGTTGTCGCGTTGTGTGTAATGTGGGTGTATTTCGTTTGGATGTCGTTTTAGAATAAAAAGAATATCCGGATTGTTTTCAACCGTTTGTCGAAGAATATTTTCAACAAGTAATTGTTGTTCTTGCATCCATTTAATTCGCTGTTCGGCATTTTCTTTATGATTATTTCGAATCTCCATTAGTCCTTTTGGGTTATGGAGTTTTCCGAATGACCAACCGGCATAGCCGATAACTTTTTTATATTGAGACAGGTTATAGCGTTTTAGAAAAGATTCTTTAGTTTCAAAATTATATATACGGTATCGATCAAAACCGGTGGCTCCGGTAAGTACCATTTTGTCTTTATATGAAGGAAGAGCAGTAGATAGAAAATCGAGCGTTCGTTGAGACCATAGACAGATGTATTCTTGATAAAATTGTTTGTCAGTATTGTAACCCCAATAATTAAAAATTTTATGAATTGGAAAATTTCCTTCAGAGATTAAAGCAAAAACTTTTATACCATTTTCATAAGCATATTTGGCAATGAGATGATGATTTTTTGAGCCGATGGTATTGGCCAAAATGACTAAATCCGGTTTTTCGCGTCGTATTTTGTCAATATCGACAATAAAAGCTTTCTTTATTTCGACATTCAGATAGGTTTCGGCATAATAAAGAACCGGCATTAATATTTCGACATCACGACCTTTATCGTCATCGAAAAAACAAAGGGCTTTTATTTTTTTATTGGCTGATTTCATTTAAATATTGACTTAATTGTTTTACTTGATTTTCAGCAGAATAAGGTGTAATGTCGGTTTGTCTTAGATTTGTTTTGTTTTCAAACACATCGGTTACAAATCTTTTTAATGAGGCAAAGTCTTCGTATTCTATACTTTTGCCGGATTGTGTAGATTCTACAATGTGGGCAACATCGCTACCTTTTGGACCGATCACCAGAATGGGGTTCTTCGATCGCATTTGTTCAAATAATTTCCCCGGAATGCGTCCCATAATGTTTTCCGACTTGTTGAGAGGTAAGAGTAATAAATCGGAATCTAAGGTCAATTGAAGAGCTTCTTGGCGTGAAAGATTGCCGAGGTTTATGAAATTTTCGGATAAACCGTTTTCTTCAATAGATTGTATGATGGAGAAATCAATCATTCCGGCTAATTTTAATTTTAGTTTTTTATTGAAACCGGGTATTTCGGTTTTGAGTTCTGCCAATGCTTTGAATAAATTGTCCGGCTTACGGTCAAACCCAAATAATCCGGCATGGGAAATGACAAATTCATTTGGATTTTTGTTGGGGTGTATATCGATAAAATCATCTTCGTCGTAGCCCCAAAATATTGTTTCAACATGATGGGCTCCAATAGCTTCCAAGTCTTTTTTCCAGGTAGGGCTGGCAATGGTTATTTTTTTTGCTGTTTGAAATGCTTCTTGTTCCAAACGGCGATGTTTTTTGTCGGCCCATTTGGTGATTTTGAAAAGTTGGTAGTAGTCAACTTGTGTCCACGGATCTTGAAAGTCAGCCAACCAAGGGATGCCTGTTCTTTGAGAAAGACGAGCTGCAATGAGGGTATTGGTGTGAGGCGGTCCGTCGGAAAGCAACACATCGACAGGATGCTTCTCAAGATATTTTGTTAAATATTTTACAGAAGGTTTTATCCATAAAGAGCGAGCATCGGGAATAAAGAAATTACCGCGAATCCAAATAGCCAATTTGTCTTTCCAGCTTTGTTTTTTGTCGCGGACATGTACCGGATTCGACATTGGTTCGTCTTTTTTGCGGCCTGTAAATCTCTTATAAAAAGCAAACGGTTCAATTATTTTGTGTTTGATAATGGTAATATCTTGAGGAACATGTTTGAAATTGCTTTCATCAATATAGGGATAAAGAGCATTTTCGGCAGTATATACAACAACTTCCCAGTTTTGTTTTTTCAGGTATTTAGCAAATTTCAAACAACGGTGTACTCCTATTCCGCCTGACGGTGGCCAGTAATAAGTGATAATGAGGACTCTTTTTTTCTTCATTGAAAATTAAATAATAGAGATGAGCAAAGATAGAAAGTTTCTTTTGCTTGTCAAACATTTTCCAAGCTTTGGCGTTTCTTGAAAACAAGTGCATTCTTTTTGTGAAAAAAAAGAATGTATCACTCATAAAAACAGCTATTTTTGGTAGTTTTTAAATTAATTTAG
>CAZSHT010000213.1:0-2737 GCA_964606715.1 uncultured Bacteroidales bacterium
GAAAAAGACACAGAAAACGCACCAACTTTTGCACAAATTTATCCCGAAATAAAAAAGCGTATGCAAGGCAAAACGGTAGTTGCTCACAATGAGAGTTTTGACAGAACTGTGCTACAACAAACAATGGCTTTTTACCATTTAGATTATGCAGAATTAAATCTTTCCGAACGATGGGAATGCACTATGCAAATATGCCGCAAAAGCAACAAATACCCTTCGGCGGGGCTTGCCGAATGTTGCCGTATAGAAAATATTGAACTAAACCACCACAATGCACTTTCCGATGCAAGGGCTTGTGCCTTGTTATATTTGAGGAATTATAAATTATAGATTCCACAAATTAGACATTATTTTGTCCGATACTTCCCGAATGCGTGCACCTACCAAATCAAACGCTTGGGTAATGGATAAATCCGGTTTATTCAGCCGGAGAACTTCTTGACTGATAAGTGAAATATCGGTATAATGCAATAATTTCTCAAGGGAATCTTGAGCTCTTTGCTTTCTTTTTTCCCCTTCAAAAGAAAATGGAAACGAACAGATTACGGTATAATTTTTATTGTATTTCGATAAAAACTTTACGGTTTCCAACAACAACCTGCCACCGGTTTCTCCGCCAATGGCACAAAACAACACAAAATTATTGTTGGCTTTAAAAAATTGCTTGGCATCTTTGGAAAGCATTGTGTTATTGGTTTTTATGTATTGAATTTTGTCAGTGGTGTTGTGAAAATTAGAATTAATAATAGTATAAATGCCGTATTTATCGATGTTTATTTTCTCAAAAATAAACTCACTTGCATTTCCAAATCCTACAATTAGGGGATGTTTGTCAATGGTATTCATATGCTTTTTTTTGGCACTAAAGCTAAAGTAACACAACGCCAAAATGTGTCGGAGAAAGATATTGTTATAATGACAATTCCACTACGACATACTTTGTCGGCATAAGGGTGTTTCTTTGTGTGAAAAAAGAATCTATGGGCATATTTAAGATAAAAGATACAACATTTTATAAAACCATACAAGAGCCTTTGAGAACGCACACTGTTTTGGATAATCTTTTTTCGGAGAAGAAAGGTATCATGCCGGCTACTATTACAATGGTACCCGGGAAATCCGGTATTGGAAAAACAACATTGTGTATTGATATCTTAAAAACCGTAAAAATAAATAATCCCGACAAGAAAGTTTTATTTATGTCGGTAGAGATGAACGAAGTCCATTTGTTTAGATATTCAAAAAGATTAAATTTTTCCGATATCCCGATTTTTATTTTCGATGTAAATAAAAGCATCATAGAACAATTGCAAGACATATTCTTTGAATCATTTGACTTGATACTGATAGATAGTTTTCAGCAACTTGTAAATTTGATTTCGGTATATGATAAAATCTCTTCAAGACAAGCGGAAACGACAATCATTAAGTTAATGGACACTTGCCGATTGGGAAATAACCGGCACAAAACAAATACTTCGTTTCTGTGTACGATGCACATGACAAAATCGGGCAATTTTGCCGGTTCTGCATACATAAAATATATGGTTGATGCCATGTTGGAATTAAAAAAAGACGAAAATGACGAATTTTTAAAATATATGGCGTTTACAAAAAACAGAGATGGCAAAACAAACATCAGATTATATTATACAATAACACAAAACAGCATAGAATATAATTTGAGCAGGTATCAAACAGATTTGGATACATTTCATTCGATAAAACAAAATGAAAAATATAAAGAAGAAAACAATAGCGATTTTGATAAAATATTTAATATGTAAATTATGAAAGATTACAAGATTTTAAAAGAACAATTATTTGAAGAAGAGCCCGTTTCGAAAAAGATGGATATAAAAAATATCTATTTAAGCGATGATGTTGTGGAGCTAAACGGAAAGCCTTTTTTAGTTACCGATGATTTTAAGATTAGTCTTTTTTCGGAGATAGGATTGAAAAAATCAACGATTACCAATTTAAGTTCATATTTGTATCCCGACGAACTTAATAATGTGTTAAATAAATTATTTGCAAATTATTTTAAACGCAACAGCCCCATATCCGGACATTTGATAGGTGACAGAAAAAAATCTTATTTGTTTCGATTTACAAAAAATGACATCATTACCTACAAAATCATATTTGATGCATTGGATAAGATATATACAAATTATTCCGATTTTTCTGTCAACAAGCAACAAGGTTTATTTTCTATATTAATGCGGGAACCTCATAAAATAAAGGTTAAGAATCTGCCAAAAGAAACTTTTATTCCCAACATAGGAATAAAATATGATTACGGAAATTCATTTGGAATAGAAAAAGTTATGCATCGGTTGGTTTGCGATAATCAAATCAGAACAACAATGTTCAATACCGGCAAAACGGAACAACAAAACTCAATAGTAATGGCTTTGCAATCGTTACAAGCAAGAAAACACGAACAGCAATATATTTCATATATTCATGTAGCTTCCAAAGTCAATGCTTCACAACGGGAATACGAACACATTGTAAATATGGCCGGTAGATATACCGGGAAGAATAATTTAGTTTTGGATAAATTATTCAATAAACAAGAAATTGACGATTATCTGAAATCTATAAACTTTAACAAGGGAACGGTACACAAAGAAAAAGTAAAAGTGCCTGTTTCGTATTGGAATTTAATCAACGGACTAACCGATTTTGCCAGTCACGATTATATTGGTTTGTCGTTTATTCAAAAAGAAGA
>CAZSHT010000214.1:0-2724 GCA_964606715.1 uncultured Bacteroidales bacterium
TATATCCAACAATTTTTATAAATTTGGGTTTTTAAGCAAGCATATGAGAAAAAATATAACCGTATTAATTGCAAGTATTCTGTTTTTAATAGGTTGTTCAACTGTACCATTGACCAATCGTCATCAGATAAAATTCATTCCGTCGGGAACGATGACTGCGATGAGTTTTCAGCAATATGATGCTTTCTTGAAACAAAATCAAGTTGTCAAAACAGGTCGTGATGCCGATATGGTTCGTCGTGTGGGCGGACGCATTCAGAAAGCGGTAGAACAATATTTCAAAGATGCCGGAAAACCCGATTATCTCAAAAACTATCGTTGGGAATTTAATTTGGTGAAAAGCGACCAAGTAAACGCATGGTGTATGCCCGGAGGGAAAGTGGTGGTGTATACGGGATTGTTGCCGGTGGCGAAAGACGAAACGGGGTTGGCAGTAGTACTGGGACACGAAATAGCCCATGCCATAGCCGACCATGGTAATGAACGAATGAGCCAACAGCTATTGGCAAAGATGGGTGGCATGGCACTTTCGGAAGCCATGAAAAGTAAACCTCAACAAACTCAAAAAATGTGGATGGGAGCATTTGGTGCAGGAGCACAATATGGCATCTTGTTGCCATTTAGCCGGACACAAGAATCGGAAGCCGACCATTTGGGTCTTATCTTTATGGCAATGGCTGGCTATAATCCGCAAAAAGCTGTCGATTTTTGGGAACGCATGGCCAATATGGGAGGAAAGAAACCGCCCGAGTTTATGAGTACACATCCCAGTGACCAACATCGCATAGAGGCTTTAAAAAAAATAATGCCGGAAGCAATGAAATATTATAAAAAGAAATAAACGGTGGTTAAGCGATTAATACTTATAGGACTTTTTTTGTGGTGGGTTGTTCCGGTGTCTTGGGGACAGACGGCATTGTTGGTCGATAGTTTGAGAAATCGATTGGAACAAAGCCAATCGGATGTAGAACGATGTCATTTGTATTTACAGCTTGGTGAAACCGTATACACACATAATCCCGATTCTGCTATTGCGTATTGGCGAGAAGCTAAAATCTTGGCAACAACATTATTGGAAACAAACAAAACACACACAAAAGACACACTTATTAAACGCTATTTGGCAACGGTGTCAAATGATATGGGATACATTTATTACCAACGAGGTGAAATACCCAAAGCCTTGCAAAATTTTAATACAGCGGTAAAACTATTAAACGAATATGGCGATTCATCAAAATCAGTGCAGGTGTTGGGAAATATTGCTGCCATAGAATACCGTCAAGGAGATTCTCACAAAGCACTGGAAGACTATAAACGGTGTTTGGCTATAAAACAACGCTTTGGCGATAAAAAAGAAATAGCTATTACCCTTGGAAATATAGGTTCTATTTATCGGGATTTGGGAGACATTCATAAGGCATTGGAATATAGCGATAAAGCGTTGCGGATTAAAGAAAAACTAGGCGACAAAAAAAGCATTGCGTCTACTTTAAATAATATAGGCTCACTCTATATGTCGCAAGAAGACTATAAAAAAGCACTGGAATATTTCAATAAGAGTTTAACATTGCGACAAGACATAAATGATAAATTGGGAATGAGTTATTCGTTGAGTAACATAGGAAGTGTATATCGAACACTGAAAGATTATAAACAAGCATTGCATTATTATGCTCAGAGTTTGGCTCTTCGCAAAGAAATAGATTACAAAAAAGGTGTTGCTCAATTGTTGAATAATATCGGTTCTATCTATATGGATGAAGACAGTTTAGACAGGGCTTTGGCACAATTTGAGCAAAGTTTAATGATAGGAACTGCCATAAAAGATGCTTCGACACAGGCAAGTGCATTGATTAATATCGCCAATATTTATTTTAAACATGGTGACATAAAGAAAGCAGAATCGTATGCCGAAAAAAGTTATCTGTTAAGTAAAAAAGTCGGATTTCCGGATATCATCAAACAAACAACAACTCTTTTGAAAAACTTGGCACTACAACAAGGTAATTATAAAGATGCATATCACTACTTCAACGAAGAAATAACGATGCGAGACAGCATCTTCAATAAAGAAAATTATAAAGAGATACAAAAACAACAAGCTCGATATGAGTATGAGAAGAAACTGGCTGTCGACAGCATTTCTCATCTGAAAGAAATACGCATTAAAGATTTGGAAATAAAAAACCAAACGGTAAAAAAACGATTTTTAACTACGGGTATCGTTTTGTTGGTAGTGATATTGTTGGTGTTGGGATTTAGCTATATCCAAAAACGCCGGGATAATTTATTGTTGAACAAGCAAAATATTGAGATTGAAGAAAAGAATGAGCAACTCAATGCTCATGCAGAAGAGATGCGTATTTTGAATGAGAATTTATATCAACAAAATGAAGAAATCTTAATTCATCGCGAGAAAGTGCAACGACAAAAAGAATTGATAGAAGCTATTTATTTACATCTCGACCAAAGTATCGATTATGCCAAACGCTTGCAAGAATCTATATTGCCGATGCCGGAGACATTGAAAAAATATATTGAAGATGTGTTTGTGTTGTTTCATCCAAAAGACAAAGTCAGCGGTGATTTTTATTGGTGGACACATGTGGAAGGGCAAACAGTAATAGCAGTATCCGATTGCACAGGTCATGGTGTGCCGGGAGCTTTTATGAGCATGTTGGGAATCAGTTTCTTACGAGAAATAGTAATGAAAGAGTATAT
>CAZSHT010000215.1:0-2710 GCA_964606715.1 uncultured Bacteroidales bacterium
GATTACGGTTTCTTATTGTATTTTTATAACCTAAAAAATAATTGATGCGGGTTTCTCTAACCAAAAAGATATTCTTTAACTTTCTCATTTTGAGTATTGTCCCGATACTTATCATTGATACATATTTTTATTATAAATCAAAAGAGGCTTTGATAAACAGGACATTTGACCAATTGACAACCGTGCGAATAGAAAAGCAAAATCGCCTAAATTCGTTTTTCAATCAACGGTTTGATTTCTTAAAGACATTATCGAATCTACACTATACAGATACGATATTCTCACAACTCGACAAGAACGATTCTGTTGTTTCCGGTGTGTTCTCCGGACTTAAAGAGATATTGATGACAAAGGACAATAAAAATAATCTTTGTTGTCGTATTATTTTTGTTTCAAATCGGGGAAAGAAATGGGTTTGGCATTCACAAAACAAGAAAATATTCCAACGATTAAATCCGAAAGATTCTCTTGAAACACAAATATTAAAAGCGGTAATTCGTAAATCAAAACAATCGAAAAAGGCGGTTATCTATGATGAAAAGAATGATTTCTCAATGAAGTCACATTCTATATTTATGGCCAATGCAATAACGAATAATGAAAAATATTTGGGAACAATTATTTTGGAGATATCATTAAATGCAATCAATAAGATAATGTATGAAAACAATCCGCATAACGGATTAGGGAAAACAGGCGAAACATATTTGGTGGGCGAAGATTATTATATGCGAAGTTCATCAAGATTTAAGGACAACTCTATTTTTAAAATAAAAGTGGAAACCGAAGGGGTGAAAAAAGCATTTCAAGGACAAACCGGAACAGCTATTATTCGTGATTATCGAAATATTCCCGTATTGAGTTCATTTAACAAAATCAATATTCCCGAATTAAACTGGGCTGTCTTGGCCGAAATAGATGAACAAGAAGCAATGGTGCCGATTTATTTGATACGAAATGATATTATTTTTATGAGTATCATTTTAAGTATTTTATTGTTGGGATTAGTAGAATTATTATCGTCAAGGATAACAGCTCCGTTGAAAAACCTAAAACAAGCTACCGATAAACTTCGTGAAGGAAAATACGAACGATTAGTCAGCATAAACAGCAATGATGAAATAGGAGACTTAGGGTTAGCATTTAACAAAATGATAACTCAATTGGACAGCCAATCCGCTCGCCTTGAAGAAGAACGAATGTTGCGTGCAAAATCGTTGTTCGACGGGCAAGAAATGGAACGCCAACGCCTCTCACGAGAATTGCACGATAGTCTCGGACAATCAATATTGGCATTAAAAATGAAGTTTGAACAACTGAATGGTGTCTCCGAAGAAAAAAAACAAAAAGTATTGGAAGAAATTAAAACGCTGTTTCAGAAAATAATGACGGAAATACGCAATATATCCAATGATTTAATGCCGGCAGTTTTGAGTGAGTTTGGATTGATAATGGCATTAAAGAAAATGTGTCGAGAAGTAGAAACCCAAACGGGTATTAGTATCCATTTTTATAATGAAATACAACAAGAAGTATTTGAAAAAAAGATGGAGGTTTATATTTACAGAATCGTCCAAGAGTCATTGAGCAATAGCATTAAACATGCCGATGCAACCCAAATAGAATTGTTGTTGAAAGAAACGGATAAAACAATAACATTGTTGGTTAGCGACAATGGTAACGGATTTCAAATGAATGAGGCAGTTTATCTAAAAGGGAATGGATTGTCTAATATGAAAGAACGCATCAAATTATTAAATGGAAATATCCGTATTTCGACAAATATGGGAGAAGGAACTCGTATTTATTGCGAAATACCAAAAACAAGAAATATTTAAATTTGCAAAAAACAAAAACACATGAAACCGATAAAACTTATTCTTGCCGATGATCATCAATTATTTCGTGACGGAATAAAATCATTGCTGGAAGACATTGCCGATATTCAAGTAATAGGAGAAGCGTCAAATGGGGCAGAACTGCTGAAAATGCTACCATCGTTAGAACCTCAAATTGTAATTCTTGATATTACGATGCCGGATATCTCGGGAATAGAAATAACCAAAACTATTCAAAATGATTATCCTCAGATAAGTGTCTTAATTCTTTCGATGCACAATGAAGAAGAGTTTATTATTAATGCCATTAAATCAGGAGCCAAAGGATATTTGCCAAAAGATATTGACAAAACAGAATTGTTGCAAGCAATAAATACTATCCATGAAGGCGAAGAATATTTTAGTAAAGATATTTCCGAAGTGTTTCTTAAAAACTTTATTCGACGCACCAAAGTAGGATTAGAAGGCGACCATCCCATCTTGACAACTCGCGAAATAGAAGTCGTAAAACTGGTGTCGGAAGGATATAAAAATCAAGAAATAGCAGAAAAATTATTTATCAGTGTCAGAACCGTAGATGCTCACAAAAACAACATAATAAAGAAGTTAAAACTTAAATCAACGGTAGATATTGTAAAATTTGCAATAAAAAACAACCTTATAAAATTATAATATCAAGCCGTCCAAATAGGTGTTTTCCCTACTCTCCTCTCTCCTTATGCTTATTGTAAAATAGGGAGAGTCCATATATTTCTCAATCTAAAACAAGTTTATTTTTAACCCAAATTTTAATTACAGATGAAAACCGTAAAAGCAATCTTTTTTTTATTCATGGTATTAGGCTCATTTCATCTAGCCTTTTCGCAAAACAA
>CAZSHT010000216.1:0-2677 GCA_964606715.1 uncultured Bacteroidales bacterium
CCGATATTTTAGCATCCACTATCCGTGGAAATACAACATTTCGTATGCTCTGCATTTCGATTCGGCTACGGTTGTTTCCTTTTTGGGACATACCAACGACAGCACCGTTGTCAAGATTACCGCCAATAATTTGGCACAATACGGCAGTTTGAAAATCCATCTCCGACAACCACACCCCAAACCGCTGATTCTTTTTCTTACCGATGCCAAAGGCAAAACTATTCGCACTCGCTATCTGTCGAAAAACGATACTTTGATAACATTCGATTTGCTTCTGCCAAAAGAATATAAGCTGAAAGTCGTCATCGATGAAAATGGAAACAAAAAATGGGATACCGGCAATTTTGCGTTGTTCAAACAAGCCGAACGAGTTATATTTTTCGACAAAATACTGAAAGTGAGAGCCGGTTGGGAAGGTGACGAATCGTGGACTGTCAAGCCTTAAAAATCAGGCATATAATCGGTGCCTATTACTTTTATCTCTGTGCGACGGTTGAGTTGATTGGCCAAGTCTTTCTTGTCTTTATCGTCCAAACTATTGATAAAATCTTCGGAAAGCACTGTGCCTTTGACAAACCCTGTTTGTTTTGCCAATTTATCCGTCAATATTCGTTTGGGAACAGACTTTCCATAGCCTTTTGCCTTCAAACGACCTTTTGGAATACCTTTCGAAATCAGATATTCTACAACCGAATTGGCGCGTTTTTGCGACAACACCATATTCGATGCCGAATCGCCTACCATATCGGTATACGATGAGAGTTCAATGATGATATTCGGATTGTCATTGAGTAATTTCACCAATTTATCGAGTTCTATTTTTGAGTCTTCTTTCAATTTCCATTTTCCAAAATCATAATACACATTGGGAATTTCTATCGGTTTGTCGATAGCCGACATATAGATACTGTCGGTGAAAGTCTTGTTGTAGTCCAAATCTTTGGTTGACACTTTTCCTTTGTTGACCAAATAACCTTTTTTCACTACCACATAGATATAATCTACATTGGGCATCAGTTTTTGCCGATAAGTTCCCTCTTTGTCTGTTTTTATAAAAATCTCACTCCCGTTGCTTCCATAGAGACGCACCGTAACGCTATCCATCGGTTTTTTGGTCTCCACATCAAATACCGAACCTGTGAGGTAATATTCCAATTTTGGCAAACGAAACCAATAAATATCATCGGAACCCCGTCCGCGTTCGCTGATAGATTCTCCATCTTCCCGATAAACATCGGTTGTCTTTCTGTTGGAAGTAAAAAAACCTTCTTCTTTATCGCCTTTGAAAATAATGGAAAAATCATCGGCCGAAGAATTTACGGGAAACTTCATATTGGTAACTTCCCATTTGTGAGTTGCTTTGTCGTAATGAGCTTTGAAAATATCGAAACCACCTAATCCCGGGTGATAGTTTGATGAAAAATACAAATCTCCGTTTTCGCGAATATAAGGATAAGCCTCATATCCCGGTGTATTTATTTCCGGTCCCAAATTAATCGGTTTTCCCCAATCATCGCTTGTGCTTTTTCGTTCTACTTTCCAAATATCCCGTCCACCATATCCTTGATTAGGAATTTCTGCTGTAAAATATAAGGTTAACCCATCGGTACTAAGGCTGGGGTATCCATACGATAAACTGTCAGGTAATAGTGGAACTTCTGTAACACTTTCCCAATCACCATCGACAGGGCGTGTAGCTTTCCAAATATGACAACCTATCTTCTTGCCTTTCACGATATTACAACGCGTAAAATACATCGTCTTAAAATGGTCGGTCAACGCACACACACCGTCATCAACAGCCGAATTGACCGTATCGTTGAGAGGTATTGGCTCGCTCCATTTTTCCAATTTCGTGTATTCGGTTTCCATAATGGAAGTGAAAAACTGTCCGGTGATATTGTTGAATTTCGTAAACTGATTAATCTTTGCCGTAGTGGTAAAATACAATTTGGTATAACTGGCATTTGCCCACGCCGGTGAAAATTCCCGTTCTTTGGTATTTATCTCCTTCACATTTTTTATTTCGTAACGCGTAGGGTGTGCATACCATTCTTTCGAAAACTTTGCCGACAGCAATGCTATCCGTGCTTCCTTGTCTTTGGGCACCAATTGCAAATAGGCTTCCAATTGTTTTATGGCTTCGTCGTAATTCCCAAGTGTTTTCAACATTTGTCCGTAATAAAAATAGGCTAACGGATTGTCGTAATGCCGTTTAACAGCATTTTTATATTTCGATGCCGCTTTTTTCACATCGCCCAAATGACGGTAACATTCCGCTATCTGATAAACAACATACGGTTTGTCCTCTTTGGATAATTTTCCTTTTTTGTAAAGTTTGAGATATTGATTCAATGCTTTGAAATACTCACCATATTCAAATGTCTCATCGGCTTTTGCTGTTTTGTTGCTTTGTGCCGACAGGCTGAATGTCAAAACGATAACAAGGATAAAACTGAAAATTGTTTTTAATCTCACAATATACTTCTAATTCGGAATGCGTAAATTTAATATTAAAATTTGATTTACCGATAACGAGATAACAAGTGTATTAGTATAAAAACAGAAAGAAATTATTCTGTTTATCGAACTGCTTTTTAAAGCCTTATTCTACTGCTTTATTTTTATTTATTCCGCGTTGTTACAAATTGCACCAACTCTACCATTTGCGGATACA
>CAZSHT010000217.1:0-2671 GCA_964606715.1 uncultured Bacteroidales bacterium
CCCTTATTTCGAAGTTTCCGAAACAACCTCAAAAGATTGTAACGGATTGTCTTTCTTTACCGATTTTGAAGCTCTCGACAAACATACAACTTCGCAAAAAGCTTTTGCAGGCAATTATTCGTATTGGCAAAACAAAGTGTATTCCCCCATCATACAGCTTCAAAAAACAGACTTGTTAGGTCTTCCTGACCGTCGTATAGAATATTGTTTTTCGGCACTGTTTTATAGTGATTCACTTTCAAAATGTGATTTCTCTATTGTAGCCTCATCTCTCGATGGAAAAACTCTATATCAGGCTCACGATTTCAAAAAATTAAAAAACAAAAAAGATTGGATTCCTGTTACTTATAAAGATACCTTAGACACCATTCCCGAAACCATTAAATTTTATTTTTGGAATCACGACACGCTACAATCTTTCTATGTCGACAACTTAAAGCTGACTTTCAGGCAATTGCCTTAATCTATTTTCAAAACCTTATGTTGTTGAACAATGGAAATATCATCAATATAAACTTCTTTTTTTCCGGTGTAATAACAATAAATTTTCAGTCTATTGATTGATTTTGGCACTTCGATTACAGCCTCTTGTTTATACCAACCTGCATCTTCTTTTTGAACGGTCTTCTTCGAAGCATAATAATATCCATTGGCAGTATCTTCTTGCAACACAATATTTACTTCTTTATCCGAAGTCCATACCGAAACGGCTATTCTATCGCCTTTTTTCACCATATTCAATTTAAGTCCAAAACCATACGGACTGTCGGTCGACAATCTCACCGCGTGTGTTCCCGAATGGGCTTTTTGAGTCGTTACATTAACAGAATGCCCCAGTATTACGCCTTCAACATTGGTTGCAAATGCGTTTTTCTTTTTATCTATTTTTTCGGCATCACAATACAACGATAATTTTTCTATGTATTTCCATTTGGCTAATAGTTTTGGCAGATGAGTTGCTTCATCGTAAATAAATTCCGGCGTTTTCAGAATGGCTGTATTGCCATATTTTACCAGTGTAGTATTCTCACTACCGAAAAAATCATTAAAAATAACTGTATCGGCATCTTGTGCCAAGACGATATAATTAAAAACTCGCTTCGGCGAAGTCGTATCTTTTGGATAGAACCAATATTTATTACTTGATGTCCATAGTTCAGGATTCAATTTCGGATAAAAAACAGCATACACTTTCAGTTTTTTATCCGAAAACTCCGATGTTTGACGAGCTTTCCAATATTGTGCAACACCCAATTTCAAATCCGTATTTCGTTGAGCTATACTATCCAATTCGGTTACATATTGAGGTTTGAATTGCAGATAATGATGAAAACTTTTTGAGATGACAAGGCTTGTTAGAACAACGGCTATAAATCCGAACAACACATAATTTGAAATGATTACCGGTTTTTCGTGCTGTTGTTGTGCAAAAAAGAATACAAAATTAATCAGTCCTAAAAAGAAAACCATTATCACATAACGAAAAATAGTAGGATATATAAAGGCTCCCGTTATCATTATAGGCGTAAAATAAACCACTACAAAAAATGCCAAAGCAAACACATTGAACATAAAAATAAAATTATCTTTTCCCCTTCTAAAATATTTTAGGATAAGAAATAAGGAAAATCCATACGAAATATAGCCTATCAGCAATATGAAAGATGATAATTCAAAATGTGCAATCTGACTCCATAAATACGGAAATGCAAATGCTATGGAATGGCTTATTTTATCTAATGAAACAGAATAATCTTGTGAGATATAAGAAAGTGGCGTCAAAGTTTCTATCCCTCTGAAAATCAGCTGTCCGACGATTGCCGAAACAATGATAGTAATAAATAATCTCACATAAATTGTTCGCTTACCGAAAACATATAAATACTGTGCTATAAGAACACCCAAAATAGGTATGACAAATTCCAAAACAAACAATTTATCATTTAAAACCCCCAGCACAGTAACTGCAACGATAAGTCTAAGATATAGCCGTTTATTGGTTTTCAGATAATAAAAAAAGAACAACAATCCCGTCAATGCCCATAAAAAAGCCGAAGTATGATAGCCGTTACACAACAAATGAAACCGTAAATTCAAATAAGTTCCGAAAACACCCGAAAATAAAATCAGAATGAAAAATAAATTGATAAGTGTCGCATATCGATAAACTTTTTCGTTGAAAAAGAATTTGGTTAAAAAATAAATCAAAATAACTAAAACCGCATTTTGAAAAATAGAATATAACAGTGTGGAAATCAGAAAATTCCCCGTAAAAAACTGAATAATAAAATAAATGACCATATCGGGAACAAAAGCCGGTTGCCCGTTAAATTTAAGCCCCCAAAAGCCCATTTTATCAATAAAAATATCTTTGTAGAATACCGGCAGATACAAAGCATCTGAATTAAATATCTTCATCAACCGAATATCCGGCATCGTTGCATACACATACAAAATAGCAATAAGATAAAGCACTAAACTTCCAAAGTATATTGACTTTTCTTTTTGTTTTAAAATATCAAAATTAAATTTCATACAACTTGTTATTTAATTCTACTTACACTTTAACAAAATCATCATACAGCATTACAAAACAGTCACTTAACATCATCTCCGTAATGCTTTTTCCAAAATCTCAACAGGATGCAGAGCGATGCGTTGTGTGCCGTCT
>CAZSHT010000218.1:0-2640 GCA_964606715.1 uncultured Bacteroidales bacterium
ACCATTTCTTCATTGTACCATTTTTTCATTGTATCATTTATATTTATTTCTTTTTCTTAAAATACACATTACTCATATAAAGCAATACAAGCATGATGGTGAGGGTTCCTACAAAACTTGTAAACATATTCAGTGAAACCAATGCTCCGAGTTCGCGATTTGGCGGAAATACAGAAAACATAAGAACCAAGAAGCCGGCTATCACAACAATGGCGTTATAAATAATAGCACGCCCCGAATGTGCCATTGTGAGTTGAGCGGTTTTAAATTTGTCTTTCGAATGTTCGGCATTGTGACGATATTGTTCAAGGAAATGCACGGCATAATCTATCCCTATCCCAATGGCTATACTCGATAATAAAGCTGTTGTCGTATTCAATGGAATACCCAAAAAGCCCATTATTCCAAAACTTATTAATCCGGTAATGATGATTGGTACCGAAGCAATGATTCCGATAACGATATTTTTGAACATTACGGAAATCAAAACCAAAATAATTATCAAAGACATTATCAAGCTTCTGATTTGTCCTTCGAGAATTAAATCGGAGAAAACAAGAGCTTTGTATCCGCTACCGGCATAATTCATCGTAATCCCTAATTTCTTAAACTCAGGTTTATATTTGTTTATAATATCCAAAGTTGCATTCATTGCTTTACTGTTGTCGGATTTTAATTGAAAAGTTACATTGGCTTTTTCGTAATTATAATCCACTACTTTATTAAGATTTTCGGGGTCTCCTGACATTTCATAGAGTAGCAAATATTGAGCTATCATATTTTGATTGTCAGGTATTGTGTTAAATGTTTCTTTGTCGGCATTCATTACTTTATTCATTCGACAGATATAATCTGCCAACGAAAAAGTATTTCCTACAACTTGTAATTCATTATCAACATCTTTTTGCATCTTATCGACTAATTTAAGAACAGCCGGTTTTTTAAAAGTATCTTTTTTCCCTTCGGCATCTAAAATTAAATTTAAGGTGCTGGTGCCACCAAAATGTTCATTTATAAACTTATCCGTTAAGACAATTTCACTGTTTCTTTCAAATTTTTCCAAGAAACTTGAATTTATCCAAATTTCTTGCATTCCTATCAATGATAAAATGACGATTGCGATTGACCCCAAAATAGATACCGATTTATGATTTATAATCCAAGCAGCAAAATTGTTGGCTATTTTAGAATGAGAATGTCCGCCTTTGTCTTCGTCTTTATCGACAGGTCTGGCTTTGGGCAATCCGAATATCATAATGCCCGCCGGCAAAAATACTAGCGAGAAAACCATGGCAGCCATTACCCCAAAGGCGGTAAAGAGCCCGAAATATTTTACGGGATATACTTGCGAAGTTAACAATGAAATAAATCCTACTGCCGTCGTAACCGATGTCATTACAACGGGTTTCCACAATACTTTAAGCATGTCTTTTGTGGCTTCGCGTTTTGTTGCATTGGGATTATGGTTTATGAAAACTTGCAGATGACTATACAAGTGCACGCCATCTGCTACACCAATGGCAATAAGCATTACGGGAATCATTGTAGATACCGCATAAATGGGTATCCCAACTGTTGCCATCAGACCAAAAGCCCAAATCGTAGAAATAAATACTACCCCTAATGTGATAAATGTTCCCTTTAAACTTCGTAATGTTAGAAACAATACGATGAAAATCACCAAAATAACAATCGGCACCATTTTCTTCATATCGGCAGGAGCCAATAATGCCAAAGTTCCCTCAACAATAGGACGCCCGGCGACATAAATTTTGATATCGTTGGTTTCTGATGCCTTTGCTGTTTTTAAGATTTTATTATAAAAATCTTGTGTGAAAACATCGTCTCCTATCTCGGCAATAATAACCGTAACGGTTGTGTCTTTTGAGACAAGTCGCCCGAAAATCATTTCATTATTCAGTACATTTTCTCTTATCTTTTGTAATTTTTCAGGAGACTTCGGGACGCGTTTATAAAAGCGTTTTACATCCATTCCGTCTTCGGAGCCGATAATATTGTCGGCAGTATATAAAGAGGTAACATCGTTTTTGTCAATCTCTTCAAACTTTTGAAATCGTTTGGTAAGTTTTTTTAAAGTATCGAGTGTTTCGCTGTTGAATATTCCGTTTTTGTTTTCCAACGCGATGATAATGCCATCTTTAATATTGAACCAACTCTCCGCCTTATCGCTGTATATAAATGCGGGGTGGTCTTTGGGCATATATTCGTCTAGGTTGGTTTCCATCCGCGTGTTGTCTTTCATTTTTACAATGAAAAATGCTGAAACAACAATGATAGAAAGCATTACCAACCATTTATAATTCAATAGTTTATTTAAAGTTTTTTCCATTTCGGTGTATTTATTGCAGAATTATGCCGGCAAAGTTAGTTAATATTTACTAACCTAATAAATATATTTTAGATTTTATAATATTTTAACAAAACATTCACCTATAATCGTCTGACAATAAGCTGTATATGATGGTGATTTTGATTCCTAATAGTTCTTTTAAATAATGGAGCGATTTGTCATTTTCTCATGCTTTACCCACTACTGCGAGATTTTTCTTTTGTGGTAGCTCAATACATGACCGATGATGAATGTGTTCACGAAAAGGCATAATTTTTAGTGACTATTTT
>CAZSHT010000219.1:0-1388 GCA_964606715.1 uncultured Bacteroidales bacterium
TATTTCCAGAGCAATGGAAGGTAAATAGTCCAAATATTCTCTATTAAGTATAAAACGACAAAAGCGACTCAATGAGTCGCTTTTGTCGTTTATGTGATCTTTCAATACCTACGGCAAATATTCAAAATTCATCCCATAATAATAAGCAGAATTCCCCAAAGCTTCTTCGATTCGCATCAACTGATTATATTTTGCAATGCGTTCTCCTCTTGATGCTGAACCTGTTTTTATCAATCCTGTGTTCAGAGCTACAGCCAATTCCGATATAAAAGTATCTTCAGTTTCTCCGGAACGATGACTAATCACAGAGGTATATCCCACTTTTGAAGCTAACTCTACGGCATCTATTGTTTCACTTAATGTTCCTATTTGATTTAATTTAATCAGAATAGAGTTAGCCGCTCCCATTTGTATTCCTTTTGAAAGTCGCTCCATATTGGTTACAAACAAATCATCTCCAACGATTTGTATTTTTCCGCCTAATGTTTTATTCATCAACACCCAGCCATCCCAATCTTCTTCTGCCATACCATCTTCTATTGAAATAATAGGATATTTAGAGACTAATTTTTTATAATACTTCACCATTTCTTCTGAAGTAAAATCAGCATCTATAGAATTCATGTGATAGACTTTTTTCTTCGTATCATAAAACTCTGAAGATGCCGGATCGAGAGCAATGAAGATATCTTTTTCAGGATCATATCCTGCTGTTTTAATAGCTTTTATTATTAATTCCAAAGCCTCTTCATGAGTATTTATATTGGGAGCAAAACCGCCTTCGTCTCCAACATTTGTTGCAAACCCTTTATCTTTAAGTACTTCTTTTAAGTGATGAAACACCTCCGACCCCATTCTTAATGCATCGGCAAAACGAGGTGCATTTACCGGCATAATCATAAATTCTTGAATATCCAATTTATTATCGGCATGGGCTCCACCATTTAGGATATTCATCATCGGAATAGGAATTACGCCTGCACGAATCCCTCCTATATAACGGTACATTGGTTGTCCCGAAGATATTGCAGCCGCTTTTGCAACGGCTAATGAAACACCTAATATGGCGTTGGCACCTAAATTCGATTTATTGCTTGAACCATCTATTTTTATCATTGTTTCATCAATCGCTCGTTGGTCAAAAATATAAGCACCATTTAGTTCTTTGGCTAAAATATTGTTAACATTATAGATTGCTTTCTGCACACCTTTTCCCATAAAGCGTTTTGTATCTCCATCTCTCAGCTCTACAGCTTCGTATTTTCCTGTAGATGCTCCTGATGGTACTTCGGCTCTACCCAATACACCGCGTTCGGTGATGACATCAACTTCTACTGTTGGATTTCCTCTTGAATCCAAAATTTCTCTTGCTGTTATTCTTGCTATTC
>CAZSHT010000219.1:1488-2638 GCA_964606715.1 uncultured Bacteroidales bacterium
ATTAATGGTTCAACATATTGTCGTAAGGCTTTTGCTTTGGCAACTGTTGTTTTTATTCTCTTATGCACAATCAATGAATTTGCTAAATTCATCAAAGTAGCTTTTCTGTGTGCACTTTTTCGTCCTAAATGATTAAATTTCTTTCCGTGTTTCATCTCGTTCTACTCTTTGTCTAATTTATACTTTACTATATTCATTCCATAATGCAACTTATAACTTTGAATCAATTCGTCTATTTCGGCTAATGATTTCTTTCCGAAGTTTCTAAATTTCAACAAATCATCTCTATTGTAAGTTACCAAATCTCCAAGTGTTTGAACATCTGCTGATTTTAAGCAATTCAATGCTCTGATTGATAAGTCCATATCGGTCAACTGAGTTTTCAACAATTGACGCATTCTTAATACTTCCTCGTCAAATTTATCATTTTCGCTTTCTTCTTCAAAACTCAATATTATTTTTTCATCTGAGAAAAGCATGAAATGATGAATTAATATTTTAGCAGCCTCCGTTAAAGCATCTTTTGGATGAATTGAACCATCTGTTTTTATCTCCATGATTAATTTTTCATAATCAATCTTTTGTTCAACTCTCACTTGTTTTACTTCATACTTTACATTTCGTATTGGTGTAAAAACAGCTCCAATAGGGATAATGTCCAAATCGTCTTCTCTCACTTTGTTTTCTTCAGCCGGAACAAATCCTCTTCCTTTATTGATTTCCAGTTGCATTTGTAATTTAACATCCGTATTCATATGACAAATTTCCAAATCCGGATTTAAAATTTCAAATCCTTTTGTGAATTTTGCTATATCTGATGCTTTCAATACTTCTTGTCCTTCAATAACCAGATTTACTTTTTCGGAATCATATTCTTCTATTCGTTTTTTAAAACGAACCATTTTAAGGTTTAGCAGGATATTTAAAACATCTTCTACGACACCTTTTATTTGAGAAAACTCATGATGCACTCCTTCTATTCTCACGCTCGTTATTGCATACCCTTCTAATGAAGACAGTAACACACGACGAAAAGCATTGCCTATTGTTGTCCCAAAACCAGGCTCTAAAGGACCAAATTCAAATCGGCCTTGCGATTCTTCGCCTTCTATCATAAAAACCTTTTCCGGTTTTTGGAATGGTAATATTG
>CAZSHT010000220.1:0-2632 GCA_964606715.1 uncultured Bacteroidales bacterium
CTTTAAATATTTTCTTCTGATGAAACAGTTTCTTCTTTTCACTATTTTTTCTCTTAGCATATCATTGGCAGGTCTTGGACAATCGTTACAAACCTTTTTTTATTATGCTCGGTTCAATGCACCAAGTGGACCTTATTTAGAATTTTATTTTTCAATATTGGGACAAACAGCTCATTTTGTCAATATTGACTCAGCAAAACACCGTCAAGCAACCATTGATTTCCTCATTGTTTTGAAACAAGATTCTACCATAAAGACATTTCGTAAATACAATTTGCACAGCCCCATCATCGATTCTAATGAACAACGCCCCAATTTCATTGATGTGCAACGCATTCCCCTCCCAAAAGGAAATTACACGCTGGAATTAACCATCAAAGATGCTAATGATACCATAACAAAGCCATATTTCTACTCTTCTGATATTGACTTAAATTACCCCCAAGAAAAAGCTTTTTTCTCTGACATCGAATATGTGGCAAAATCTCATATCCAAAAGAAAAACTCTCCCGAAATTTTTTCTAAAAACGGTTATACCATAGAGCCTTATGTTGCAAACTTCTTCCCCGAATCACTTAATAAGCTAACATTTTATTCCGAGCTTTACAATACAGACAAATTGATAGCCGACAGCTCTTCTGTTTTCTTACTCCGTTATTATATCGCCTCTGCAAGTTCATTAGAGATACTTCCGAACTATGTATTCACCTCCCGCCAAAAAGCTAAATCTATCATTCCTATTCTATCCTCTATCGACATACAACTATTACCTTCCGGCGATTATATTCTCGGAATCCAAGCCATCAATTCCGAGAATAAAATCATAGCCCAAAAGAATTTTTCTTTTGTAAGAAGCCACCCCTCACTCGACAAAGAATTAGCCACAGCCATTCCCGACAGTATTCGTATTGAAGGTTCTTTTGTCGAAACAATTCCCACCGACTCATTAGCTCTGTATATTCGCTACCTTGCCCCTATATCAAACCAAGTGGAATTTGAATATGCCCGCAATCAACTCAAAACCAACGAGCCTAATTATATGCGTTCGTATTTTCTCTCTTTTTGGATTCGAAAAGATGCCAAAAACCCAAAAAAAGCATGGGAAAAATACCTGGCTCAAGTAAAAATTGTAAACAAAAATTATCACACACAAATCCGTCAAGGTTTCGAAACCGACCGTGGTCGCATCTATCTAAAATATGGTCGTCCCGATGATATAATCTTTCATTACAATGAGCCATCTTCTTATCCATACGAGATTTGGCAATATTATCAGACCTTGAACCAAAGCAATGTAAAATTTGTGTTTTACGATCCCAGCCTAATGCAATCGGATTTTATCCTTCTCACTTCTACAGCCCGTGGCGAGCCACATATTTCCAATTGGCAATATTATTTGAACCACCGCAATACGCCGATTTCCGATCCTTACAAAAACAAAGTAGATGATTATTATGGCAATAAACTAAAAGAGGATATGCAACATTGAGCATTTAGCTCTTTGAGACAGACAAATACACATCAACAAATTTCTTTTTTAGCATTTCTTTCGTTATCGGTTTTGTTATGAAAGCATCGCATCCGGCTTGTAATGCTTTTTGTTCATCTTCGACCGACGAATATGCTGTTTGTGCCACAACAGGAAGATTAGGACGAATAGTTTTAATATGTCTTGTTGCTTCATAGCCATCCATCACCGGCATCTTCAAATCCATCAAAACCACTTTTATCTCCGGATGTTCCTGACATATGGCTACGGCCTCTTCTCCATTTTTGGCATGCAATATACGAATAGACATTCCCAGATATTTCAATACCGTTTCGAGATATAAGAAATTCGTATCCTCATCTTCTGCAATCAAAACCGTGGGGAAGCCATCATTATCAACCTGATTATAAGAAGAATACACATCTTTGACAGAATTCAACACCGGTTTATACGGAATTGTTATTTTGAATAAAGCCCCTTTTCCTTTTTTTGATTCGAGCGAAATAAAGCCCCCCAACAATTCTGTATTTTCTTTGGCTATCGACAAGCCCAAGCCTAAACCTCCTGTTTTTTGGGACAACTCTTTTTCTTCTTGAGAAAATCGTTCAAATATAGTTTTTTGATTTTTTGCAGAAATACCAACACCTGTATCTTTCACATAAATTTCCAATGTGGGTTCCGCCGGCGTTCCTGCCAGATTATATCCTAATTCAATAAATCCTTTTTGTGTATACTTAAATGCATTTTCCAAGAGATTGCCGATAATTTTTTTCAATTTTGATGCATCTGAGATGATTGTTGACTCCTCACAAGTCATTGTCTTTTTGAGATACAACGGAA
Source organism: uncultured Bacteroidales bacterium (assembly GCA_964606715.1). Classification (GTDB taxonomy): domain Bacteria; phylum Bacteroidota; class Bacteroidia; order Bacteroidales; family JALTDM01; genus CAZSHT01. Next base: position 2,330 of record CAZSHT010000220.1, read on the forward strand.
TCCTTTGAGTATCGGACTGCATTTTAAATATCGAATATTGTTCCATCAACAAATTATTCAGACACACCTCCTCTTCTATCATTTTCACTTGCTTGGTATCCAATCGCGATATTTCCAAAATATCATCGATAATGCGTAATAATTGACGCCCACTGTTTTCTATCACCGAGATATATTCATTGCGTTGGTCTTTCGACAAATCACTGTCTTTCAAAAATGAAGCAAACCCCATAATTCCATTCATTGGGGTACGAATTTCATGCGACATATTGTGGATAAATTCAGTTTTCAATTTATCGCTTT
>CAZSHT010000221.1:0-2606 GCA_964606715.1 uncultured Bacteroidales bacterium
ATTTACATCTACAGTCTGAGCCAATGCTATGACTTTTCGTTCGGCATTACGGCAAATCACGCGTGCTTTATGTATTGCCGATGAAACAGGAAGACCGCCCGGGATAACAAAAGCTTTCAATGGTGGCAGTTCTTCATCAAAATTATCGATATAAGATTCCAACTGCTGAATATCTTCGTCTGTAATTTGCGGTTGTTTTTTTTGCAATTCTTCCGAATCGGTTGCCAATAAAGCACTGATAACCATCAACCTGTCTTGAATACCTATCAATTGATTTTGCAGTTTTGCCGAAATATCGAAATCACGAATTGCCCCTACAAAGACATTTAGCTCATCAAGAGTACCGTAAGCTTCTATGCGTTCGTGAAATTTTGGAACCCGTGTTCCTCCAATAAGCGAAGTTTCGCCTTTATCTCCTGTTTTAGTATAAATTTTATAGCTCATGACGATTCGTATTTAAAGTATCTTCTTCTATCCGGCCATCTTTCAAACGAATAATTCGCTTGGCAAACAATGCAATATCCGGTTCGTGAGTAACCAAAATAATGGTATTCCCCAATTGGTGAATAGCATCAAACAAACGCATTATCTCTACCGAAGTTTTCGAGTCTAAATTTCCCGTTGGTTCATCTGCCAAAATAATTGATGGTTTATTTACCATTGCTCTGGCAATAGCTACGCGTTGTCGCTGTCCTCCCGACAATTCATTTGGTCTGTGTTTCAGCCTGTCAGATAATCCTACTTCATTCAACACTTCTTTGGCGCGTTCTTCCCGTTGTTTAGTTTTCATTCCTGCATATACCAACGGTAAAGCTACATTTTCCAAAATTGTATATTTCGGCAATAAATTAAATGTCTGAAATACAAATCCAATCTCTTTGTTTCGCACCTCTGCCAATGCATCTTCATCCATATTAGAAACATCTTGACTATTCAAAAAATAATGTCCTCCCGTAGGTGTATCCAAGCACCCCAAGATATTCATCATCGTTGATTTTCCCGAACCGGAAGCTCCCATAATAGCGACATACTCATTTTTTGTTATCTGCAGGTCTATCCCACGCAAAGCATGAATCGTTTGTGTCCCTACATAATAATCTTTCAGTATATGATTGAGTTGAATAATGGTGCTGTTTTCCACTACAGGTTGTTTTTATTTTGAATGAACTAAAATACTCAATATCTGATTACAAAATGCTGTTTTGAGAGTTCTTTTCGCAAAAAAACCAATCCAAATTGAAAAATATCAATCGTTAAAGTCGTTGCAGAATGTGCTACAATGTGTTTCCAAGCCTCTTCCATTCCTTCCGACCAATGAATATCATCAAACACTAAAATAGTATCGTTATGTGCATGATTCAATAATTTTTCAAAATATGTAATTGTTGCCTCTTTTCGATGATTGCCATCAATAAAAATAAAATCATAAACCGTTGTCTTCTCTAAATCTTTCAGATAATCGGTAAAATCTGCACACACTAAATCTATATTTGAATAATTCAATTTTTCAAATCCATGCTGTGCCATATCGGCTATAAGCGGATTTCCTTCAATTGTTGTAATTCTACTATTCGGTATAGAAGCCAAATACTGTGTCGTTATCCCCAAAGAAGTTCCAAGTTCTAAAATATTTACTGCATTATAATAAGTCCCCAGTGCATACAACAACTTTGCATACCGCGATTTTGTCAATGAAACTTTTGCAATATCAGCAACTTGTCGTCGTTTCTTTTGTTGTTTTGAGCCGGCTCCTAAATCTTTTTTACTATCAATTATTGTTTTATTTTTCTTTAATATTTTCCGATACTGTTCTATTTTATCAAAAGCCGGATTATGATTTTTTTTGTTAAAAACATCAACTATCAAACTAAACAAAAACGGTGAATGCACACCATGAGCTTTTCGATGTTTAGCCTGAAATAAATAACGAAAATACGATTTGACAATATAGCGATTCATTAAGAATGACAAATATAAAAAAAGAGCCACCAAATATTTGGCAGCTCTTTATTGTATAAACCGATATTTACTTTATTTTTGTGTATATGTTGCTGTTCCTGACTCTGTAGATGAAAATCCATCATCATCCGAATATTTAGTATCATAAAGAAATACCATTTCTTTATTTGCCAAACGATCGATAACAATCATATTACTAAAGTTTGATTTTCCACTTTCGTTATGATAAGAAGTATTACCATCTCCATCTACATAAGTATATTTCGTAGTTGACAAAATTATCGCTTGTTTGTTTTTCAATTCTTGTTCTGAATTACCTTTCATCCACATCCAATTACCTTCGTAATTCGTTCTTGTTGAACCATATATTATTTCTCTTGTAAAAGAACCATCTTTATTGATTGTCAAATTATCTGAATATGAATCTGTTTGAGTATCTGTTACTGTTGTATCTTTTCCTAAATAATTTTTATATTTACGAACTGTTACCGTAGTTAAGATTGAACCATCATAAGTAACAGTCTTTGTTGTCGAACTATTATCGCTGACACTGGTTTCCTTATAGTCTTTTGCAGACAAGCTCCACTCACCGGCCAAACGAGCTGTTCTGGAACGCAACGAAATAGAAGGATCATTTTCTCCTTTTT
>CAZSHT010000222.1:0-2549 GCA_964606715.1 uncultured Bacteroidales bacterium
TTATTTCCCGATACAAAAATTCTTGAAAATCGATTGTAATACATCATCAGGCGTGATTTCTCCGGCAATGAGACCAAGATAATACATTGCTTGTTTGATATCTTGCGTCAATAAATCTTCGGGGATACGATTTTTTAAACCATCTTGAATGGCGGCCATCGATTCGCTTACGCGTTTCAGTGCTTCATAGTGGCGAACATTGGATATTAACAATTCATTCTCAATGTCTTTCAATCCACTTACGGCAATCATAGTATCTTGTAACAACGACCGATAATGTTTATCTTTGGCAGAAAGTGCCAATACTGTAACGCCTGCTTCTTGCCATTCTGCTTCGAGGTCGGAAATAGTTGTAGTAGCCGATAATTGGTCTATCTTGTTGAGCAACACCAAATAATGAGCTTGCGGATTTTTATTTTTCAAATCCAAAAAAGACTTAACGAATTTTTTTTGTGATTGAGAAGCATCGCTCAAATAAAGCACCAACGCTGCTTTGGCTACCGATGAAAAAGTCTTTTCTATGCCGATGACCTCAATAGTGTCGTTGGTTTGTCGAATACCTGCTGTATCCATCAGACGAAACAAAAAGCCGTTGATGGTAAGCATATCTTCAATGACATCGCGGGTGGTTCCCGGGATATCGGTAACAATGGCTTTTTCTTCTTGTAATAACAAATTCAGTAGAGTAGATTTGCCCACATTCGGTTCTCCTACAATAGCTGTCGGGATACCATTTTTGATAGCGTTTCCTAAACCAAACGAATGTAATAAATTATTGACATATTGTGCGGTTTCGTTAGCCAATTGTAACAATTCTTCGCGGTTGGCAAATTCAACATCTTCTTCGCCGAAATCCAGTTCCAATTCGAGCAACGAAAGAAAGCGTATCAGCTTTTCGCGTAATGTCTTGATGGTTTTTGACAATTCCCCTTTGAGTTGCAACATTGCCAGTTGGGTAGAGGCTTTACTCTTGCTTGCTATTAAATCGCCGACACCTTCGGCTTGTGCCACATCGAGTTTTCCGTTGAGGACGGCTCGCAAAGTAAATTCTCCCGGTTGTGCCAGTGTAGCACCTGCTTCGAGAAGTAATTCTATCAAGCGTTTTTGAATGTAGGTGGAGCCGTGACAAGATATTTCCACAGCATCTTCACCGGTATAGGAATGTGGAGCTCGAAACACCGTTATCAATACCTCATCAAGAATATGATTGCCGTCGATGATATTGCCGAAATGAACACTATGAGAAGCAAAATCATCGAGAGTGTGGGCGTTTTTTATTGGTCGAAACAGCCGGTTTACAATCGAAAAAGCATCTTGCCCACTGATTCTGATAATGGCAATGGCTCCTTCGCCGGCAGGTGTGGCAACAGCACAGATGGTAGAAGAGAGTAGCATTTATTTTTGAGTGTCAAAAAAATGATTGATAGCTGTTTCAATGTCTTGTTCGATATGAGAATAGTCCACTTTTTTTAATTTTTTCCCGGTAACAGTCTCATACAGTTCAATATATCGCCGACTGATTTCGTCTGTTTTTTCGTTTGTCATCTCAGGCATTATGTCGTTTTCGCGTCCTTGAAAACCGTTTTCCATCAGCCATTCTCGCACAAATTCTTTTGACAGTTGGCGTTGAGGCAATCCGTTGGCAAAATTTTCTTCATACGAGTCGGCATAAAAATACCGCGATGAATCGGGTGTGTGGATTTCATCTATCAGATAAATTTTACCATCTTTTTTCCCAAATTCATATTTTGTGTCAACTAATATCAGTCCGTATTTTTTAGCAATTTCAGAACCGCGTTCAAACAGGCGATAGGTGTATTCTTCTAACAGAGCATAATCTTCGGCATTGACCAAGCCTTGACGAATAATCTCTTCTTTGGAAATGTCTTCGTCGTGAGCTCCTTGTTCAGCTTTTGTAGAAGGGGTGATGATAGGCGATTCGAAGCGTTGAAATTCATTCATTCCTTCGGGAATAGGAACACCGGCAATAAGCCGACTACCTTCTTTGTAATGTCGCCACGAACTACCTACCAAATAACCGCGAATAATCATCTCAACGGGAAACGGTTCTACTTTGTGTCCAATTGTTACCATCGGATGCGGAGTAGCGATTTTCCAATTCGGAACAATGTCTTGTGTGGCATCTAAAAATTCGGCAGCGATTTGATTTAAAACTTGTCCTTTATAAGGAATAGCTTTAGGCAAAATAACATCAAATGCAGAAATGCGGTCGGTTACTACCATCACCATATAATCGTTGGCAATGGTATAGACATCGCGGACTTTTCCTTTGTAAAATGCAGTTTGATTTTGAAGGTTTAGGTGAGTTTCGAGTAGAGCATTCATACCGTATTATTTTTGCCTGCAAAGGTAATGTTTCGAGTGGAACGAAAAATAAGTTTATGGAAAAATAAAGCAAGATTGTATTGTCGTTTTGGGAATAACAATAAGTTTTAGGTCAATAGTAAGGTTCTATTTTAAATCATTACTGTTCGATAACGGTGAGTATATGAGGTGCGAGTGTTTCAATGCTACTCATTTTCAAACCG
>CAZSHT010000223.1:0-2536 GCA_964606715.1 uncultured Bacteroidales bacterium
GGATCGTGTCCGCCATAGAATGTCCACATGCCTTTTCCGTATTCGCCATGAATATAACGCGCTTCGTGGGCCGACTTATTTTCTCCCATGATAAGCACATTCTTTTTTATAACAGCATCGTTGAATGCTGTTGTTTGTCCCATAAATCCGTGAATGAGATTCTTATGATTTTGACAAAGAATGGTAGGAATAGGATCCCATTTTGCTGAAAAGTCGAATAAAGTAAAGAAATCTTGTTTTTCGGGAATCTTGCGGGTGCGGGTGGCATCAATATCAGAATATTCATACAAGTAAGGATCGGTTACCAATTTGAAGTTTTCGAATGCAAATGTTTGTGTAAAATCTAACTCTTGTTGGGCATTTGGATCTGCCGGATCGCCATCATATATAGATGCACATATATCGGTATTCTGAGCGGCTAAAGCTATGTCGTATGAGTCTGTAGCTGAACACATTGCAAAAAGATATCCGCCTTTTGAAACGAACGCTCGGATGGTTTGAGCCACATAAAGTTTTAGTTTTGATACTTTTTTGAATCCATATTTTTTGGCAATGGCTTCTTGTGTGCGAACTTGCTCTTGATACCATGGGGTGTTGTGGTATGCGGCATAAAATTTTCCGTATTGTCCGGTAAAATCCTCATGGTGCAGATGTAACCAATCATAGTTATTGAGTTTTCCCTCAATAATGTCCCCGTCATAAATAATGTCATACGGAATTTGAGCATAGGTAAGCACCAGTGTAACCGCATCATCCCAAGGTTGTTTGTTTTTGGGAGAATAAACAGCAATCTTCGGAGCTACTTGCAATTTCACGGCATCCATATTGACATCGGGTTGGGCAATATATTGCAGAATACTGTTGACTTTGGCGTTGGCAATAACTTCGTAAGACACACCCCGTAAATCACATTCATTGGTTACAGCCTGAGAATAAGGTATCAGAAAACTACCGCCTTTGTAGTTGAGTAGCCACTGAATTGTTTGACCGTTTTGTAGAGTCCAATAAGCAATTCCGTAAGCTTTTAGGTGATTGTGTTGTGTGTCGTCCATTGGAATAAGGACAGAACTGCTAAAACCCATAATGGATTGCAAAAGAAATACAACAAAAAAAATGAATATTTTCATATTTTTATTGATTAAAACGGATCGATATTGTTAAGGTCGTCATTGTTATTATCGAGAGCCGACAAGTTGATATTGCCAAAAGATTCTTCATCGTCAGTTCGTGATGGCATTGTTATGGAGTTTATATCGGCATCCATATCAAAATTATCGAAATCTGTAAATGTAGCAAAACTTTCTATAAATCGTAATTTCACATCACCTACTTGTCCATTTCTATGTTTTGCAATAATAATTTCTGCCAAACCTTTTGTGGAATTTCCTTCAGTGTCTTCGGTGATGCCCATTCGTTCGGGACGATGAATAAACATCACAATATCGGCATCTTGCTCTATGGCTCCCGATTCTCGTAAGTCGGAAAGTTGCGGGCGTTTGTGACCTGTGCTACGAGTTTCTACCGAGCGATTTAGCTGAGATAAGGCGATGATAGGAATATTCAATTCTTTTGCCAGTCCTTTGAGAGAACGGGAGATCATACTAACTTCTTGTTCTCTGTTACCTTTTCCTGATGAAGCAGCATTCATCAATTGCAGGTAATCGATAATGACCATGCGAACACCTTTTTTCTCGACTAGTCGGCGACATTTTGAACGCAATTCAAAGACATTGAGTCCGGCGGTATCATCAATATACAAGGGAGCTTCAATGATAGGTTGTATGGTTTTTTCTAAATGTTTCCAATCTTGGTCGGTTAGTTTCCCTGTTCGTATTTTTTCGGCAGGGATGCGAGATTCACTGGATATAATGCGATTGACCAGTTGCAAATCGGACATTTCCAATGAAAAAATCGCAACCGGGAATTTTTTTTTGGCGACTTCTTTTGCCATAGACAATACAAAAGCTGTCTTCCCCATTGAGGGGCGAGCGGCTATAATGATTAAGTCCGATGGTTGCCATCCGTTTGTAATGCGGTCTATATCGGTAAATCCGGAAGGCACACCCGTAAAATCGCCACTTTTTCCGGCTTCCTGTATTTGTTTCAGAGCACTGTCAATGAGCGGTTTGATGGCTTGAGTTTCTTTCTTGATATTTCCTTCGGCAACTTCAAACAATAATTTTTCGGAACTGTCGAGCATGTCTGCCACATCATTAGCTTCGTCGGTAGAGATTTTTATTATCTCACTTCCAACGGAAATCAGTTGTCGTTGAATGTATTTTTGAGCAACAATTTTGGCATGATATTCTAAATTGGCAGTATTTGAGACCATACTTTGCAACGAAGAAAGATAAGCACCACCACCGATGACTTCCAATAGTTTTTTCTTTTTCAATTCCGTTTTTACAGTGATGATGTCAACCGGTTCCAAGTTGCTACTCAACTCCAAGATGGCCTCATAGATATAGCGGTGTTTTTCGCTATAAAAACTTTCGGGTTTTAAAATTTGGTTGATGTCGAGAATTGCATCTTTTTC
>CAZSHT010000224.1:0-2495 GCA_964606715.1 uncultured Bacteroidales bacterium
TCATCAATATAAAATCTTATGGTCTATTCAAATGAAGATATTGAGCGAATAAGAAAAGCGGATTTGTTGGTTTCAAGAACACTTGCAGAAGTGGGGAAGTTGATGAAAGACGGAGTAACAACCGAGGAGTTGGATAAGGTAGCAGAAGAGTTTATTAGAGATAATGGTGCTATCCCGGGGTTTTTAGGATATGGAGGATTTCCAAATACACTATGTATTTCGGAGAACAATAAAATAGTTCATGGAATCCCTTCAAAAAAGGTCGTTCTGAAAAATGGTGATATTGTTTCGGTAGATTGTGGTGCCATTGTCGATGGTTTCAATGGTGACTCAGCATATACCTTTGTAATAGGAGAAATAGACAAAGAAGTGGAGCAGTTGTTGAAAGTAACGAGAGAAGCTCTTTACAAAGGAATTGAAGCAGCAAAAGTAGGGAACAGGATAGGCGATATAGGTTATGCAATTCAATCTCATGTTGAGAGTTTTGGCTATGGTGTCGTGCGTGAATTGGTAGGACACGGTGTGGGAAGAAATCTGCATGAAAAACCACAAGTGCCAAATTATGGGAAACGAGGAAACGGAAAGAAAATAAAAGAAGGAACCGTAATCGCAATAGAACCAATGATAACAATGGGAAGTCCTGCAGTAAGGATTCTCGATGATGGATGGACATTTGTAACGGCAGATAATAGTTTTGCCGCTCATTTTGAACATTCAATAGCAGTGAAAAAAGATGGAGCTGATATATTATCTAGTTTTGAAATAATAGAACAAGCATTAAATTTGAATTAAAGAAAATGGCAAAACAACCTTCAATAGAACAAGATGGTGTTATTTTAGAAGCATTATCAAATGCAATGTTTCGTGTAGAATTGGAAAGTGGACATATCATAACAGCCCATATCTCAGGAAAAATGAGAATGCATTATATTCGTATTCTTCCGGGAGATAAAGTTAAACTTGAAATTTCACCCTATGATTTGACAAAGGGAAGAATAACATATAGATATAAATAACTTAAAAAAATAAGAGAAATGAAAGTAAGAGCATCTGTGAAAAAAAGATCCGCTGACTGTAAGATCGTCAAACGAAAAGGTCGTTTATATGTGATAAATAAAAAAAATCCGAAATTTAAACAACGACAAGGATAATTTGTATTAATTTTGCAATCCAAAAAATAAATTTATATGGCTAGAATTTCCGGTGTAGATATTCCTGATAATAAGAGAAGCGTTATTGCTTTGACTTATATTTTTGGAATAGGAAGAACCTCTGCAAAACAAATATTAAAAGAAGCAGGGATTGATGAAAATGTTAAAGTAAAAGATTGGACAGACGATCAAATCAATAAAGTTCGTTCAGTTATCTCCGATAATTATAAAATAGAAGGAGAATTGCGATCTGAAGTACAAACGAATATTAAGCGATTGATGGACATTGGATCGTATCGAGGGATTCGTCATAGAATAGGGTTACCGCTTCGCGGACAATCGACAAAAAATAATGCACGAACAAGAAAAGGAAAACGAAAAACAGTTGCAAATAAAAAGAAAGCTATTAAATAGTATATAAATTATGGCAAAGAAAGTAACAAAAACAAGAAAACGAAAAGTAAATATAGAGCCAATAGGTCAAGCTCATATATCTTCGTCTTTCAATAATATCATTATAACCTTTGCAAATGCTAATGGTGAAGTTATAACTTGGTCTTCAGCAGGAAAAAAAGGGTTTAGAGGATCGAAAAAGAACACGCCTTATGCTGCACAAGTAGCAACAGAAGAAGCGGCAAAAATTGCTTTTGATTTAGGTTTGCGCAAAGTAAAAGTATTTGTAAAAGGTCCGGGGTCAGGAAGAGAATCAGCTATTCGTTCAATGGCCGGTGCCGGATTAGAAGTAACGGAAATAGTAGATGTAACACCATTGCCACATAATGGTTGTCGTCCACCAAAAAAGAGAAGAGTTTAATTTATTATTACGAAAATTTATATAAAAAATGGCAAGATATACAGGTCCTACGACTAAAATTGCAAGAAAATTTGGAGATCCTATCTACGGTCCGGATCGTTCTTTTGAAAAGAAAAAATATCCACCGGGACAACATGGGTTGAACAGAAGAAAAAAAACTTCCGAATATGGTATTCAACTTAAAGAAAAACAAAAAGCAAAATATACTTATGGTGTTTTAGAACGCCAATTTAGTAATTTGTTTAAAAAAGCTTCTTCAGCAAAAGGTATTACCGGAGAAGTATTATTGCAATTATTAGAGTCCCGTTTAGATAATGTTGTATACAGATTAGGTATTGCTCCAACAAGAGCAGCTGCTCGTCAGTTGATATCGCATCGACATATTTGTGTAAATGGTGAAGTCGTTAATGTTCCATCGTATCAGCTAAGACAAAGCGACAAAGTGTCTGTACGCGAAAAATCAAAATCTTTAGAGGTGATTTTTGATTCTTTAAAATCAGATAGAGCAAATAAATTCTCATGGCTGGAAT
>CAZSHT010000225.1:0-2494 GCA_964606715.1 uncultured Bacteroidales bacterium
TGACACCGAAAATAATCTGTTGGCAAATATGATTTATTACGGAAAGATACAATATGCTTTGAATACTTGTCTTCCGGTAGATTATCCGGATAGTTTGAAATTTGGTATAGAGTCAGATAAATTAAATTGGTGTGTTGATAATGAGGAGCAGATGTGGACTTATTTTGTAGAGAAAAAATTATTGTTTTCTCAAAAATATTTACAAATAAAAAAGTTTATTGATGAGGCTCCTTTTACAACGCCGTTTGGACAGCAGTCGCCGGCACGAACAGGTGTGTGGATAGGAACACGAATAGTGGAAGCTTATATGAAGAATAATCCTTCTGTGTCGTTAGAGCAGTTGATGGCGGAAAAGAATTTTCAAAAGATATTGACACTCTCGCAATATAACCCGTAAACATAGAGAGTTAAATCGTAATACCCACAACCGTAATATCATCGACTTGTTCATTGTAGCCTTTCCATTTTACAAATGTTTCGTCCAATAGTATTTTTTGTTCACTCATAGGTTTGTCGGCAATTTCGAGCAATAGGGTTTTAAAGCGTTTCGACTTGAATTTTTTATCTTTCGGACCGCCAAATTGATCAACTAAACCATCGGAAAAGAGATAAATTTGATCGCCTTTTTCAAGTTGTAATTCATGGGTGGTAAAGCGTCCCATTTTTTGATAGATACCAATGGGCATTTTGTCGGGTTTTAGTTCGGTCAAAGTATGTGTTTCATTATGAATGGATATGCCTTGCGATATTGGATTTTCATTTGAGCGAGAACGAATGATATAGATGGGATTGTTGGCACCGGCATATTGCATCATATTAGTTTTGTGGTCAAGAGAGATAATAGCCATATCCATACCGTCTTTTTGTAGACTTTCGTCATCTTCTTGTTTAAGTGTTTTTATGATTTCTTTTCTCAACCGACGCAAAATAATGCCGGGGTGAGTGATGTATTCTTTTACGACAATTTCGCGTAGGAATGAAATACCTAAAATGCTCATAAAAGCTCCCGGAACACCATGTCCCGTACAATCACTAACTGTCATAATGGTGCGATTTTCAATGAGTTCCCACCAATAGAAATCGCCACTTACTTTATCGCGAGGATGAAATAAGATAAAGAAATCATCAATGTTTTTTTTCAATATTTTTGGAGATGCGAGAATAGATGATTGAATACGCATCGCATAGTCGATACTTTGTTCTATCTCATGATGGATATTTTCTATTTCTATTTTTTTTGCTTGCAGTTCATCGCGTTGCGATAATATTTCTTCGTTGCGAAGTTTTAGATTATTGTTGGTTGCTTCAATTTCTTCTTTTTGGTGCTTAATTTTTTCATTTTGTTCTGCCAGTAGTAAATTGGCTTTCTTTTTTTGAGAAAATAAACGCAAGATTAAGAATAAAAAGATAAGCAATAAAATAAAACCACTGCTGATGATAATGATAATGATGCGTTGTTTGTGAGCTTGTTGTTGTTTTATCTTTAATAAATCAGACTGAAGATGCTGTTGCTTTAGTAAGTTTCGGATGTCTTTGGTTTTTTGTTTTACCTGATATTTTGTTTCCAGTTCAGATAATTGTTCACTTTTTTGTTGATTGAAAATGCTGTCTTTAATCGTTGTTCTAAGTTTGTAATATTGAAGGGCTTTAGCTGTGTTTCCCATCTTTTCATAAAGGGTCGATAATAATTCATAACTTGATTGTTCAGCATCTAGTAAATGCAGTTCTTTGGAAATGGAAATGGCTTCTTCAATAAAAGAAAGAGCATCGTTGAAATAGCGTTGTCGTTGGCGTTGACTGAAAGAAACAGAGTCCGCTAAATTGATGTTGAGTTCTGCTAGGTTATACAATATTGTTGAAGTTGCTTTTTTGTTGCCCAATCTTTTATCTATATCTAATGTCTTCTTGAAAAATTTTATGGTTTGAGCATATTTTCCTTCATAGTAATAAACAATCCCAATATTCATATAATTATTGGCAAGACTTATTTCATTGTTGATAGATTGATTTAATGCAAGTGCTTTGGAATAATAAGTTTTGGCTTTTGAAAATTCTTTTTCATTAAGATATATATTTCCCAAATTATTCAAGTTATTAGCGATGGCATGCTTATATCCGAGTTTTGTATTCATGTCAAGAGCTTTTGTGTAATAATCAATGGATTGTTTGTAGTTTCCCAAAATGTATTGCACTTGACCTAAATTGTTGTAATTGTCGGCTATATTGGATTTTAAGTTGTGTTCTTGGCTGATATCCAATGACTTCTGATATAGGAGCATCGCCTTTTTGTAGTTGTTCTGATAGAGATAAATAGTGCCGTTTATGGTATAGCTGTCGGCTAATTGTTCGGGGTATTTATTGTGATTTAGAGTTAATGACTTTTTGATATATTCTGTAGCTAAAGAATAATTGCCTTTCAGACGATAAATGATAGCCATATTATTATAAATAATACATATCTTGGAAGTGTCTTTTAAATTCTTATAAAGCAATA
>CAZSHT010000226.1:0-2485 GCA_964606715.1 uncultured Bacteroidales bacterium
TTATCTCTAAACAAATAGAGCGTACCGGATTCATCATAAGTAACCTCGTCTTTTCCGACAGCTTTTATAATATAGAAATAAACTCCCGGTGCAGCTTTTGAGCTACCGTTGGTACCGTCCCATCCGGCAGTTTCTTCTTTACAATTGGTCCATTCAAAGATTTTTCGTCCCCAACGATCGAGGATAACACCATTAAAAGTTTCCATCGAAACGGCTTTGACTTGAAAATAATCATTCACACCATCACCGTTCGGCGTAAATACATTCGGAATATCCAATGAAGATGCAGCATCAACATGAAACCCTTTCCAATCTTTCGTACTGGTACATCCCTCAGCACTTGTTGTTGTTAATATTATGCCATAATCACCGGTTTCTTCAATTGTAAAAGCAGGCGAAACCTCCGTACTACTATCCACTATCATTGTCGAATCTTCATCATAATAATACAAATACCATTGATACGATACGGCATTCTCCGATTGGTCGATAAGAGCCACAGTGTAAGGACCTATGCCATCAACTAAATTGGTTGTATCGAAGTCGGCAACGGTATGTCCTGTATCGGGCAAATACAATTTAAAAGTGTCGGCACAAGTAAATCCACTCGGAGCATCCGGTGATAAAGACGGACCATCTACTATAATTTGATAAGTAACACCACCATACAGCTCTGATTGTGAAGAGTCATAAGGATTGGCAAACGGTATATAATTAACCGGCAACCATTCGAATGTATTGCTCGAATGTCCTTTATGCAGAACAATCGCACCGTTGGGATTACCACAAGTTGCATTTATTGAATCATACGATTCCGGTTGTAATGGTTTTGTCATTTTTATAGTATCGTAAACCAAATCTGATTTACAACCCCACTTATTTTCTTTTACCAATGCTAATACATGAACAGTATCCGAAGAATTTTGCCATGCCACATAAAAATGGGAATTAAGAGAATTGTCATTATACAAACCTGTATCTTTCCCTGCATACGATACATCCGTAATGCTGTCCATACGATATCCTTCGGGGAATATCCAATGATAAGTAACCAAACTATCATCGTCGTTCGCTAAATTCACAACTGTTAATTCCGTAGGGAATCCTGCACAATATGGGACAGTTGCTGTAAACGAATCGGTCGGTAATGGATTAAAAACAACCGTTATTTCTTTTACTGTATCACAATATGGATTTGCATAGAACCACTTGAAAACATAAGTTCCATATTTAGAAACTATTACACTTGTATTTTCTGCTGTTGTATCAGAGAAAGAAACTGTATCCGGTCCCGACACCAAACGCCATGTTCCATGATAATGATTGGTATCTGAGGTTCCTGTAGAATACGCAGTATCGATATAAGCTCTAAGCATCGTTTCTTTTCCACAAACGGTTGTGTCAGGCGTTAAAATATCCAATGGAGGCATATTGTGTGTATCGGAATATACAATAACATTTATTGTCGTGTCATGATAACATCCGTAGTTGTCTTTTACTTTATACACAAATGGTTCACTGGTTTGATGCAGATGATCAATGTTTTTATAATAAGTTCCTAAACCATTTCCATCGGAAGAACCATCATCGGTAATTTCACCATGAGCATTAGGTGCCAACCATATCTTTTCACCTGTTAATGTGTTGCTATAATCCCAAATATCCGGATAAAGAGAAGTTGCAAAATTTATCCACCAACTAAATAGCGTTCCATTATCTCCTGACTGGTGGTCTGTTATAATCAACTTCCATTCACCATTGAGCGGACAACCTACTAGTCCGTTTAATGATTCTTGAGAGGTATAAGTTCCTGTTTTCAGAATATAATGTCCGTCAATTGTTACCGTATTCGCATTTGTTGCTTCTGCATTAAAAGTACCATATGTGGGAGAGGGGGTTACACAATATTGCCATCCTTTTCCGGGAATTGTATCTGTTTCGGGGCGTGCTTCTCCAAAAAACACATTTGGAACACTTGAATCAAAATTCTTTAATGAAATAGAATGCCCGTCAGGACAAACTACCGTTATTGATAAATCACCTAAATACGAATGTTCTATATTCATACAAATGCCCTCTAATTCTGAAAGGGAGGACAAAGTTTGTCCTGCAGTAAATTGATCTATCGTAATTGTTGATGTATCCGACACTCCTGTTCCATCATGTAACGGCACTGTATCGGCAAAGACAAATGTCGGCTTACTGTTCCAAACCTCTTCTGTAGCTGTTCCATAAAGAGAGTCAGGCATACCCGGACAAATAGCATCTTTTTCTAAATGCGTGTTGGCAAAATTAGGCTTAAGACCAACTCGTACACGGAAAACAGTATCTTCTGAGATACATCCTTTTGAATCTTTCAAATAAACAATAACATTATAACCGTGTTTTTCGGTAAAAGTATGTGTTGCTGTAAGCAAATTTATGCCGGAAGTATCGGTGTTATCACCAAAATCCCAATAAATTGTTGACGATGCATCATTTTGTG
>CAZSHT010000227.1:0-2471 GCA_964606715.1 uncultured Bacteroidales bacterium
GCACCTATTTGTCGTTGCACAAATTGTGTTGTCGAAAGGCTGGCTGTTTCGTATTTTTCCGTATCGTCAAGCCATTGGTTCAGCTGTGTTTCGAGGGTAGAATAATTGGTTATACTACAGGCACCTCCCAAATGAATAAGTTGTGTTGCTTCTTCAAATTTTTGATATCGAGGTCCAAACAAAACAGGCAATCCAAATACTGCAGGCTCTAAAATATTGTGAATACCTTTTCCAAAACCGCCACCGATATAAGCAATGGTTCCATAGCGGTAGATTTTGTTTAATAATCCAATGGTATCGACAATCAGGAGGTCATAACCGGCAAGGTTGGTAACCGAAGATATTTCGGAGTAAAGAAGTGTTTTTTTGTCGGCAAACAAAGTCTTTATTTGCTTGATGTGTGAAGGTGTAACTTCGTGTGGTGCGATAATCCATTTTATGTCGGAACGCTGTTTGGCATAGCGAGCCAACAAATCTTCATCGTGTGGCCAAGAACTGCCTGCAATAATTGTTTTTTTGTTGTTTACAAATGAGGTTAAGGTATCGAGCCGGAAATCGTCTTGAGCAATATCAAAAACGCGGTCGAAACGCGTGTCGCCACTTATTGTAACATTTTGGTATCCAATGTCTTGTAGTAGTTTTTTTGACATTTCATTTTGCACAAAGAAATGAGAAAACGCCGATAATGCATTTCGGTAAAATGAAATATAACGATTGAAAAACAATTGATTCGGGCGAAAAACAGCCGAGATTAAAACTGTTGGAATATGTCGTAACTTCAAAGCAAATAAAAAATTCAACCAAAATTCATATTTTACAAAAATAGCCAGTTCGGGTTGCACCAAATCCAAAAATCGTTGGGCATTGCGTTTTGTGTCGAGCGGAAGATAAAATACAAAATCAGCATACTTATAATCCTTTTGCACTTCATAACCTGATGGTGAAAAGAAAGTGAGCACAATGGCATATTGTGGAAAATTTTGTTTCAGTGCTTCAATGAGCGGTCGGCCTTGTTCAAATTCGCCCAAAGAAGAAGCATGTATCCAAATTCTTTTTTCAGACGGGACTTGGATAAGTGCTTGTTCAATGTGGCGAAACAAGTTTTTTCGTCCTGCTTGCCATTGTCGTGCTTTGGCATTGAAGAGCGAAGCCAATCGAATCGTAAGACCATACAGAAAGATTCCGAAAGAATACATAGCGACAAAGGTAAAAAAAAGAATGGCAACAAAAGAAGTCGATGCATTTTCCTAATTTGTGAAAAACTTGTCGTCGCACTTGGTTTGTTTTTGTATTTTTGGAAAGTAAATTAAACAGAAAACAGAAATTATGTCGAAGAAGATAGCGTTTAATATTTTTTCGGAAATAAGCGAATTGGAAACCGTAATAATGCATACGCCCGGACCGGAAGTTGAAAAAATGGTTCCCGAAACAATCAAGCAGGCGTTGTATAGCGACTTATTGAATATGCCGGTGATGCAATCGGAATATGTTGAGTTTAAGAAAGTTATAGAGAAGCACGCCACAGTTCTGGAAGTAGTTGACTTGTTGAAAGAATCATTGAACAACGAAACGGCACGATTATCAATCATTGACAAAATTGTTGCATTTGAGAAAAATCTGAATATTAAACCTTTGTTGTTGGACTTAGAACCGAACGATTTGGTAACAGCCTTGATAGAAGGGCTGAAATCAAATGAAGGACGACCGTTGACACAGCCGGCATACAATCTGTTTTTCACACGAGACATTACAGCGGTCCATCATCATACTGCCTTGCTGGGCTTGATGTCACACGATGTGCGATGGCGGGAAGTTGCCATTATGGATACAATCTTTCAATACCATCCGTCTTTTGAAGGTAATACTGTTTTGCCTCATCCGTTTGCGATGTCCGGCGGTGCTACAAAATATGAAGGTGGTGACATTTTGGTGGCACGCGACGATATCACTTTAGTAGGGCTGGGCGATAGAAGTTCTTCACAAGGTGTCGATTTTATCATCAGAGAACATCTGAAAGATGAAAAAACACATCATATCATTGTGCAAGAGTTGCCGACAAAACCGGAATCATTTATCCATCTCGATATGGTTTTCACTTTATTAAATACCAACGAATGCATGGTTTTCAAGCCATTGATTTTGGATAAGAACAAATACCGAACAATTCACATTCAGGTAGAAGGCGGAAAGATAGTAAGTGTAAAAGAAAAAGAGAATCTCCTTATAGCTCTTTCGGAACTTGGCATGGAGTTGAAACCATTGCTTTGTGGAGGCGAACAATTGATATATCAACATCGTGAACAATGGCACAGCGGTTCCAACTTTTTTGCATTGGCACCCGGAAAAATTATCGGTTACGGACGAAATCGCTACACCATAGAACAATTGGCAAAGCACGATTACACCGTTTTGGAAGCCAAAGAAATCAATGCCAAAAATCTTGACTTGGAACAATACAAAAAATATGTTAT
>CAZSHT010000228.1:0-2471 GCA_964606715.1 uncultured Bacteroidales bacterium
AACAAAAAGAGGTTGTCATCAAAAAAACAACCTCTTTTTTTGTATGCTTATTTTTTATAATTACTTTCGCAAATACTTATTGAAATCAACTTTATGAAGATTGCTGTAATCATTCCTGCATACAAAGTGAAACAACAAATTCTCTCGGTGATTAAAGCCATTGATTCGTCGATAGCATTTATCATTGTTGTCGATGATAAATGTCCTGAAAACACCGGACAATTTGTTGAACAAGAAATCACTGATAAGCGTCTGACAGTTCTATATCACGATAAAAATAAGGGTGTAGGCGGTGCAATGAAAACCGGATTTAAGAAAGCAATGGAATTATCCGCCGATATTGTTGTGAAGGTCGATGGCGACGGACAAATGGATGTTTCCTTTATCTCCACTTTAACAGCACCTATTTTAAATGGTAAAAGTGATTTCACCAAAGGCAATCGTTTTTTCTTTTTATCGGAACTTACCAAGATGCCATTTACCCGACTCATGGGAAATAGCATTTTATCGTTGTTCAATAAATTGGTAAACGGCTATTGGAATATTATGGATCCAACCAATGGCTTCATTGCTATACATACTTCGGTATTATCTCTTATTCCATTAGAAAAATTGTCAAATCGTTATTTTTTCGAAAGTGATTTGTTGTTTCGCATGGGAACCATACGAGCTGTCGTTACAGATATCCCTATGATTCCTAAATACGAAGATGAAACCAGCAGTTTGAATATTTTTAAAGTTTTATTTGAATTTCCACCGAAATATTTCATTCGTTTTTTCAAACGCCTGTTTTATCAATATTTTTTAAGAGATTTTAATATCGGCTCTTTGGAACTCATATTTGGCAGTATTTTGTTTCTTTTCGGGACAATCTTCGGTGGATTGAAATGGTATTCTGCCATAGAAACCAATATTCCGACACCTACCGGCACCATTATGCTGGCAGTTTTACCCATTATCTTAGGATTTCAACTGCTATTGTCATTCATCAGTTATGACATGTCTATTTTGCCCAAAACACCACTCCAACTATCTTTAAAAAAATGAAATTAGGTATTGCAAAACTCTCTATTCTCATTGTTATTTTAACGGCTTTATTTACCGATTTAAATATTAAACAATGGCAAAACCCACATAAAGTTATAGAATGGGATGTTATTTCTTATTACGCTTACCTTCCTGCTTACTTTATTTATGATGATGTTTCGTTGAAATTCAAAGAAAATTACCACGGTTCTCACCATTTTGTCTTTTGGGGCAAAAAACTCCCGAATGGCAACTACCTAACGAAAACCACCATGGGACTTTCGTTTATGTATGCCCCATTCTTTGCCATTGGACATACCATTGCAAAACTAACATCTGCCGATGACGGTGGTTTTTCTTGGCCCTACCGCCTATCGCTAATTCTTTCTGCCTTGTTCTATTTAACTGTAGGCTTGTGGTTTCTACACAAAATTCTCCTTCGTTATTTTTCGGAACTTACGGTTGCCATCACCTTATTTGCCATAGGCATGGGAACCAACTTATTTTATTATTCCACTTTGGAAGCCGGCATGTCGCATGTCTATAATTTCACCTTGTTTGTTTTACTTATTTATATTACTCCAAAATGGTATGAAAAACAATCTCTTATCAATACCCTTAAAATAGGCGTTTTATTAGGACTATTGACATTGATTCGTCCCATCAATATTTTATCTGTTTTGATTTTTGCGTTATATGGAATCTCTTCTTGGAATGATTTCAAACTTCGCCTCTCTCTCTTTATCAAACAGCATAAGTCTCTGATTCTAATGACAATAATAGCTTTCTTGGTTATTTTACCCCAGTTGTTTTATTGGAAACACATTACCGGACAATGGATTTATTACTCCTATACCAAAGAGAGATTCTTTTTTGACTCTCCACAAATTGTTAATGTTTTATTTAGTTTCAGAAAAGGGTTTTTCATTTATACACCCATTATGCTTTTGTCCGTTATCGGTTTTTTTATGATAAAACGATTCTCCTCTTCATTTTTCTTGGCAAGTATTGTTTTGTTTAGTATTTATCTTTATGTCATTTCTTCGTGGTGGACTTGGTGGTATGGTGGTAGTTTTGGAATGCGTCCGTTGATAGATATTTATGGTATAATGGCTTTTGGCTTGGCTGCTACGACCGAAACACTTTTAAAACAAACTAAAAAAATAAAATATGCCGGATTTGTATTCCTCATTTTATTTACAACACAAGGAATATGGTTCAATATGAAATACCATTATGGTTCTATTCACTGGGATTCTATGACGAAAGCAGCCTATTTCGATTCATTTTTTCGGCTACATCCTTCCCCTAAATTCTATTCACTTCTTCAACCACCCAATTACGATGCCGCATTACTGGGTTTGTCGCGTAATATAACACTCAAAAAATCCCCTTATTTCGAAGTTTCCGAAACAACCTCAAAAGATTGTAACGGATTGTCTTTC
>CAZSHT010000229.1:0-2459 GCA_964606715.1 uncultured Bacteroidales bacterium
CTCTTCCATCTGCACTTTTCCCAACAGCTTTTCCTTTTGCTCCTATATCGATTATCTCAATTTTTTCGATTCGTTTATTTTTTTTCTTCAATGTATTTTTATATTAATGAAATTATGCTTACTTTTAATCAATTAAATCATATGTCTCTATGAATACTGAAAATTTCTTGTCAAAAATAAAGATTTTACCGGACATTTTCCTATTAATCCACGAAAATGGTATTATCGAAGATATTCAAATCAATGCTGATTTCAACACTTTTTTTGATTCAATCACTAATGGGAATAATCTTTTTGATAGCCTACCCATTGATGAAACATACAAAATAAAAAAGGTATTTACTCAGATTAAAAATGATGATGTCTCAACATCCACAGAATTTTCACTCCAAAAAGACAATAACACATATAGCTATCTTGGTCGTTTCACCCATATTGAAGATGATTTATTCATCATCTTTTTCCTTAATTTTAAAAAAATAAAATCTGTTCAAGAAACCCTTATCGAAAAAAACCGACTTCTAAAAGAACAATATGAAGAGCTAAGTGCCCAAAATGAAGAATATCAATCGGTAAATAATGAATTGCAAGAAAACCAAACCGAACTAAAGACAACGCTTGACAAGCTTCGTTTCAGTGAAGAACGCTTTCGAAAACTAATAGAAACACCTATTGCCGGTGTTTTTATCATTGAAGACGGGAAATATGTTTTTGGCAATGAAGCGGCTATTAATATCTTAGGCATTGAATACAAAAATGCTATTAATCAAAAATTTTGGGAAATCATACACCCCGATGACCAAAAAACCGTTATTCAAAATGCTCAAGCTCGCTTAAACGGACAATCGGATATTCCTTCTCATTATGAAATTCGTATCATCAATCCTCATAAAGGAATTCGATGGGTTACCTTATCTACCGGTATCATTGAGCAAAACGGAAAGAAGCTCATCATAGGTTATGCTATTGACACAACCAATGAACATAATCTTCGCAAAACATTACAAGAAAAACAAGAAGATTTGGAATTAACACTACATAGTATTGGTGAAGCTGTCATAACAACCGATGTAAATAAACACATCTTAAACATTAATCCCATTGCCGAAAAACTGAGTGGTTATAAATTAACCGAGATCAAACAAAAACCATTTGATGAAATATTCAAATTTTATGACAATCAAAAAAATCATGTCGATTTTTTTGCTATTCTCAATGAAAGAAAATCAATTAAATTCAAAGATATTTCATTTAGTAACAAAAAAAACAAAAGCACTTACCACATAGATGGTTCTATTTCTACTATTGAGAAAAACAATCAAACCATTGGTTATATTTTTGTTTTTAGAGATACAACAAAAGGCTACAAACAACAACAACTTTTAGCTGAAACAAAAGCCTTGTTTGAAGCCATCATTGAACAAAGCATTATGGATATCATATATGTAAAATCCAATGGTTCTGTTTTGGCGATTAATCCTGTAGCATTAAACTCACTCGGTGCCAAATCAAAAGATGAAATAAAAAACTTAAACATTTTCACACATCCACTTTCGAAAAAGGTAAAATTCCACAACTATGTGCGAATGGCTATTGAACAAAAAGAAACTGTTGAATCTTATTTATCGTATACCGATACTCTTGGAAACTCTGTCAGTAAAAAAATGTATTTCAATCCTATATTCGATAAAAACAATCATGTAAAATCAGTATTGGTCAATGGTATTGATATCAGTAAAGAAAAAGAAACTGAACAACAACTTCAGATTGCCAAAGAAAAAGCGGAACAAGCCAACCGGCTCAAATCATCATTTTTAGCCAATATGTCACACGAAATCCGAGTTCCCATGAATGGCATTATCGGATTTGCTCAATTGTTGAACCTGTCAACTATCTCTGACTCACAAAAAGAAACATTTATTCATCAAATTATCAGCAATGGCAATAATTTACTACGGCTCATCAACGACATCATAGACCTCTCAAAAATAGAAGCTAACGAATTGAGATTCAACTTAATAAAAACAGACACTCGTCAATTATTTGAAGATAGTTTTGAGTTCAACAAACAAGAAGCCAAACGATATAACAAAAATCTTCTTTTCGAATTAAAATTAAGTAAAAATCTACCCGCACAAATTATAACCGATTCCTTTAGACTACGGCAAGTCCTCGACAATCTACTCAGTAATTCTATCAAATTTACAGACTCCGGTTATATTCGTTTAGAAGTTGATTTTAATTCTAACAATCTTATTTTTTCGGTAAAAGATACCGGTATCGGTATTCCCGAAAATAAAATCAATTCTATTTTTGATCGATTCTATCAAGTCAACCAAACCAATAATGAGCCTGTTCAGGGTTCCGGACTCGGATTAGCTATCTCAAAAAAAATAGTTGAAGCCCTAAACGGCACAATTACGGTAGAAAGCAAATTTAATGTATATAGTAAATTTACC
>CAZSHT010000230.1:0-2409 GCA_964606715.1 uncultured Bacteroidales bacterium
GTCTCCAAAACCGCAGGTTGGGAGTTCGAGTCTCTCCTCCCGTGCAAATAAAAAACGATGAAAAAGTTTACAGCATATTTAAAAGTATCCTACGATGAGTTAGTCAATAAGACCTCGTGGCCTTCTTGGCAAGAATTGCAAAATAGTGCAATAGTTGTTTTTGTGGCAACACTTATTATTGCAATCATCATAGCTCTAATGGATGGTGCATTTAAAAATATAATGCACATTATATATAGTATGTTTTATTAAGATTAATCTGAAATAATGGAAACAGGTTCTAAATGGTATGTTGTCAGAGCGATATCCGGTAAGGAGAGTAAGATAAAGGAATATATTGAGGTTGAAATAGCAAATGCAAATTTAGGACACATTATTCCCCAAGTCTTGGTGCCGACAGAAAAAGTCTATCAGATACGAAAAGGAAAGAAAATCAGTAAAGATAGAAGTTTTTTCCCGGGATATATATTGATAGAAGTAAACGGTAAACTTGATGGAGAGGTCATTACGATAATAAAAAATGTAAATGGTGTAATCGGATTTCTCGGTACTGAAAAAGGGAAACAACCGGTTCCGTTATTGAAACATGAAGTAAATCGTTTACTTGGAAAAGTAGATGAATTATCGGAACAAGATGAGGAAATTAATGAACCGTTCTTAGTGGGAGAGACCGTAAAAGTAACAGACGGACCATTCAATAATTTTAATGGTATTGTAGAAGAGATAAATGAAGATAAAAAGAAACTAAAAGTGATGATTAAGATTTTCGGGCGGAAAACACCTGTTGAGCTTAATTATCTGCAAGTAGAAAAGGAATAAATAATAAACAAACAAAAAAACAATGGCAAAAGAAGTAGAAGGCTTTATTAAGCTACAAATTCCGGGAGGATCTGCCAATCCGTCACCACCGGTAGGACCTGCTCTAGGGGCAAAGGGTGTAAATATTATGGACTTTTGTAAACAGTTCAATGCAAAGACCCAGCCACAAGCGGGCAAAATTTTACCTGTTGTGATAACCGTTTATAAGGATAAATCATTTGATTTTATCATTAAGACTCCTCCTGCAGCTGTTCAACTGAAAGAAAAAGCAAAGATTAAATCAGGCTCGGCAGAGTCGAATCGCGTTAAAGTTGGAACAGTAACATGGGACGATGTGCGAGAAATAGCACAAGATAAGATGCCCGATTTAAATGCATTTACTATAGAGTCTGCAATGAAGATGATTGCAGGAACTGCACGGAGTGTTGGAATAAAAATCAAAGGGGAAAGACCTTTCTAAACGAATTAACAATGGGAAAATTAACGAAAAACAGAAAACGCATACTGGAGAAGTTTGATTTAGAGAAAACCTACTCCTTAAAAGAGGCTTCCAAGCTAATTAAAGATATAACCACAACAAAATTTGATGCAGCGGTCGATGTTGATGTAAAATTAGGTGTTGATCCACGAAAAGCCAACCAAATGGTTCGAGGAATTGTTACGCTTCCTCATGGAACCGGTAAAGAAAAGAAGGTTCTCGTGTTGTGTACACCGGATAAAGAAAAAGAAGCACTCGAAGCTGGTGCCGATTATGTTGGGTTAGACGAATATGTAGAAAAAATCAAAGGCGGTTGGACCGACATTGATGTTGTAATTACGATGCCACAAGTGATGGGAACTTTAGGTAAATCGGGTCTGGGAAAAATATTAGGCCCCAGAGGTTTGATGCCAAATCCTAAAAGTGGTACGGTTACAATGGAAATCGGGAAGGCTGTCCAAGAAGTGAAAAGTGGGAAAATCGACTTTAAAGTAGATAAGTATGGTATTATCCATGCTTCTGTAGGTCGTGCTTCTTTTGATGCTGAAAAGATAGAGGATAATGCAAGAGAATTGATACGAACAATTATCAAGCTAAAACCAACAGCAGCAAAAGGAACCTATGTGCAGTCTATCTATATCTCATCAACGATGAGTCCGAGTATTAGAGTCGAAAGTAAGTTAATTGAAGAATAGATTAAAACAAAAGACAGATGACTAGAACGGAGAAAAGTAAAATTATTGACGATATAAAAAATGATTTAACCAATAGTCCTTTTTTATATATCGTTGATGCCTTTGGCTTAGATGCTGAACAAACTGCAGCTCTTCGTCGCTCTTGTTTTGAAAGCAATGTGAAATTAAAAGTAGTGAAAAATACTTTGTTGAAACTTGCGATGAAAGACATTAATGGCGAATTTGACCAGTTTGATGAAGTGTTGAAAGGCCCTACCGCAATAATGCTATCCGATGTAGCCAATGCTCCTGCTAAGGTAATTGAAAGTTTTCGAAAAGGCAGTGAAAAGCCGGTATTGAAAGCAGCCTATGTGGAAGAATCATTTTATTTTGGCGATGATCAGTTGAAAGCATTGGCCAGCTTGAAATCGAAAGATG
>CAZSHT010000231.1:0-2395 GCA_964606715.1 uncultured Bacteroidales bacterium
GTGTCGGTAATTATAAAATACGATAAAAATAATCCCGATAAATTAGCACCTGCTACTTATTATTGGGATGATGGAAAAATAATGGCAAAAGGGTTTTTTATTAATCAAAACAAAAAAGACAGTGTGTGGGAATATTATAATGTTTTGGGAGAATTGAAAATAAAAACACATTATTCCAACGGCAGAAAAAATGGGAAAGAATATATTTATTATCGAAATGGAAATGTTACGCAAGTGGCAATGTACAAAAATGATACTCTTAATGGATTTACCACACGATATTTCGACAACGGGGCAAAACAAATTGAGATGAAGTATAAAAACGGGAAACTCAATGGTGCTTACAATGTTTATTATGCCAACGGGAAACCTCGAATAGAAGGGTTCTTCATAAACAATCTAAAAGAAAGCACTTGGATTTATTATACAGTAAATGGGGCTTTCGACAAAAAAATAGTTTATCACGGCGGTATTGCCGAAAATCAGAATGAATTGGATAGTTTGTTTACCAAACAAATGGAAATCTGGGAAAAGAACAAAGGGAAATATAAAGAACCTACGCTCGATGATTTTTTGCCGGGTAGCAATAAAAAAAATCAAAATAATATTAATGTAGAATATTAGAAATTCGATGCAACAAAAGAAACGCGTCTTATTGGCAATGAGTGGTGGTGTCGACAGTTCGGCAGCAGCCCTGTTGTTGCAACAACAAGGCTACGAAGTGTTTGGCATTACAATGAAGTTGTGGCGTTTCGCACAACCCGACAAGTGTCTCAATGAGAATGATATCGAAAAAGCACAACATTTAGCCGACACCTTGAACATTCCGTTACAGATTGTCGATATAAAAAATGATTTCAAAGAAAATGTAATCGATTATTTTGTAGATGCTTATGCCCGTGGCATCACACCAAATCCTTGTACAATGTGCAACCCAACTATCAAATGGGGAGCTTTGTGGAAGTATTTCGATACTCATTTTTTCGATTATTATGCGACCGGACATTATGCTCGCATAAATCATCAAAATGGACGCTATTTCGTTACAAAGGCAAAAGATTTACACAAAGACCAATCGTATTTCTTGTGGCGATTGTCGCAAGCTCAGCTTTCCAAAACACTGTTTCCGTTAGGTGATTTCACCAAAGACGAAATACGGGATTATGTTGCTAATTTGGGCTTTAATACAGTATCGAAGCAACGCGAAAGTCAAGATGTTTGTTTTTTGGAAAATATAGACTATCGTGGTTTTTTGAAAGAACAACGCCCCGACATAGACACCCGAATAGGACCGGGCAATTTTGTATTGTCAGATGGGACGGTCGTCGGACAGCATAAAGGGTATTATCATTATACTATCGGACAACGCAAGGGGTTGGAAATAGCCCTCGGCGAACCAATGTATGTGATTCGTATTGATGTGGAAACGAATACCGTTGTGCTGGGACGAAAAACCGAACTGGAAACAACACAGCTTTTGGTTGACGATATTCACCTAATGAAATATGATGCATTGAATGACGGCGACAGTTACCAAATACGCATACGCTATCGTAGCAAAGGTGTCGAAGGCAAAATTATGAGCGTGAACGACAAGCAGTTAAAAATAGAGTTCAAAGAAAATGTTTCGGCAGTTACCCCCGGACAAAACGCTGTTTTTTATGAGGGTGATGATGTCATAGGAGGAGGCGTTATCCTTGAATAAAATAAAAAAGACAATGATTTTTTTAAAAAAATACTTATTTAGATTTTTTTTATTGACGGTAATACTGTTTACACAAGCGTGCAAAAAAGAAACAACACAAATTCCGAAAGAAGAAACAGGGTATCAATATTTTCCGTTGCAAAAAGGTAAAATCCTAATTTATAACATCACCGAAATCTCTATCGACAAAGCATCGGATATTAACGATACTCTTCAATATCAATTGAAAGAAGAAATCGATTCTTGTTTCTTGGACGACGAACAAGATAGTGTTTGGCGTATTACACGATATTGGCGAAACACCGAAGCTGATTCATGGAAAGTAAAAAGCGTATGGACAGCCAAACGCACCGCTCTGAATGCCCAACAAGTTGAAGAAAACCACCGTTATATAAAATTGGTATTTCCCGTAAAAAAAGGACAAGAGTGGGACGGAAATCGCTATAATAATTTGGACGAAGAAACTTATACTGTATCTGATATTTCTTCGGAAACTATTGAAAGTCAACAATTTGACACTGTGCTGACAGTGGTGGAGAAAAATGAAAATACCCTTGTTTCAAAAAAATACAAGGTTGAACAATATGCTTCGGGTATCGGCTTGATTTATCGGGAAAATACCGACTTGTATTCACAAGATGTAGTGTCGGGACTGCCTATTGAACAACGCATCGAGCGAGGTAGTATTTT
>CAZSHT010000232.1:0-2303 GCA_964606715.1 uncultured Bacteroidales bacterium
AAAAATAAAATGGCACAAAAGATAGCGATTGTCGATTATGGAATGGGAAATATTAACTCGGTAAAAAGAAAATTATCAAAGTTCAATTGCATTGTGAAAATAGCACACAACCCTGATGATATTTTGCAAGCTGATAAAATTATTTTACCGGGCGTAGGGCATTTTGGAAAAGCAATGGAGCATATAAAACAACAACATATCGAAGGGGCTTTAAATGATGCGGTGCAGGTAAACAAAAAACCAATTCTTGGAATATGCTTAGGAATGCAACTTATGGCAACTCATAGCGAAGAAGGAAATTGCAACGGCTTTTCGTGGTTCGATGCCGAAGTTGTGCGTTTCAAGATAAATGATACTTTACGCTTCAAAGTGCCTCATACAGGGTGGAATAGTGTTTTTCAAAAAAAAGAATCAGATTTATTGAAAGGCATCTCTGATTTATCGGAATTTTATTTTGTGCATGCTTATCATTTTGTGGCCAATAACAAAAATGATATTCTTACCGAAACCAAATACGAAAATACTTTTGTCTCTTCTGTTGCCAAAGAAAATATTTTTGGAGTCCAATTTCATCCGGAGAAAAGTCATGATGTGGGAATGAAAATATTTGAAAACTTTATACATTTGTAAGATGTTCAGACCGCGGATAATACCTGTATTATTACTCAAGAATAAAACTTTGGTAAAATCAGAAAAATTTAAAAAGTTTCGTTATATCGGCGATGCCATTAATGCCGTGAGAATATTTAATGAATTGAAAGCCGACGAATTGGTGTTTCTGGATATTGAAGCAACAAGTGAAAAAAGAACCGTTTCATTAGATTTTGTCAAAGCCGTAGGCGAAGAAGCCAATATGCCGTTTTCTGTTGGAGGTGGTATTCGAACGGTGGAACATATAAAACAAATTATAGCCGCCGGAGCCGAAAAAGTAATTATAGGAACATATGCTGTCGAAAATCCTGATTTTATTAAACAGGCATCAGAAACATTTGGCTCATCAACAATAGTTGTGTGTGTTGATGTGAAAAAAACTTTACTGGGGAAACAAAAAGTATGGATTACAAATGCTCAAAAAAAGACAAACTATACACCTGTAGACTTTGCAAACTTAATGGAAGAAAAAGGAGCCGGTGAATTAATTATTCAATCTATTGATAATGATGGCATTATGAATGGTTACGATTTGGATTTAATAAAAACAATTGCCGAATCGGTAAAAATTCCGGTGATAGCATTGGGAGGAGCAGGTGATTTGTCCCATTTAAAACAGGCCTATAAAGAGGCTTATGCAAGTGCTTTGGCAGCAGGGAGCTTGTTTGTGTTTAAGGGCGGAAACAAAGGTGTATTAATAAATTATCCCGAAAAAACAGATTTGAACTTTTAAGTATGAAACAAGAGGAATACAGGCAATGCAGCCGCTGTGTAATGGATACTTCCGATTTAAACATCTCGTTTGATGAAAACGGATATTGTAATCATTGTACCAATTATATCAATAATATTTCAAAATATACCTATAAGGGAGAACAAAGCGATGCTATTTTCAAAGCAACTATCGAAAAAATTAAACAAGCGGGCAAAGGCAAAAAATACGATTGTGTAATAGGTGTTAGTGGTGGCGTTGATAGCACCTATGTGGCGTATTTGCTGAAAGAGAATGGTGTAAGGGTGTTGGCCGTTCATATGGATAATGGGTGGGATACCGAAGAATCCGTTA
Organism: uncultured Bacteroidales bacterium; assembly: GCA_964606715.1. GTDB lineage: Bacteria > Bacteroidota > Bacteroidia > Bacteroidales > JALTDM01 > CAZSHT01. Next base: position 1,718 of record CAZSHT010000232.1, read on the forward strand.
GAAATGTAAGAACCATTATTGAAAAATTAGGCGTAGATTACGAAAGTTGTGTGCTGGATTGGGAAGCATTTCGCCGGACACAACTAGCTTTTCTAAAAGCATCGGTGCCCGAAGTAGAAACACCTACCGACATTGCTATTCCCGCAGTGTTGCACAAAGTGGCAAGTCGTTATAATGTGAAATACATTATCAGTGGAGGTAATTTTGCATCGGAAGGTATTTTGCCCAAAATATGGCAATACAATGCAAAAGATATGCGATATTTCAACCATATCATTAACCATTTTGGTAACCCAAAATATAAAATCCCGACATTTGGCTTTTGGAAAGAAGTTTATTATAAATTTTTTAGAGGCATACGGATTATTTATATTTTAAATTATGTGCCATATTCCAAAGAAAAAGCTATCGAAACTTTAAAAAAAGAATTGGGATGGAGAGAATATGGCGGGAAACATCACGAATCTCGCATAACAAGTTTTGTGCAATCGTATCTGATGCCTGTAAAATTTAATATTGATTATCGAAAAGCAACTTATTCGTCAATGATTTGCGAAAAGCAAATGACTCGTGAAGAAGCTCTTGA
>CAZSHT010000233.1:0-2302 GCA_964606715.1 uncultured Bacteroidales bacterium
TTAAATGAATCTTCAAGATATAATAGCCCATCGTGGGTGTCCCAATTTAGATGAAACGAAATCGTGCAACCCTTCCAGTCAGAACAGGATGGGTGTATTTGATTGGTTGTCGGATATTCCGTTGCCCGACAACTATCGTTATATTACCGAAGTGCGTTTCAAAAACACACGAAAAGATTATTTCTATAATGTCAATCATTTACAACTAAAACAAGGAGATGTCGTTGCTGTGGAAGCACAGAAAGGTCATGATATTGGTATTGTGTCGCTCACAGGACAATTGGTATTGTTGAATATGCGTAAAAAGCATATTGATACACATACTTATAATTTTAAAAAAATATATCGCATAGCAACTTCCAACGATGTCGATAAATGGGAAGAAGCCATTGCTGCCGAAAAAACAATATTGGTAGAGACACGCAAAATCATACAAGACTTAAACTTAGGAATGAAACTTGCCGATGTTGAATATCAAGGGGATAAAACAAAGGTAACTTTCTTTTATATTGCCGATACTCGTGTTGATTTCAGAGAGTTAATAAAAATTTTGGCCGACCGTTTTAAGATTCGTGTGGAAATGCGACAGATTGGAGCTCGTCAAGAAGCAGGACTTGTGGGCGGGATAGGTCCTTGCGGTCGCGAATTGTGTTGCAGTAAATATATGTATGATTTCAAATCTGTCAATACTAATACAGCACGCATGCAAGAACTGTCACTTAACATGCAAAAGCTGACCGGTCTTTGCGGAAAGCTAAAATGTTGTCTGAATTTTGAAGCTCCTGTGTATGAAGATGCCCGAAAAGAGATGCCCAATATCAAGCAAAACCTGAAGACCAAAGAAGGCGATGCATATTATGTAAATGCCAATATCTTCAAAAAAGAGTTGTGGTATTCTTACAAAAAGACATTGATACCATTGTCGTTTGAGGCTGTGGAAACCATATTGGCATTGAACGCAAAAGGTGAGTTGATAGATGACCTGCAAGCTTTTGTCGAAAAAGACGAGGAAGAAGAGGTTAACTTTATTTCGGCATTGGAACAAAACAGTTTGAAAAAAGTAAATGACAATATCAAGCGAAAAAGCAAATCGAAAAAACGCCGTAACAAACGCCGTAAGCCGAATAATCAAAAAAGAAATCGAGATAATAATAATGCACCGCAGTAAGATTTTTATCGGTATCATTATCGTTTTACTTTTGTGGCAATGTCATTCGGCGGAACCACCACTGTATCAGCAAATGCAACCTGTCAATGACGATTCTTGGCTTGCCGACAGTTTAGTCTCATTTACCTTCTCTATTGACAATGCGATTATACCATATGATATTGCTATTCGCATCGAACACCGACCGATTTATTTATATCGCAATCTATACTTATTTATCACGACAGTCAATCCTGTCGGCACCACAAAAACGGATACCGTCAATGCGATTTTGGCCGACAGTAAAGGTCGTTGGTTTGGTGAAAAAGCAAACGATGTGTATTCATTGACATTATTGTATAGACCTCATGTTTTATTTTCTGCATCAGGAACTTATCAAATAAAAGTTGAGCAAGCCATGCGAGATACAGCATTGACAGGGATAACCTCAATAGGAATAGAGGTTCGCAAATCCATTCTGAAAAAATAAACCTTATTTTTAGGCATTCTATTATTTTTTTTCTTTAATTTAGAGACAATTTTTAAATATTATATGCCTTATGAATATTCATGAATATCAATCCAAAGGGATTTTAAAACAATTTGGAGTTGCCGTTCCGGAAGGATATGTGGCCACTACTCCCGAAGAAGCTGTAGAAGCAGCAAAAAAAATACAAGCCAATACCAATACCAACGCATGGGCGGTAAAAGCACAGATACATGCCGGTGGTCGCGGAAAAGGCGGTGGCGTGAAAATAGCAAAAACATTAGACGAGGTCAAAGAATATGCCTCTCAAATCATAGGCATGCAATTGGTAACACACCAAACAGGACCTGAAGGAAAGAAAGTTCATAAGATTTTGGTAGAGCAAGGTATTTATTATCCCGGTCCAAGTGAGATACAAGAATTTTATATGAGTGTATTGCTCAATCGTCAAACCGGTCGTAATATTATTATGTATTCCACCGAAGGCGGTATGGAAATAGAAAAAGTAGCAGCCGAAACACCACATTTGATTTTCAAAGAAGAGGTCGATCCCAAAGTAGGTATTCAAGCATTTCAGGCACGAAGAGTTGCTTTTAATCTGGGATTGTCGGGCAAAGCATTCAAAGAAATGGTGAAATTTGTGATGGCTCTTTATAAAGCTTACGAAG
>CAZSHT010000234.1:0-2290 GCA_964606715.1 uncultured Bacteroidales bacterium
CTTTAGACAAAATAACACCTGATTTTATACTGAATCAAAATAAAATAGCACCTAAATTGATAGATTTATTGAATAATATTACATCATGAATGAAAATGACAAAACACAATGGGCTCAATTTAAAGAAGCATATCAATTAATTGAAGAAAAAGACGATGCCAAACGCTTAACACTCATATTGTCATTGTTTGGAAAATATTTTGAACTAGTGCAAGGGGTTGCGTTTAAGCGAAATAACACAATATATGAACAGGTTGCAACATATGCTTTTTTGGTAGAAGAGGAATTATCTTTTAAGGAAGGAGAGGGTATAATCGGACAAGCTGTGAAAAATAAACAGTTCGTTTATTTGCCGGATATGAATGAAAGTTACTTTACAATAACTTCAGGACTGGGAAATAGCAATCGTTTGAATTTATTGATATTACCTTTATTAAATCAAGGACAGGTAGAGATAGTTCTTGAAATGGCTTTTTTTAAACCGTTGTCAACAGAATTAATAAAACAAATGCAAGAATTAGAAACATATTATTTTATAAAATAAAACAATGAAACTACCAAAATTAAGTATATTAGGTTTTTCAATATCCTATGTGTTAGCCGGTTTTTTATTAGGATTCTTTTTTGTATCAATAGCTTGGAGTATTGAATTTATAAGAGGTGTCTCTCTTTCTTTGGAAGGAATTAAAAAAATGCATCAAGATCCATTGATATTAATAGTTGAGTTCTCCCCGATTGTATTGGCATATATTAGTTATATATTAGCTCGCATCATTGGGAAAAAAGAACAAGAACTAAATAATCAAATAAAACAACAAAAAGAAGAAGCAGAGCAATTAAGTCGTTTTTCGTTGGAGATTGGGAATGGCAACTTTGATGTTGTTCCCAATGAATTAATTCGTCAATTGGAATTAGGACAGGCATTAACGAAGATGAAAGACCAACTAAAACGAAATAAAGAAAAAGAAGAAAACATAAGATGGTTGGAAAAAGGGAAAGAAGAAATATCAAGCTTATTAAGGCGTTATTCGGAGTTTGAGGAGTTGGCATACGAAGTTGTGAAAAATATTTGTTTATATTTATCAATAGAACAAGGCGCTTTTTATATTTATGATTCAGAGAAACAGATTATTAACAATTATGGAACTTATGCTTATAACCGAAAAAAATACATTCATCAAGAATTTAAAATAGGAGAAGGTCTTATCGGACAAGCGGCTTACGAAAAAGATACTGTATATAGGACAGAAATACCCGATGATTATGCAACTTTTACATCGGGCTTAATTCGAGATAAAAAACCAACAAGTATATTGATAGAACCTTTGGTATATAATGAACAATTGGAGGGGGTAATAGAACTGTCATCTGTTCGGACATTTTCTGAACTGGAAAGAATATTTGTGAAAAATATAGCAAATATTATAGCCGAAACATTATTTAGTTTAAAGGTAAATCGAAAAACTAAATTATTGTTAGAAGAATCTCAAAAAATGACACAACAACTTCAGAAAAATGAAGAAGAATTGCGGCAAAATGCCGAAGAAATGCGAATAACACAGGAAGATCTGAAAGAAGCAAATGAACGATTAGAACAACAAATACAAAAAGTTGAAGCTGCTCAGCAAAAATTGAATTTATTATTGGAGAATGCTTCGGAAATAATATCAATCTATGATGTTAATGGAATACTCGTTTATGAAAGTCCTGCCGCCAAATTGATACTGGGATATGACCCGAAAACACAAATTGGGAAAAAGGGATTGGAAAATATATCGGATAAAAATGTAATAAACCGATTTTATCAAGCTTTTGAAATAGTGAAAAATGATGCCAATAAGGTAGAGGAAATACAATTTGAATATCATAGATTGCAAGACAACAAAAAAGTATGGTTGAAAACAACGATTCGCAATTTGTTGCATATTCCGGAAATAAATGGATTCTTGTTGAATACACGAGATGTTACGGCAGAAATAATAGCCGAGCGCGAACAACGCAAACGCGGAGAGATGCAGGCACTATCGGAAAATAGTCCCGATATGATTGTGCGTATTAATAAAAAACGACAATTGATTTATGCTAATCCATCGTTTGTTTCTTTCTTTGATATGAAAGAAAAAGATATAAATAATATAGAATTATCATCTGTTTTTATTAATAAAGCATTTAAATTTCAATTTATTAAAGCTTTAAAATTGGCAGATGAGAAAAAAGTAAATCAAACGATAGAAATGACAATAGAAAAAGAACAAAGTAAATTTTATCTTACAGTAAATGTTATTCCAGA
>CAZSHT010000235.1:0-2270 GCA_964606715.1 uncultured Bacteroidales bacterium
TCAACGCGGACGCAATTTCCGCTGCGCTTCAATTGCGCCGGTTATTGCTGGCGTTGGGCAACCAAGGCATCGCCATAGAATAAGCCCTGCAAGGCAATAGGGAATTAAGTTTAAGTCGGGTAGAGTCGGAGAGGCTTGTAGCCCAGGCTATTCGGCATCATGGCGGATAGGTGGTTAATAGGGTCTGTCCCTGTAGAAAGATCATCTCGCCTTGCAAGGCTCAGGCCGGATGCGGCTTCGTCGCCATTGCAGAAGTTGGCTGCACGTGTCTACCGGGAAATGATAGGCTTTTGGGTGTGAATAATGGTGCAGGGTGCAAGGAAATCGAATCAAGCCTTCCGCCTAATAAAAATCGAATCCTCAGGGAAGTGGAGTATTTTGAGTTATGGACACAGGCCAGCACAGAATTATGCCCAACAATGGGGCTCCAGTGGACGTCAAAAAGCTCCGCTCGTTCCTCGCTCCACTTTTTGTCGCCACTAAGCCCAAACGTTAGCACACAAAAAACGAGGATGTCACACATTATCAGGAAAGAGGTAACTGATGCTGAGTAAATCTGTTATAAGTTTATTATTCGATGAGGGTAGGGCTATCAATATTGAGGATTATGTTCAACAATGCCGTCTTCATACAATTAAAACTTTTTATTATTTTTGTGAGGCTTTAGGTCAACAGAAAGAAAATGTTTTTATTCCATCCTCAGAATTAAGAGAATATATCAAAGATCGAGTAAAGAATAATCATCCAAATTTTGAACACAAGTTCAATCCCGAAGGTTGGTTTGGTGCGGAATGGACAAAATGGCTTCAAAAAAAGAATAGTAAGTATTTTCGAGATGAGTTCACCGAAATTCTCAAACGCACTGATAAAACACCGTATTCATATCAAATTAGGGAAGAATATATTAAAACTGTAAGGTCTATTCTACGCCTTGAGTCCAAAATACAGACTGAGCGACTTATCGTGAATCCCGATGAAGGAGACAATGACTATACATATGAACAAGGAGACGACAGGGACATTACCATAAGAAGTATTAAAGCGAGACGTGGGCAACAAAAATTCCGTAAGCAACTCATAAACATACATAGCGACAGATGTATGATTTCAGGCTATCAAGTAAGGTCTGTTATCGAAGCGGCTCATATAGATCCTTATCGGGGAGAATCACAAAACCACCCTAAGAATGGTTTATTGCTTAGAAGCGATTTACATACTCTATTCGACTTAGATTTGATAGGTATTGAACCAGAATCATTAACTATCGAAATACACCCTTCTTTAGAAGAAAGTGAATACGAACGATTCAAAGGTAATAAAATTTTATTTGACTCAAAACATCAACCAGACTATGAAGCGTTAAACAGAAGATGGAAACTTTTTATCAGTTCACTTGAGGTAAAATCTGAATGAGAAAAAGCCTTAAAAAATTGAAAAAAATGTGCTAACAATAGCATTCAAGGGACATCAAACAGCCGAAATCGTCACAAAGTTGGTCAAAAGGTTGTAGGTGTTTCGCCTCTGCAAAGTTCATCGTTGCTGTTTGATGCCCCTGATGCAGACGTTAGGATTAATATCGTGACCAAAATGAATCACAATCGTCCCAGCCTACGCCTTAAAGATAACTTGGAGAAGATACACAAGGAGATGGAAACTGCGTATAGGAAATCTAAGTCTATTTCAGATGAAAAAGAATCTGAACATTTACATTGGGAGCCATCAGAGGAATCCGATAAGAATGCGTGGAGAGTCTGTATGAATGTTATGCAAGCATTACAAGAAGAAGATGACGCTCTTGTGAATTATCTCCAGATAAGTGCCAGTAGAAAAGAAAAAGGTGCGCAGAAAAAGAAATTATTGGCTAATGTAAATAATAGTTCCAACGATGCCACTCAAGCGCTTGAAGAAGTAGTAATTGTCTACTTTATTAGTGCACTAAAGGCTGAATTTGATAAAGATGGATATGGTGTATATAGAATATTTGAAAAAGTGACAAACAATGCCGCAAGAAAAGGGAACTATAGAGCATTAAGACTTCTTGAGATTTTGGGGGAAATACAAGAAGTATTTAATAACCAAGAAGTTATAAATGGCAAAAGAATATCCTAACAATGCAAATTCACTCGGACAGTTTAAAGCGTTGTTTGTTTTGCGTCAGTCGCTGCGCTCCATTCTACGCAAAACAAACAACGCTTTAAACTGCCGGTGATTTGCGACGTTAGGCATCAGGAATTACATGAGTACTTTTGATAAATATTTTCCAATTATTA
>CAZSHT010000236.1:0-2263 GCA_964606715.1 uncultured Bacteroidales bacterium
AACCGATAAGATAAGGATTGCCGAAATACCGCCTGTCGAGATTTAACAACTCCGATTCTATGCGACCATAGAATCCCAACGAATATGAATCGTCATCGGAAAACAATTGGTTGATATTGTTGAACAGCAAATATTGGGCAAATGGTCTTGTCCCATAGATAGTTGTTGAGAACTGCGAAATATAATCGCGGTATCCGTAATATTGAAAAATAAGATAATTTCCCAAAAGTAGTCGTTTGTCAACTCTATAACCAATCATTGGTGACACCTCTGCCTCAGTCAGATTTTGTCCGGATACAAATCCGAAATTTCCGCCAAAAACCAATTTTTCTTTCCAATCAACCGAAGGTTTTGCAGGTTCATTAGTTGCTGTCGTATCATCGTCCGGGATAAATTGAGCTTGCCCTAGTATGGCGACAAAGAAAAAAAATCCGAATAAAACCGTTAATCGTTTATAATTCACTTATTTTTGAATTTTCTTTTGATAAAAAAACAAATTTATATTGAAAATAAATACTACAATGTAAGTTTTTTAGTTATTTCAAAACCATATGAAAAAAAACGCCCTATATCTTTTTTTATTGTTATTGCCAATGATGCAATATGCTCAGAAAAAAGTAGTAGCACAAAATTTGCCCAAATACGATCGCCAAAAAATGCATTTTGGTATGATGCTCGGCTATAACACGATGGATTTTACCATTCACAATTCAGGTGCGTTTTGGTCTTTGGACAGTATCTATTCCATTGAAAACAAACGCAACCCGGGATTTAATATTAATGTGGTTATCAATTATAATATCGTTCCGGCATTGTCGTTTCGAATTCTTCCCGGACTCAATTTCGGACAACGCGATTTGGAATACGAAATTTTATCACACGACTCTGTTTTTAGTAAAGTAAGTATGATCATTCCATCTACTTTTTTAGATATTCCCGTTCAATTTAAATATAAGTCCGAAAGACTGTATAATATGCGTGCCTATGTTATTGCCGGTGGTTCTTATCGGTGGGATTTGGCTGCCAAAACCTATATCGATCCGTCCGAAGAGCCGTTGGTACGCTTGACACATGCCGATTATTATTACGAAGTTGGTGCCGGGGTTGATTTTTTCTTGCAATATTTTAAGTTCGGCCTTGAAATAAAAGGCTCTTTCGGAACACGGAATGTCCTTATCCCCGATGGCTCACAATATACTCGGGCAATTGACCGCTTGACTTCAAAAATGATGATTATCAGTATGACTTTTGAAGGAAGTGATATGAGTAACTTTTGGATTTTTAAGCGTCGTCCTAAACACTAGAAGCCAATGTCTATCTTTGATTTACCTAGCGAACGCACAACCATTGAACCGCTTCAATATCCGTTTTCTATCAATTACGAAACGCCATTGTTTTTCACAGGTTCTTGTTTTGTGGAAACCATTGGAAATCTAATGAAACAATTACGATTCAAAACTTTGGTAAATCCTTTCGGCACACTCTATAATCCGGTATCTATTTATGACTCACTCAATCGTGTTGCTCACAATACTGCATTTGAAGAATCCGATTTACAAAAAGATGGGGAACAATTTTTTTCGTATGATACCAATACCACATTCCGTCACAAAAATGCAAAAACCTTGCTTTCAAACCTCAATACTGTTTTGCAAAATGCGCATTCTCATTTTAAACAATCACGCATAGTATTTATAACCTTGGGGACAGCGTTTGTGTTTCGACGATTAGAAACACAAACCATTGTTGCTAACTGTCAAAAACAACCGGCCTCATTATTTACAAATGAATTGCTTGATTTACAGTCAGTTACCGACACCTTGCGGAAAATCATCACCTTGTCTCACGACAAGAAAATTGTTTTTACTGTCAGCCCCATACGGCATCTGAAAAACGGATTAACAGGAAATGCTCGCAGTAAAGCATTGTTGCTGACAGCCATTCACGAATTAGTTGATAACAAAACGGTTTTTTATTTCCCCTCCTATGAAATTATGATGGATGACTTGCGCGACTATCGGTATTACGATTCATCGTTGACACATCTCTCCGAAACAGCCAAACAATATGTGTTTCATCATTTTGCTTCGGCATTTTTTGATAATCCCACAACAACCCTTGCCAAACGCTTAGAGAAATTCAACAAACAATGGAATCATCGTCCGATAAATAACATTTTGCAACATTATATCCAATTAGAACAAACAATAAAAAAATTACAACAAGACTATCCGTTTTTATCGTTCGAAGAAGAGTTGACAGA
>CAZSHT010000237.1:0-2255 GCA_964606715.1 uncultured Bacteroidales bacterium
TTTTAAAGTTCTTTTTCTGACAAAGCCGAAATATTTAATTGGTTTAACAAAATCAAAACAGGTCTTTTTATTATCTTTACCCACATAAAAATTTGATTAATAAAAGTTCTTATGAAAAAAATATTAGTTGCCAACAGAGGTGAAATAGCCATGCGAGTGATGCGTTCGATACGCCAATTAGGGTTGTTGTCGGTGGCTGTTTATTCGGAAGCCGACAAAGATGCTCCTTTTGTAAAATATGCCGATGAGGCCGTGTTGCTGGGACCTCCTCCGTCGAATGAATCGTATTTATTGGCGGATAAGATAATAGAAGTGGCAAAACAATTGGGTGTCGACGGGATTCATCCGGGCTATGGTTTTTTGTCGGAAAATGCCGAATTTGCAGAGAAAGTAGAAGCAGAAGGAATTACCTTCATAGGTCCTTCAACCGAAGCTATTCGTATTATGGGCGATAAATTGGCAGCAAAACAAGCGGTCAAGAAATTTGATATTCCGATGGTGCCGGGAACCGACACTGCCATTGATGATATTGCCGAAGCCAAACGATTGGCAGGTGAAATAGGCTATCCTATTTTGGTGAAAGCATCTGCCGGTGGTGGTGGGAAAGGAATGCGTGTAGTTGAAAAAGCCGAAGATTTTGAGGAGCAACTGACGATGGCAATGAATGAAGCACAATCGGCATTCGGCAACAATGCCGTATTCATTGAACGCTATGTGCAAAAACCACGACATATAGAAATACAAATAATGGCCGACAAGCATGGTAATATTGTGTATTTGTTCGAACGGGAATGTTCTATTCAACGCCGTCATCAGAAAGTGATAGAAGAAGCTCCGTCAAGTCTTTTGACACCTGAATTGAGAGAGGCAATGGGACAAGCGGCTGTCAATGTAGCTCGTTCGGTTGACTATGTGGGAGCCGGCACTGTTGAGTTTTTGATGGATGAAAACAAGAATTTTTACTTCTTGGAAATGAACACAAGACTTCAGGTAGAACACCCTGTTACAGAGATGATTACGGGGGTTGATTTGGTGCAGGAGCAAATTCGTGTTGCCGAAGGAGAGCCGTTGAGTTTTACGCAAAGTGATTTGACAATCAACGGACATGCTATTGAAGTGCGTGTATATGCCGAAGATCCGGCCAATAATTTTTTGCCGGGAATAGGTAAACTTTATATCTATCGTCAGCCACAGGGCGAAGGTGTGCGTGTTGATGATGGTTTTGAAGAAGGTATGGAAATACCTATTTATTACGATCCGATGATTTCAAAATTAATTGTGCATGGGAACGATAGGGCTGAGGCTATTGAGCGAATGAAAAAAGCCATTCGGGAATATCATATTTTGGGTATCACAACCACTTTACCGTTTGGCCATTATGTGATGAATCACGAAGCATTTGTCAGTGGTGATTTCGACACTCAATTTGTGACGAAACATTATGATGCAAAAAAACTACATGAAGCCGAACAAGATAATATGATTGTAGCGGCTCTTGGTGCAGGCTATTTTCTGAATGATGAAGAAACGAAATACGGCGAGTATAATAAAACGCAAAACCAACCGTTTTCTCCGTGGTTGGAACAGCGAAAGAGATAGGCTAGAAAGAGAAGATATCGGCCGAAAAGACAACGAAAGAGAGCAGAAAAGCATCTTTTATATAAGGTTATGTTAAGGTTTATTTTTATCGGAATATTATTTGTGTTGTCTTTTCGGCAATCTGTTTTTTCGCAGGAAGAACCTTTATTTTATCACACAAAACAAGGATATTTGGTATACCTCAAAGTAGAAGGGGGTGATACTTTGCCCTATATTCCCTTACAAAGTATTGCTATTTTTCCGCCAAAAGTCTTTACAAGCAAAAAAGAACGACAATCCTATTATCGTTTAGTTTATAAAATAAAAAAAGTTTTGCCTTATGCTCGCTTGGCAAATGCACGCCTGCGACAAATCGATGCACACCTGGCAACAATGACCAACAAACGGGAAAAGAAAAAATACATCAAACAACAAGAAAAATTATTGCGACAACAATATGGCAAAGAGATAAAAAATCTGACCATCTCAGAGGGGCGTATTTTGATAAAACTGATTGACCGAGAAACAGGACAAACTTCTTATGAATTGGTAAAACAATTAAGAGGCTCGTTTCAAGCATTTTTGTTTCAGGGGTTAGCGCGTTTATTTGGCGAAAATTTAAAAGCTTCATATGATGCAACGAAAGAAGATAAGTGGATAGAAGAGATTATTGTAAA
>CAZSHT010000238.1:0-2227 GCA_964606715.1 uncultured Bacteroidales bacterium
AAAAAGATATAAAAAGAAAATACCGGTTAAATATTTTCCTTGATAAAATCAGTCATTTCCGTAAATAAGTGATACCGTGTATTACGACCGGTATAGATGCCGTGATTGCTGTTTGGGTATGTCATCAATTTGAAATGAATGTTGGCCGCAATGAGTTTTTTTATCAATTCAATAGAATTTTGAAAATGCACATTATCATCGGCAGTACCGTGAACGAGCATAAAATGACCTTTTATTTTTCGCACATAATTGATGGGTGAATTTTCATCGTACCCGGCTTTGTTGTCTTTTGGAAGACCCATATAGCGTTCGGTGTAAATGGAGTCATAGTAACGCCAGTTGGTAACCGGTGCCACGGCAATGGCTGCTTTGAAGATTTTGTTGCCTTTTTCCAAACAAGAGGTTGCCATAAAACCTCCGTAACTCCATCCTTGAATACCGATGCGTGTACCATCGACATAAGGCAACGATTGCAAATATTTTGCGACATCCATTTGGTCTTTTGTTTCAATTTTACCCATTTTTCCGTAGGTGGCTTGCCGGAAGTCGCGACCGCGACCATTGGTGCCTCTGTTGTCTACACTTACGACAATATAACCTTGGTCGGCAATGTAGCGGTGCCACAGAGAGGTGTATTCCCATTGGTCCATTACGGTTTGATTTCCCGGACCTCCGTAAACAGTCATAAAGACAGGATACTTTTTTTTAGAATCAAAATTAGCAGGTTTTATCATCCAACCGTTCAAGACGGTGCCGTCGCTGACGGTTATTTGTATAAACTCTTTTTGGGGAAGATTGAGTTTGGCGAGTTGTTCGTTCAATGCTTTATTGTCTTCAAGAACTCTTATTTTATGTCCTTTTTTGTTGAACAAAGTGTAAGTTGGGGTAGTATTGGCGGTAGAGTGGGATAAGATATAATACGAAAAATCTTTACTGAAAGAAGCATCGTTTACACCATCTTCTTTGCTGATGCGAGTTTTTTTCGTTCCGTTTAGGCGAATGCTGTAGAGGTCGCGTTGGTAAGGGGCTTGTTCGGTAGAGACATAGTAAAGACTGCCACTTTCATTGTCATAGCCCTTAAAATCAACAACTTCCCAATTACCTTTGGTAATTTGATTGATGAGTTTCCCATTGATATCATACAGATACAAGTGGCAATATCCATCGCGTTCGCTACTGAAAATAAATTGTTTTTTGTTTGGCAAGAAGGTCAAGAAATCATTGATTTCGATGTATTTGGAATCGTTGTCTTTCAAAATCTCTTTGGTGTTTCCATTGTCGGCATCGCAGAGCAATAAGTCCAGTTCATTTTGCAATCGGTTCATTCGATAGATACTCAAGACATTATCATTTTGTGTCCATTTGATACGAGGAATATATTGGTCATCAAATTTGCGGGTATCGGCTTCTATTGTCTTTTTTGTTTCAAAATTGTAGATGTGTACCGTAACGGTAGAGTTTGTTTCACCGGCTTTGGGATATTTATAGGTGTAAAGTTGTGGATACAAGCCGTTGTATACCGGAAAAGAATATTCTTTGACAGCCGATTCATCAAAACGCATAAAGGCTAGATAATGTCCTTCGGGAGACCATTCGTAAGCTTTGGCAAATGAAAACTCTTCTTCGTAAACCCAGTCGGGGATACCGTTCAATATTTTGTTTTTGGCACCGTCGAAAGTAATTTGTTCTGTTTTTTTAGATGCTATGTCTAAACAGTAGATATTGTTGTGCATAACGAAAGCAACTTTTTTTCCGTCGGGCGAAAACGATGCTTCTTGTTGCTTGGTTGTGTCGCAAAGCGGTAGGAGTGTTTTTGTTTTGATGTCCCATACAAAGAAATTGGCACGAAACGAATGGCGGTAGATGTGTTCGATAGCGGTAGCAAAAAGAATTTTTGAATGGTCTTTGCTGAAATGATAATCGGAGATACGACGCACCGATACGGTAGATGGCAATTTGTCGAGAGCAAAAAGGGTGTCGACGACTTTTCCGTTTTTGTATTTATACCGGATAATGTTACTGCCGGCTTCCAGAGTGGTATAGGTTTCTTGGTCGAAAGACCGGAATTCATCTATCGAATGCGGATAATAACGGTAGGTAATCCAAATATCTTCGAGTGTAAGTTGAGTTTTGTCTTGTGCTTGAATGAAACCGAAAGAGGCAAAAAATATTAGCAGAGATAAATAATAGCGTATCATAACTTTATTTTTTTATGTTTTGAAAAAAA
>CAZSHT010000239.1:0-2223 GCA_964606715.1 uncultured Bacteroidales bacterium
ACTGTGTTGCGAGCATTGGAAACGCCTATAACAACCAATAACCGCATCAATCCGTTTGAAGGGTGGACCAATAAATTTATTCAACCGCCTTATACCGTAAATGTTCCTACGGCAATGATTTCCAATTTTCACTTGTCTTATTCATTGATGTTGATTAATGTTTGTGGATTTGGAGGTTTTGAGATGATTATGGATGCTTATAAGGTTGCTGTTCAGGAAAAATACCGTTTTGGAACCTACGGCGATGCTTTGCTGATTTTATAGGCATTTTCTTAAGATGTGGATAGATACCCATTCCCACTTATATCTGCCTGAATTTGATGCCGATCGTAAGCAAGTTTTTAAGCGAGCAAAAGAAGCAGGTGTTACCAAAATAATATTACCAAATATTGATGAAGATTCGTTGTCTTTATTAAAGCAAACGGTAAAAGAATATCCGCAACAAGCATATCCTTTGATAGGTTTACATCCTACTTCCGTAACGGCAAATTGGAAACAAGATTTACGATTTGTAGAAGATGAATTGCAAAACAACCGATATTATGGAATAGGAGAGATTGGCATTGATTTGTATTGGGAAAAAACTTTAGGGAAAGAACAAAAACATGCTTTTCGGCATCAATTAGAATTGGCTGTATCCTATAATTTGCCGGCCATTATCCATATTCGAGAAGCCTTTGATGAAGTGTTTTCGGTGATAGAAGACTACAATAATCCAAACCTGTTTGGAATATTTCATTGTTTTACGGGTTCGTTGCAACAAGCCCAACGAGCAATAGGTCTTGGATTTTATTTGGGAATAGGTGGTGTTTCTACTTTCAAAAATGCGTCTTTGCCGGAAGTTGTTGAAAAACTGGAAGTGAAACATCTTGTTGTGGAGACAGATGCTCCTTACTTGACACCTCATCCATACCGAGGTAAGCGAAACGAAAGTAGTTATATCCCCCTTATCGGCAGAAAAATAGCAGAGGTGAAACAAATCTCAATAGCAGAAGTGGCACGACAAACAACAGAAAATGCAACAACAATCTTTGGCTTTGATGATGAAAAAGAAAAATAACAGACTATAATGCTGTATTTTTTTTCGTGAAATAATTTATAGATAACATTGTTGCTATTTTTTTTTTATTTATTTTAGCACCATCGAAAAGCGTTATTTGAAAATAAGAATTTAGAGGAGAGTTGGCCGAGTGGTTGAAGGCGCGCGTTTGGAAGGCGCGTAATCGGGAAACTGGTTCGTGGGTTCGAATCCCTCACTCTCCGCTGATAATAAATAAGTTAATAATAAATGAGTAATAATTTAAATTAATGTATCCTATGAAAAAAATAGTGATTTTACTAAGTGTCGTAGCCATGGTTTTGTTTAGTAACAATGTAATGTTTGCAGAAGGTGATTCTGCTACTGCCGAAACAACAGATACGACAACTGTTGCACAAACAGATTCAGCAACGACAACAGCCGTTGAAACAACAAAGACAACCGATACGGCCGATGCTGTTGCAGCCGATACGGAAGCTACAACAGAAGCTCCCGAAGGAGCAGGGTTGAATTACCAAATCAAACAAAAGTTTATTGAAGGTGGTGCCGGATTTATGGGAACCATTTTATTAGCATTGATTTTTGGTTTAGCATTATCTATCGAACGAATTTTGTATTTGAATTTTGCGTCTATCAATGCAAGTAAATTTGTAGAGCAAGTAGAAGAGACATTAACAAATGATGGTGTTGCTGCAGCCAAAGAATTATGCCAAAATACAAGAGGCTCCATTGCCAGTATCTATTATCAAGGGTTTAGTCGCTTAGAAGAAGGGAACGATATTGATATGATAGAAAAATCAGCCGTTGCCTATGGTAGTGTGCAAATGGGATTGATGGAAAAAGGTTTGAGTTGGATTTCATTATTTATTGCATTGGCACCTATGTTAGGATTTATGGGAACAGTTATTGGGATGATTGGTGCGTTTGATTCTATTCAAGCAGCAGGTGATATTTCACCGGCATTGGTAGCAGGAGGTATTAAAGTAGCCTTGATTACAACCGTATCAGGTTTGATTGCCGCCATTATTCTACAAATATTCTATAACTATATTGTTGCTAAAATCGACAGCTTGGTAAACGATATGGAAAACTCAACCATCTCTTTGATTGATATGATTGTTAAATATCAAAATAAATAATAGATTATGAATCTTATTAATAAAATAACAAAGTTTACATTATAT
>CAZSHT010000240.1:0-2217 GCA_964606715.1 uncultured Bacteroidales bacterium
GGAAATTTAAATCGTTTTTTCTTATTTGGTTTTGAATTTCTTAAAATATCAAATGCCTCGGTATAAGTGATGCGTTCAAAATCTTGTGCCAAAACACCGTTTAATTTCTCAAACAACTCCACGGAACGATCGTCTTGTTTTTTGTTTTTTTCTTCTTCTTGCAATCGTTTACTCAAGAATTGCAATTCATCATGAAAATTATCCAATGCATATCGCACCAAATATTTCAACATCTCTTCTGCCAAATCCATATCATCATGAATATCGGCAAATGCCATTTCCGGCTCTATCATCCAAAATTCGGCAAGATGTCTTGTCGTATTTGAGTTTTCGGCTCGAAAAGTAGGTCCAAAGGTATATACTTTCCCCAGTGCCAATGCTGCCAATTCTGCTTCCAACTGCCCCGATACAGTTAGATTTGTTGGTTTGGCAAAGAAATCTTTTGAATAATCAACGGTTTCATTTTCGGTCATCGGCACATTCTTCAAATCCAAGGTCGTTACCTGAAACATTGCTCCCGCTCCTTCGGCATCAGAACCTGTAATAATGGGCGTATGGATATTATAAAATCCTCTGTCATTGAAGAACTTATGAATAGCAAAGGTCATTCCGTGACGAATCCGAAATACCGCATTGAAAGTATTGGTTCTGAATCGCAAATGAGCTATTTCCCGCAAAAATTCCAATGAATGTTTTTTGGGTTGCAACGGGTATTCTTCAGGATTTGCTTCGCCCAATATTGTCAAGTGTTCGACTTGTAACTCATAGCGTTGTCCACTGCCTTGTGATTCGATGATTAATCCTTCTATCTCCAAAGAAGTTCCGGTATGTATTTTTTCTATTTTTTCAAAATCAACATGTTCTACCGGTAACACCGCTTGCATTGTATTAATCGTAGAACCGTCATTCAGATTAATAAATGCTACATTTTTACTGCTTCGTTTGGTACGCACCCAACCTCGAACAACCACCTGTTTGTTGGCGAAATCACCTGATAATATCGTTTGTATTTCCGTATGTCTCATTTCCTTACTCTTATTTTTCCGCAAAATTAATACTTCCCTAACAGCAAGACACTAAAATTGTTTATTATTTTTCTTAAAAAAGAAAAAGGAGGTTTTTTTTAAAAACCTCCTTTTTGAAATTATAGCATTTTATTTTTCCCTAACGCAATATTGTTACAATACCGTTATAGTCTTTATCATCATTGATAATAACAATATAAACATAGCTGGTTACCGGTAATGGTTTTCCGTTATAGGTTCCGTCCCATTGATTTTTAGGATCGAAATAACTATAACCTGTTCCCTCATAGGTAAAGACCATGTCGCCCCAACGATCATAGATTTCAATATGAACTTTTTTGTAACTTTCAATATTGACAATACGCCATTTATCATTGAAGCCATCACCATTAGGTGTAAAGACTGTCGGAATAATCAACGGTATGATTATATCACGCGTAACTGTATCGACACAACCATTGGCATCGGTTACCGTTAAGTAATAAGTTCCGCCACCGACACTTTGCAGGTCTTCATCGGTACTGCTAAAGTTCCCGTTCATATTTTCCCAACTGTATGTATAACCCGGCGTTCCGCCTGTTACAGAAGCATCTATATTACCCACATGGTTGGCTACATCTATTGTTGTATCGGCCGTAATAACTATTGGTGAAGGTACCGTTACCGGCAATGCATCGGAAACCACTTTACAACCATGGTCATCGACAACGGTTACAAAATAAGTACCTGTTTTTGCAATATCAATAGCCGTTTTCGTATCACCGGTACTCCATGTATAGGAATAATCGACTGTTCCTCCATTAGCATGGACAACTATTCGTCCGTCATTAGAATACGAACATTTCGGATTTACCAAGCTATCAACTATCAATTCCAAGCTGTCCGGTTGTGTGATTTGCAAGTTCTTCAACGAATCCTTACAACCATTGGCATCAGTCAATGTCAAATCATAAGTTCCGGCCGGAATAGAAGTTAAATTTGCTGTTGTACTACCATTACTCCATGCATAATGATAAGTTGTAACGCCTCCACCGGCTGTTGTCGTAATACTTCCGGAATTATCGTTATAACATTTCAAGTTTACAGAAGTTGAAGTTAATGTCAATTTTGGCGGTTGCGATAGTGTAACATTATCGGTATCTGAACAGCCATGTTTATCAATTACTGCTCCTGTATAAGTTCCTACCGGAAC
>CAZSHT010000241.1:0-2141 GCA_964606715.1 uncultured Bacteroidales bacterium
CTCATTGATTACGGTAATATTATTTTTTTTGAGATGCGTTTTGCCGAACCGTAGACTGTCAAAAGGTAAAGTCCCGAAGGTCTGTCTTTCAGCGATAATGAAATCTTGTTTTGGTCAATTTGCTTTGAAATAAGGCAATGCCCCGACACATCAAACAATTGCACCTTGAAAAATACATTTTGCCGATTGTTGATATGCACAATTTTATCTCGCACAGAAATATCAATTGTCTTCTCCGGTATTATCTTTTCAAAAGACAAATACGGATTACAACGAAGTATAAGCTTTTCGATATCATCAATTTTCACTTCTACTTTATCACGCGTTTTGGGACATATGATAAAATAAGTCGGTGTTCCCACCACGCCATACAGATGAATCACCGAATCACCATTGACCGATGAGTCGGTCGAAAATCCGGGGAAAGTTACGCCATATTGTGCGTCAAAATCATCCACTTGACTATTGGTATCGCCGGAACATTCAATTCCCCAAATCCAAAGGCTATCGCCATTGTGTCCATACCTTTGCCACAATGAATCGAGGCGGGGCGAGTTACTTTGGCACGACGAACAATTATGAGCAAAAAAATCCAAAATCACAATTTTCCCGCTATCCAGTTGTTCATACAAGTTGTAATATCGCCCTTTGGTATCGACCAATGAGAAATCGGATGCCGTATTTTGTGCCGTCATCCACACAGACAAGAAGAGGAAAAAAAGAAATTTTATCGTTTTCATCATTATCATACAAACGGAGTGTTGATAAACGGATTATTTTTCTTTTCGTAACCTACTTCCGTTTCAGGACCGTGCCCCGAGAATACAGTTGTGGAATCATCGAGAGTCAATAATTTTTCGTTGATATTTCTCAGCAAGACATCTAAACTGCCTTGTGGCAAATCGGTGCGACCAATAGAATCTTTGAACAACACATCACCGGCGATGACAAAGCGATTTGCTTTGTGATATAACCCAACACTCCCCGGCGAATGTCCCGGAAGATGAAACACCGAAAATGAGGTGTCGCCGACAGTGAAAGTATCGCCGTCATTCAATGAATAAGTTATAGGACGAGGTGGCTGTATGGTGAGACCATAAGCAGAGGCTGTATTTACCGCTTCTTGTATGAGAAAATCATCGGCATTATGCCCATACACGGGAATATCTTTAAAAAAATGACTCCCACAAATATGGTCGAAATGTCCGTGGGTATAAAACAATGCTTTTACGGTCAAAGATTCTGTTTTCAGATAATCATTGAGTTGTTCATATTCTGCCTCATCAATCATTCCCGGATCAACGAGAACAGCTTCTTTTTGTTCGTCAAACAGCAAGTATGTATTGACTTGAAACGGATTGAAAATAAAATGTTTTATTGTAATCATAAAATTTGTTTTCCTTTTAATAATGGCACAAATGAAAATGTTCCATGTTCGGTTTGGCGATATGTCGCATCGGCTGTTTTCTCAATGCAAAGCATCTTTTTTAAATCACCGTTCCCGATGGGGATTACCATTTTCCCGCCAATTTTCAATTGGTCGAGCAAGGCCTGCGGTATTTCGTCTTCGGCACCTGCCGTAATCAGAATCTTGTCGTAAGGGGCAAATGCCGGTTTTCCTTTGGTGCCATCGCCAAAAAACACATTGACCGACAAATGTAAATCGACAAAAATCTGCTGTGCTTTGAGGTATAACGCTTTGATGCGTTCAATGGAATACACTTTGGCACCTAAAAAATGAAGTATCGCTGCTTGATAACCCGAGCCGGTGCCTATTTCCAAAACTTTTTCGCCTTTCTTGACGGCAAGCAACTGTGTTTGAAAAGCAACGGTGTAAGGTTGTGATATCGTTTGCCCTGCTTCTATCGGCAGAGGTTTGTTGACATAAGCGTGTTCCGAAAAAGACACATCGATAAACCAATGTCGCGGAACAGATTCTACGGCATTCAGCACCATTTCATCGGCAATTCCCATTGTCTTTAAAGTTTCCACCAATTGATGCCGGCGACCTTGATGTAAAAATGAATCGGAATAATCGTTCACAGAAGTTATGTGTTAACAAAAATGCGAATGCAAAGATACGGTATTCTTTTTTGATTCTAAAATAAGTCCACCGCAAGAATAATTTTGGGGTAATATTA
>CAZSHT010000242.1:0-2133 GCA_964606715.1 uncultured Bacteroidales bacterium
GTAAAATCGACATGTCCCGGAGTATCAATAATATTAATTGTGTATTCTTCATTATTATACTTCCAATAGGTTGTAGTAGCTGCCGAAGTAATTGTAATTCCTCTTTCTTGCTCTTGTACCATCCAATCCATAGTAGCTGCTCCTTCGTGCACTTCTCCTATGCGATGCGTAATCCCCGTATAAAACAACACGCGTTCCGTAACGGTCGTTTTTCCCGCATCGATATGGGCCATTATCCCTATATTCCTTGTTTTATCTAACTTATTTCCCATGTACTACTATGACTCCTCTTCTTCTGTAATTAAAATCTAAAATGAGAGAATGCTTTATTAGCTTCTGCCATTCTATGTGTTTCTTCCTTTCGTTTATAAGCTCCACCTTCTTTATTGTAAGCAGCTAAAATTTCCGCTGCTAACTTCTCTGCCATTGAATGCCCACTGCGTTTTCGTGCAAACTCAATAAGTGCCTTATTACTAATAGATGTCTTTCTATCGGCTCTTACTTCCATAGGTATTTGAAAATTCCCGCCTCCAATACGACGGCTTTTTACTTCTACCTGCGGTGTTACATTATCCAATGCTTCTTCCCAGATTTCCAATGCTGATTTCTCAATATCTTTTTTTCTAGATTCAACGATATCCAATGCATCATAGATAACTTTAAATGCTATACTTTTTTTCCCATCTAACATCATATCGTTCACAAAGCGGGTAAGGCGTTCGCTATGATATTTTGTATCTGGTAAGCGTTTTCGTTGTTTTATTTTACCTTTTCTCATATCTTATTTTACTTTTTAGGTCGTTTAGCACCATATTTCGAACGGCGTTGTAATCGTCCATCAACACCTGAAGTATCCAAGGCTCCTCGCACTACATGGTAACGAACGCCCGGCAAATCTTTCACACGACCGCCCCGCACCAATACGATGGAGTGTTCTTGCAAATTATGACCTTCCCCCGGAATGTAAGCATTCACTTCTTTTCCATTGGTCAACCTTACCCGAGCTACTTTTCGTAACGCTGAATTTGGTTTTTTAGGTGTTGTTGTATAAACTCTAAGACATACACCTCTTCGTTGCGGACAAGAATCTAAAGCAGGAGCTTTACTCTTATAAACTTTATGTTTCCGTCCTTTCCTTACTAACTGTTGTATCGTTGGCATTCTACAATATATTTTTCAAAATTGGACTGCAAAGATAATATCATTTTTTAGATAAAAAAATATTCTTTCTTTTTTTATCCTAACTAATAATAAAAAAATGAGCCGACATATGTCCTCGGCTCATTTTTTCAGGGTAGGAGATGGGATTCGAACCCACGACCCTCGGAACCACAATCCGATACTCTAACCAGCTGAGCTACACCTACCATGTTTTCAGCAGGCAAAAATATATAAAATTTAATTTACCAAAAGGTTTTACCATTAATTTTTATTTATTTTGTAAAAAAAACAACTAAATGTTACGCTATTTTGGGGTTTACATCGTTATTATTTTTCTTATTACATTAACTCGATGTAATAAAATTAAAATAAATAATGACGGAAATATTGTTTTTTCCACAGATACTGTTTCTTTTGATACAATATTCTCAACAATCGGTTCAACAACTACATTTTTCAAAATATATAATCCAAACAATACCGATTTAAAGATTAGTAAGATTCATCTCGGCAGTTCACATTCTATGTTTCGCCTTAATATTGATGGATACAATAAAAATTCTATTGAAAATTTAATAATCCCGGCCAATGACAGCCTATTTATTTTTGTAGAAGTAACCGTAAATCCAACTAATTCTAACTCCCCAATGGTAATTCTTGATTCGGTCATTTTTCAAATGGAAAAACATTCCCAAAATATAAAATTACAAGCTTTTGGTCAAGATGTACATTTAATAAACGGACAAATTTTCAATACAGATACAACTTGGACAAATGACAAACCTTATCTCATTTACAATTCTATGCTTGTCGACAGCCTTACCTCACTCACCATAGAAGAAGGATGCCGACTACATTTTCATCATCATTCAAGCATGTATATCAAAGGACAATTAATAGTCAAAGGAACTAAAGATAATCCTGTTTTATTTCAAGGCGATCGATTAGAACATTTTTACGATGATATTCCTG
>CAZSHT010000243.1:0-2130 GCA_964606715.1 uncultured Bacteroidales bacterium
TAACTTACTTCAGCGTTTGCAACAAATATTCGATTATCTCTTTTTGATGAATGCGTTTCAGCGAAACAGCTTTTGAGAAATCATCGGCAACAGAAAGCAAGAATACCGATTTTTTTAAATATCTTTCGGCATCAGCAGGATTATCCGTTAATTTCAATCTGCCTATTTCGGTTAAATAGTCCGATAAAATCTCCAATAATTCGGGAGCTGTTTTTTTTATTTCCAAATAATCTTTCAATGCTTTCTCATCGAACACCAATATTTCGTCAATATCGATATCCAGTTGTGTTTTTATCTTTTGATTGGTTGTCGTAATATGATAAGACAAGTTTCCCGACGATTTTAGCCGAAGAAAATCAGACACAATCCTTGCCAATACTTTAGCAAATTGTTCTATCTGTGCCTTTAAAAAATCGCGTTGTTTCATTACCCGCAAAATTACGGAAAAACACATTTACATAATCTACCTTTCATATAAAAATAAGAAAAAGACATACCGGTTTATCTTAATTTTTATATTTTTAGAAAATCAAAATAACAATATGGGATTTGTAGCCTTTTACACCACCATTACAAACAAACTTATTCCCGAAAAAAATCAAGAAAACATTGATTTATATTATCAATCGTTTTTACTGGTTGGAGCCTATATTTTCTCCACAATCTTCCTGTTACTATTCATCACAATACACTATGTAACAGGCAATTATCTCGAATCCTACATTTTGGGGATCGATGCTGTTTTATTTCCTATATTATTATTGTTCTACACTCGTAGCGGTAACAATGTAATGTTCGGGAATTTCATTGTTGCAGGCGGGTTCTTTGCTTTTCTGGTGATTGCCTATATCGATGGCGGGATAAATGCTCCTGTCATTCCTTGGTTTACGGCTGTTTCTATTACCAGCTTTTTGTTTGCCAATAAAAAATCGGGTTATTTTTGGACCACACTTGCCATTCTGTCTATCCTAACCTATTACATCATAGCTCGAATGGGCATAGACCTTGTATCGTGGTTTCCTCCCGAAAACAGATTGAAGAAATTAGGCAGTTCATACCTTGGTTCGTCCATTTACATTATAGCAACGGTATTGAGCTATGAATATTTAAGTACAAAAAAAAATAATCGCTTACAGAATCTGCTAATAAGTAATGCCGAAAAAAGAGAAGAGCTAAAACGACAACGCGATACCGTTTTATCACAACGCGACAAACTCCAAGAGGTTTATAACATCGTTGATAAAAGCATTGACTATGCCACACGCATACAACAATCTGTCCTTCCCGACATGACTATCTTACAGAAAACAATGTCCGACAAATTCATACTGTTTAAACCTCGTGATAAAGTAAGTGGCGATTTCTATTGGTGGGCAGAGGTAGAAAACAAGACAGTCATTGCTGTTGCCGACTGCACAGGACATGGTGTTCCCGGTGCTTTTATGAGTTTACTCGGCATCTCTTATTTAAGAGAAATCGTTCAAAAAGAATACATTACTCACACAAGTGTTGTTTTACAAAAACTGCGTAAAGAAATCATCAGATCCTTAAACCAAACCGGCGAAACAGGGACACAAAAAGATGGTATGGATATGGCTATTGTTTCAATAGACAATGAAACCAATATGCTTCAATTCTCAGGAGCCAACAACCCTCTGTATATCATACGATCGGTTGACAAATCAACTTCTGACGACACTCCCATCATGACAAATAATAACTTGGGTTTGTGGGAAATAAAACCCGACAAAATGCCTATTGGTATTCATAAACGAATGGATAAATTCTCAACTGTTGAATTCCAATTACAGAAAGGCGACCAACTCTACATGTTTTCCGACGGTTTTGCCGATCAATTTGGAGGCAAAAAAGGAAAAAAATTTAAATCTAGAGCATTTAAAGAAATAATCTTGGCTAATGCTGATAAAGGAATGAATACCCAAAAAGAAATTTTGGAAACTACTCTTAATAATTGGCAACAAGATTACGAACAAGTAGATGATATTACTGTATTCGGATTGCTGATATAAGAATTTAGAAATTCTCCATTAAATATTTCAAAAAACAACCATTTGTAAAGAATAAGGTCTTTATTTTTGTAAAATAAAAAAATCACTCATATGAAGCATT
>CAZSHT010000244.1:0-2127 GCA_964606715.1 uncultured Bacteroidales bacterium
AAGCCTTACTCTTACCGGCACTATTGCCGACTCCACAACCCATAAACCCTTGGAGTTTTGCAATATTACATTAAAAAACATTACAGATACAAGCAAAAAAACTATCGGTTGCATTACCAACGAAGAAGGAAAATATAAAATAGCAATTCCTTTGGGATACAATTATATTATGCAAATCTCAATGGTAGGATACAAAACCATTTCCGATACAGTAGAACTTGCTCCGGAAGAAGGCGACGAAGATATCGACTATTCGGCAATTCCTGCCGACCAATTGGCTGTCGATACAAAAACAACATATCTTGCCCCTGATAGTAATTTACTTGCAACTGTTACTATTAAAGAAACAACACGCAAATTGGATGTTGACAAACAAAGTGTTATTGTTACAAAAAAAATGCGGGAAAACACCATTGCCGCAAAAGATGTCTTGGACAAAGTCGATGGCATCACATACAACCGCGTAACACAAGATGTAAAAGTAGATAACGACAAAAAAGTTAAAATCTTGGTTGACGGCGTAGAAAAAGACCGCGATTACATTCTGAATCTGAACCCCAAACGCATCAAAAAAATAGAAATAATGCGAAATATCTCAGGTATTTATCAAATAGAAGGGTATAACGCAATAATCAATATTATTACTTTCGATAATTACCGCGGATACGATTTAACGGTTGATGACCAGTTTTTAAACAAGTTTCACAGCTCTAATAATCCATACTTTATACAAAACAATGCTAATATAAATTTAAACATCACCCACGACAAATGGAATTATTACTTAAAAACATCGGGCAATTACAACGATATGGATTTGTTCAGCAAAACAATTACCGAATTTACCACATCAAACGAAGAAATGATAAACGGTTATGATAAATTGCCGAACAATAGCCAAAAATCTGAAAGTTATAAGTTTACATTGGGAACCGATTATCGAATTAACCAAAACCATTTACTTGGTGCCGAAGCAAGCATTAAAGGGTTTCCGGCTACAAATTTTGGACAATCAAACTCATTCGATACCATTTCTGTTAATGGCATAAATACAACTATGCAAAACATTACAAACACCAACACAGACCATTACGACTTATCGGGAAACCTGTATTACAAATACAAAATTGATTCAACAGCAAAACTTATTACCTATCTTTATTATACCAATACACAAACAAATTCGCATCAGAACATTAATAATGAACGGGATTTGGATTACAAAAAAACAAGCGACAATCTGAATTATAAAATACAATATCAAAAAACATTCAAAGATAAATTTACACTTACAACAGGTGGCAGATATTTAGCCAATAACTACAAAAGCACACCGCAAGATACCATTCAAACAGTTTTCTTTAATGATTTTTACAAACTTACGGCATTTGCTTATTTAAAAATACGATTTAATAAAAACACAGGTTTGATGTTTGGCTCATCATTTGAAAATTATGAAGCGGAAAACAATGATGTAAAAACAACTTTCAACTCATTTCAACCAAGAATTAATTTTTATAAAACAACTAAAAATAACGGTAAATTCGTTTTCGAATACGGACAACAAACCCAATATCCTTATTTATCCGATTTAAACCCGCAAATGACATATCAAACAGCATTTATAGCCAGTATGGGAAATCCCGAACTAAAACCTTATTTATACCATCATTTATCGTTGGAATACCGCAAAATGTACGACGGCATTTTTAGTTATTTCTCAATAATGCCATTTTATAATTATTCGGATAACGAAATGGGCTTGAATCCTTTAACAAACGACAGCTTAATAATTTACCAAAACAAAAATTTTGTGAAACACGAAAATTACGGAATATCCACAAGCCTTTCGTTCGAATATAAAGAAAAATTATCTTTTGATATTGATTTTAATATTTACAAAGACTGGAACAAAAACCTTGAAACACCGGAAATAATAGATTGGGACGGTGATGCTCAAATTACATACTCCTTAAACACCAAACATTATTTCGGTCTAACATATCAAAAAGAATACGCAAAAACTGTCAATTCTCTTGGATATACCAAAGGAGGAACCGATTTTATCCTTCTGTACTGGATGACTTTACAGCTAAAAGGTCGATTGCAATTAATGGTAGGATATTC
>CAZSHT010000245.1:0-2122 GCA_964606715.1 uncultured Bacteroidales bacterium
CATAGGTGGAGGTATTTTTACCAAAGCAGCTGATGTGGGTGAAGATCTCGTTGGTAAACTTAACAAAAAAAAAAAAAAAGATCATCCGTTAAATCCTGCTACTATTGCCGACAATGTGGGTGATAATGTAGGTGATGTTGCCGGTATGGGAGCCGACCTGTTTGAATCTTATGTGGGTTCCATTATTGCCACTATGATATTAGGCGCCGGATTTATTTCGTTAGATGTTTTTAAAACCGGATTTCAGTTAGGACCGGTTTTATTGCCATTATTTTTAGCAGCTACAGGTATAATTATTTCTATTTTCGGGACTTTCTTTGTGAAAGTTAGTGATCGCGGAAATCCTCAACGCGCCTTAAATATTGGAGAACTAATCTCCTCATTTTTAATGATAGGAACATCTTTCATTCTTATCTACATCTTACTTCCTGAAACTTGGGTTTATAACGGCACAATTTATTCTTCAATTGATATTTTTTGGGCTACCATTGTGGGATTGGTTATCGGATTGTTGGTGGGGAAAGTTACTGAATATTATACCGCTACAGGAACAGCACCTGTTCGGGCTATCGTTCGCCAATCAATTACCGGTCCTGCCACCAACATTATTTCCGGACTAGGAGTCGGTATGATGTCAACAGCTATTCCTATAGTTTTAATAGCAACAGCTATCATTGCTTCCTACGGATTAGGTGGATTATATGGGATATCTATTGCTGCTGTAGGAATGCTTTCGAATTTGGGAATACAACTGGCTATTGATGCTTACGGACCTATTGCTGATAATGCCGGAGGTATTGCCGAAATGGCTGAATTACAGGAAGAAGTAAGAGAACGCACCGACAAATTAGATGCCGTAGGAAATACAACTGCTGCCATAGGAAAAGGATTTGCTATTGCGTCTGCAGCCTTAACAGCTTTGGCATTATTTTCTGCATTTTGCCAACAAGCCAATGTGTCGGTTATTAATGTTTCCGATCCTATTGTTATAGCAGGTGTATTATTTGGAGCGATGCTTCCTTATGTTTTCTCATCATTGGCAATGGGAGCTGTAGGACGAGCTGCTATGTTTATGATTGCCGAAGTGCGGCGTCAGTTTAGAGATATTCCCGAACTGAAAAAAGCTTTAGATATTATGCGAAGCCATGATGGTGATATGGATAAATTAAGTGAAGACGAACGCAAAGAATTTGACAATGCATTAACTAAACCTGAATACGACAAATGTGTATCTATTTCTACTCAAGCCTCCATTAGAGAAATGTTATTGCCCGGATTATTAGCAATTGTCATTCCTCCACTTGTTGGTTTCTTAGGCGGTGCTACAATGCTTGGCGGAATGCTTGTTGGTGTTACCGCATCAGGTGTTTTAATGGCTATTTTTCAATCCAATGCCGGTGGTGCATGGGATAATGCAAAAAAAATGATAGAAGACGGTGTGAAAATAGAACATCAAGAATATGGGAAAGGTTCAGAAGCTCACAAAGCAGCTGTTGTTGGTGATACAGTAGGGGATCCCTTTAAAGATACATCGGGGCCATCATTAAATATTTTATTGAAACTAATGTCAATTGTTTCATTAATTATAGCACCAAGTATTATGATGGTATCAACATCGCAAAATGAGGTTCCTTCAACAAAAGCTCACATTAAGATCTTGAAAATAAATGAAAAAGAAATTAATAATAATGATAGTACCTATATTATTCGCGAAACAACTCAGGTTACTTTACAAGGCGATACCATTGTAAAACGATTTGAATCTGTTCATACTCCCAATATACACGATAAACAAGATACAACAGTAAAAACAGAATAATTTATTTTACGATCCTATAACTATAATAGGCGGCTGTCCGGAATAACGGACAGCCGCCTATTATTTTTTTATATAGATTTTCTAATACTGCTAAATTTATTGATTTCTATTTTTTATGATAAAAAGTATTTTGTAGTTAGTATAAAGTCGTTTATTAATAGCTTAATATTAGAGTGGATGTTTCCATTCAATAAATAATTTTTTTCACAGAAGTACAACCGGGTATTAAATTTTTGAAAATGGCAACATGTTGTTAAGATATATTAATTTTTTTTTAAAAATATGTTAAATGCTTGAAATCGT
>CAZSHT010000246.1:0-2117 GCA_964606715.1 uncultured Bacteroidales bacterium
TCATAAAATCCGTTGTCGCCAATAAGATTTCTGATGATAAACGCTTTCAAGGTGTTTGTAATTTTTTCTTTAGAATGGTCGGTTTTGGGATTGTATGTCAACGATTGTTTTGTTTGGCAAAATTTTAAAAATCTATTCCAAAGTGTTTCAGAATCAATGTGTTTTACAATTTCGTGAGCATATTTATAGGACATTAATTCTTTGCGATGTGCGTCGGCATATTCATATGCAAAATTATACAACAAGTTTTTGCTACTCACTTGCATGTAAAAAGAATCATAGAATGAAGTATCCAACGGAACAAAGATATTGGGCATAATACCGCCTCCGCCATACACAATCGTTCCTTTGGGCGTTTTGTATTTCAAAGAATCAGGAAAATGAATACTGTCTTTGGCTTCTACCTCACCGTTGACAAATCGGGAAGTAATGTTTTTGTAATAATCGTCGACATTTTTTCCGTAGGGGCGTTGAATACAACGGCCTGTGGGAGAATAATAGCGTGCTACGGTAAGTCGCAATGAAGAGCCGTCTTTGAACATAATGGGCGATTGCACAAGACCTTTCCCAAAGGAACGACGACCAATGATAATGCCTCTGTCATTGTCTTGTATGGCTCCTGCAAATATTTCAGATGCCGATGCCGACCACGAATCAATCAAGACAATTATCGCATCGTTTTCGCAAGAGCCTTCGGCGGTAGCAAAGAAATTTCGTTTTGGCATAGCACGACCTTTGGTATAAACGATTAGTTTTTTTGCCGGCAAAAACTCATCGGCCAGTTTGATGGCTGCATCCATATAGCCTCCCGGGTTACCACGCAAATCGATAATAAATTTAGAAATACCTTCGGCATGTAACTTGGCAATGTCTTTTCGAAATTCATCGTGTGTTGTTTGTGCAAATCTGTTGATTTTCAAATAACCGATATCGTGAAAGCTGAATGATGCATCAATACTGTAGAACGGAATGACATCTCTTGTGAGGGTATATGAAATTATTTTCGTTGAAGGATTTCGCAAAATGCCCAGTTTTATTTTTGTATTGCGAGGTCCTTTTAATGTTTTCATCACCACATTGTTGTTGATAGATTTTCCCGTAAAAGAAGAATCATCGACTGTTACAATGCAATCGCCGGGCAACAATCCTGCTTTCTCGGCAGGACCACCGGAAATGACGGCAACGACTCTTACAGTGTCATTTTGGATACTGAATTGGATGCCGATACCTTCAAATTTTCCGGACAATTGTTCCATCTCCGATTTGGCTTCGGGAGCCGGAATATATACCGAGTGCGGATCCAATGATTGCAAAAGTGCGTTGATGGCTTTTTCTATAGCTTTGGGTTCATTAATTGTATCGACATACTCCAACTTTACATAATTGATGACATCTAGCAATTTCTGTACATTACTGTCGCTTGAGATGAGTGCATGAGAAGAAGGGGTGTTGCTTGTGATACCGGAAGCATGTTGTTTCTGAATGCCCAAATATAGTCCTAAGATAAAAAGACCTGCCAATAAAAGCGGTTGTATGATTAAATAAGGTTTGTTGTTGTATTTCATCAAGTATTAGAATCTATGTGAATGACTTCTATTTTGGCGCGTTTCAGAAGGTTCAGCCCGCTGTCATCGCGGTATTTGTCGTAAAACACAACGCGTCTAATACCGGCTTGTATGATGAGCTTTGAGCATTCGATACATGGCGAGGTGGTTACATACAGCGTGCTTCCTTCACTGCTTTGATTGCTTTTGGCAACCTTGGTGATGGCATTGGCTTCGGCATGTAAGACATAAGCTTTTGTTTCGTTTTCTTCATTTTCACAGATATTCTCGAAACCTTGCGGTGTACCGTTGTATCCGTCGGAAATTATCATTTTGTTTTTTACAATCAAAGCACCTACTTTACGGCGTTTGCAGTATGAGTTTTCTGCCCAAATTTTTGCCATTTTTAAATAACGACGATCGAGTTGTTCTTGTTTGTTTGGCAAATCTGCGTGTGTGTCGTTATTCATGAAAAAAAAGGACTTTTTTAATAGCTAAGGAAAGTACCCAGGGCCGGGATCGAACCGGCATGAGCAAGCTCACTGGTTTTTGAGACCAGCGCGTCTACCAATT
>CAZSHT010000247.1:0-2101 GCA_964606715.1 uncultured Bacteroidales bacterium
ATAAATCAAATTTTAATACCATATTTCCTACAATTCCGTCTAATGGTGCATATAATTCACTAAATGTTGGATTATTTATTGAACCACTTACAATATTTTCATATCTGGTTTGTCGAACATCTAATATGTTCTCAACATTTAACGCAATGGTAAAATGTCCAATTCTTTTTTGAACCGATGCTCCAAGCAACCAATAATCAGTTGTTTTGCTACCGTTTTCAAGATATTGATTTCCAAAATAAAAGGCTTCTAATCCTGCTTTCCAACCTTCTTCTTCATCTTCATAGGCAAGAGTTGTTGTCAGTCTGTTTTGTGGGGTTAATTCAAGTTGCTTATTATTATCATAAGTTTTTTGAGCATCTAAATAGGTGTAGTCAATATATAAAACCAATTCGTCAAGCGATAATCTTATATTTGTGTTTAGTCCTTTACTTAAAATTGTTCCTTGTGCATTTTCGTATGATACAACTTGATTTTGTAAACTATCAATGTTGGCAATTATCGGATTTGTAATGTTTGTAATAAAAAACGCTTGATTGAAACTTAAAAATAGTTCATCAAAGATTGATGTCTTATAGTTAAAATCAAGATTTGCACCTGTTGATTTTTCTACTTTTAGATTTGTCGGCATAATTACCATTTGGTATCTTGTTCTTTCGGCTTCATCTGTAAATGGTGTTGGTAATTTATAACCCATTCCGCCACTTAATCGTGTGAAAAACTTTTTACTGAATTTATACATCAATGCTAATCTTGGAAGGAAAAATCCACCGTTTTGAATGTTGTAATCGTAACGAATACCAGGTTCAAGAAATATTTTATTCGACAATTTCCAATTATCTTGTGTAAATACTCCAATAGTTTGATACGAATAATTTAACGAAAAAATATCAGGGTTAGATTGGCTAAAATCATCTGAATAGAAATTTATACCGCTCACTAATTTATGTTTTTCTGAATTGATAAAGTAGGATAGTTCGCCAAAAATATTATTCTGAACGCCTGAAAAGATATTAGTATTTGTTTTCATTTTGCGGTCAAAATTTCCGTATGATGCTTTAAATGTAAAAACATTACCCGATTGATTAATGTTTTCATATTTCAGATTGGTATTAAATCGTTTGGTTTTATTCTCTTCATAAAACAAGTGCAAACTATCTATTTCATCATTTATGGCTTTTATGTCTCCGCCAATCCTATCTTCAATTACCGATGAAAGTCCGAGATACAAATGATTGTTTTTATTAAAATCGTAAAATATTTTAGGCGAGAAAACCGCTCTGTCATATTTTGGAATATCCGTAAAAGAATTTCCACTAACATCCATTGCTTTTTGTGTATTGATACTTGCTAACATTGTTACTCCAAACTTATCTTTTTTGGCTGTATAAAATGAACTAAAATCGGTTCCGCCTTTATGCGTTTGATTAAGCAAAACAGAAAATTCGGGTTTCTCGCTTGGCTTTTTGGTAATTAAATTTACAATTCCCGCAATAGCATCGGCACCATAAAGTGTTGAAGCCGAACCTTTAACTATTTCAACTTGTTGTAAGTCAAGCGGTGGAATTTGCAACAAACTCAAACCTGATGAAAACCCGCTATAAACAGGAAATCCGTCTTGCAATAATTGTGTATATTTTCCGGGCAATCCTTGAATTCTAAAACTGACATTTCCCGATATTGCAGAAGTATGTTGAACTTGTATTCCCGAAGTTTCGCCCAAAAGTTTGGAAATATTTCCCGGATTTATGGCTGTTTCTTCGACCACCTCCTCATTACCAAGAACTTCAATTCGTGTTGGTATTTCTTTAATTCGATTGTTTGTCCGTGTAGAATAAACCACAACTTCATCTAAATCTACTGCTTTTTCGAGATAAATTATAAAAGGCGTTTTTTGGTTTAAAGGGAAAATAAATGTCTTTTCTTTGGTTCGATAACCAACATAAGAAAAAATGATGGTTTGTTTTCCATCAGAAATATTTTTTAATTCTACAAATCCAGTTGTATCGCTTGATGCTCCGTTTTCGGTGTTTTCAACAATAACATTTGCAAAAATCAACGGTTCTTTCGTTTCTTCGTCTTTCAAAAATGCTTTAAATGT
>CAZSHT010000248.1:0-2047 GCA_964606715.1 uncultured Bacteroidales bacterium
GTATAATCGTTTGGAATACGAAAATCTTTTTTCTTCGTCTTTTTAGGCTCTACCTTTTCGACTTTATATTTTACCGACATATCATCTTTTGCAGGAATGGCAAATTCCATCACCAAACCTGTTAAATCGGGAAAGCCCGAAGAACCCATAATCAATCGTTCATTAATGTTTGGCACATTAATATCGTCGGTAACATAGATTATCAAAGTATCTTTATCGCTAACGGCTTGTACTTTTTTACATTTATAGCCAGCAATGGTTTTGGAACCGTCAAGAGTCGTATAAGTTACTTTTGTGGTGTCTTTTTTCCCTGTATCCGGCCGTGTTGTTGCCAATTTCCGCCCCATCATATCAATCATTACGGAAATAGTATTGGCATCATAGTCGGTGATAAATGAAAAACCACCCATCGGTGTTTTTATTTCACTTTTTACTTTATTAATTTTTCCTGTGGCAATAGTCAAAATTTGTTGGTTTGGCGACTGTGCTTGTTGTTCAGGGGTCAACTCGCCACCTTCATACGAAATTTTATAGGTTACTATTCCCGAAAAAGTTTTTTGTGCCAACAGTGGTTGTGCAAAAAAACCAAGTGCTAATAAACTTAAAATAAAAATGCGTTTCATTGGTCAATAATTTGTTTTTGGTTATATTAATTCATCGATTGTTTCTTCCATTTCTTTTTGCGTAACCACCTTAAAATCGGTAGGCAACTCAAATTCGCTGTCGTCTATTTTTATAAATTCCACATTCTCGGCAGACACATGTGTAGGAATGCCGAATATACTTATCTCATAATCCATCAATACGCCGTCAATTTCTTTAAACGGATTATTCCAATTTGGATTTTTCAATCGTATCTTTTTGGTATAATACAAGTCAAAATCTTTCATTTCGTGATTGGGAAATTTCACTCGCACCTTATAACAAGGAAGCCCACCGATAATCTTTTTTTCGTTTGTTTTCTCAAACACCATCTTAGGATATGAAGCATAGCCGAATTTCACATGTTGTGTGTGCATTTCTTTATGCAAATATTTTTTGCCCATAATCTTCAGCATTGCAGCCATCGTAGAATCCTTGGTGTTTTTCACTCCCCCCATATAAAATAAACCGCCAAAGCCTTGTATTTTTTGATGTACATTGTTGTTCTTAAAGAAAATATCCATCTTTTTTGGCAACAAAGAAATAACCGGAATAGAGTCACTGCTTGCCAAATATTCCAATTGATAATGGATAACGCCTTCTTTTTCTTTTGAAGAAAAGACGGTTCCGCATCCTGACATCAAGAATATGCTGAGAATAAGAAAAAGGGCAACTATTTTAACTTTCAAAAGTTTTCTTTTTTATGTCTTTCATTACAAAAGTAGTAAATAATTTAATCTTACCAAATTATTTTTTCTTTATTCAGAAAACTGCTGATTCCTTTTTTGCAATCTGCGTTGGCTCGTGCCTTAGCATTTAGTTGTGCCGCATATTCCAAGCCGTCTTCAAACGACATATCTTGAACTGTGGCAATGAGTTGTTTTGTAAGCTCTTGCGACTGTGCCGAAGTTTGCTTACAGAGTTTTTCGGCAAATGTATTTACAGCCTTTGCTATTGATTTTTCATCCACTATTTCCGTTATCAAATGATAATCGGCCATCTCTTGTGCCGAAAACAAAGAACCGGTATAAAGTAATTTTTTGGTAACGGCTTCGCCTAATTTTCGCACAATAAACACACTGATAATCGCCGGCACAAATCCTATTTTCACTTCGGTGAAACCGAATTTTGCTTCGGGAACCGAAAAAATAAAATCACAGACACTTGCCAAGCCTCCACCACCGGCAATGGCGTGTCCTTCGACCTGTGCAATGACGATTTTTTTCAAAGTATATATCTGTTTAAACAACGCCATCAAGTTTCGTGAATCGGCTAAATTTTCTTCATACGAATTGGTTTGCAGTGTTTGTAGATAGCCCAAATCGGCTCCTGCACAGAATGCATCACCGTTGGCTCGCAACACAATGATTTTGGCATTGACATCGTTCTCTGCTTTGGAAAAAGC
>CAZSHT010000249.1:0-2036 GCA_964606715.1 uncultured Bacteroidales bacterium
GGATATTATCTCATATAAATTTCTTTTTGGCTAAATTACACCAATCATTTGATATATCCAAATTACAGTTCCGACACAAATAACGGTTCTGTGATATGGGGCAACAAATCATATTCGCCGGCTTTTTGGTAGAGAAAGCGTATCGCGTCTTTTCCTGTTTTTCCCAAGTCTTGCGTAAAGGCATTCACATACAAATCGATGTGATTGTACATTACTTCTTCGCTCATTGTTTGAGCATATTGCTTTATAAAGGGTAAAGATGCCTCTTTGTTGGCAAATGCAAATGCGACACTTTCATGCAATAAACGATTTACTGTTTTCAGGACTTCTTTCGGCAATGAGCGTTTGGCACAGATGCCACCCAACGGCAACGGTTTTTGCCAAGTCTTTTCCCACCGGTCACCCAAATCAACAATTTTCGTCAATCCTTGACGCATATAGGTGAACCGTGTTTCGTGGATAATCAGTCCGGCAGTTACTTTGTCGTTGAGAATTGCCTGTTCGATGTCGGAAAACAAATAAGACTGTTTGTTTTTGAGTTGAGGAAAAACAATCGACAACAACAAGTTGGCAGTTGTCTGTTTGCCGGGAATGGCAATTATCGTATCAACCAAATTATCAATCGTGTGATTTTCTTTGGCTATGAGCAACGGTCCGTTGTTTTTTCCGAGAGCACTGCCACTGTCGCACAAGATATAATCTTTTGAGAGTTGTCCGTAGGCATTGAAACTGATTTTTGTAATGTCTAATTTTTGTAGGGAAGCAAGAGTGTTCAGTTCTTCAATGTCGCC
Source organism: uncultured Bacteroidales bacterium (assembly GCA_964606715.1). Lineage (GTDB taxonomy): Bacteria > Bacteroidota > Bacteroidia > Bacteroidales > JALTDM01 > CAZSHT01. Next base: position 792 of record CAZSHT010000249.1, read on the forward strand.
CATTGTCACTTCAAAATCAAGCCCTTGCGTGTCGATGCGATGATGCACCAACGCATCGAAAATAAAAGTGTCGTTGGGACAAGTCGAAAACCCTAATTTTATTTTTTCCATTGGTTATTCCGACAAATAATTGAGCAACCAATAATTTAACGATTGAACAGCTTCTTCGGTCAGCCATTCTTCTTTGCGACGGTTTCCCACATAATTCGACACACTGCGAATGGCCATAAACGGTTGTTGCAGTCGCAGAGCGGTGTAAAATACTGCCGATACTTCCATTGTTTCAACCTGTGCGTCGTAGTGTTGTATCAGTTCATTGGCTTTTGTGTCGGTGCCGGTTACCGTTTGGAGTGTCAGCCCTTTTACCGGTAGAAACTCGGTTTTGGATTTGTTTTCCAGCCAGCCGTCGGTAAATGGAGGCATATTGGCATCTATCAAATTTTCGGAAAAAGCAGAACGAAAAACACCATTGTCGTCAATGCCTAAATCGGCGGGTGTATCTTTGGTGATTTCCACTAACTCGGTCAGGGTTATGTCTTTTTCGTAGCTTCCGCAAATGCCTACATTGAGCAACATATTGTAACGGGCAGAAGCCAATAATTTGGTGAGGGCAAAGGTGGTAGAAAGAATACCTACGCCGGTGATAACGACCGATATCAGATGTTGGTCGGTTTGTATGCGAAAGGCTTGTTGTTCTTTCAATACGGTAGCTTTGAAATGCGAGAGTAATGGTTGCACTTCTTCTATTGTAGCGGCTGTGATGAGTAAACGCATAGAATATTTATTTTTTCGGTACCTGTTTGTCAAGGACAAAATTAATAGGAATTTGGTACATGACGCGTACCGGTTTTCCGCGTTGTTTTCCCGGTTTCCATTTGGGCATCATTTTGATGACGCGAACAGCTTCTTCGTCGAGTAACGGGTTGACTTTTCTGGCAAGCTTTACATTCGAAACCGAACCGTCTCTTTCGATGACAAATTGCACAAATACTTTCCCTGTGATGCCTTTTTTCTTTGCTTCTTTGGGATAATTTGTGTGTTCGGCAATCCATTTCATTAAGCCTCCTATACCGCCTTTGAATTCAGGTTTCTGTTCAAGCACATAAAACGAATAAGTTGTATCGTTCTCATTGCCGTTTATGTTTGTTGGGATTACGGTATCTTGTCGAACAATAATTTTGGTTGTCGAAAATCCCATTAAGGGTAAAAGAGCAAATATTAAAAGATAAATTTTCTGTGTCATAA
>CAZSHT010000250.1:0-2026 GCA_964606715.1 uncultured Bacteroidales bacterium
ACTTTGGTAACCACAGGACAAGTAGTAGTTGCGGGAGAAGTAAGTTCATCTACTTATGTTGATATACTGGAAATTATTCGCAAGGTTGTCAACGAAATAGGTTATACCAAAGATGAATATATGTTTTCAGGTAATTCGTGTGGCGTGCTTAATGCAATTCACGAACAATCGCAAGATATTCGCAGAGGTGTAGAGCGGGAAAATGAATTGGAACAAGGTGCCGGCGATCAAGGAATAATGTTTGGCTATGCCACAAACGAAACAGAGCATTATATGCCGTTGTCGCTGGAATTGTCGCATTTATTGTTGCAAGAATTGGCAGCTATTCGCAAAGAAGGCAAGCAAATGACCTATCTGCGACCGGATTCCAAATCACAAGTAACCATTGAATACGAAAACAATAAACCGATTCGTATAGATACCATTGTCATTTCCACACAACACGACGAATTTGCCGATGATGCAACAATGCAATCAACCATAAAAAATGACATTGTTTCTATTCTGATTCCAAGAGTATTACAACAGATAAAACAAGAATCAACACGAAAATTATTCGACAGTAATATTACTTATCATATCAACCCTACGGGAAAATTTGTAATCGGCGGACCGCATGGAGATACCGGTTTGACAGGGCGGAAAATCATTGTTGATACTTATGGAGGGAAAGGAGCTCACGGTGGTGGTGCGTTTTCGGGAAAAGATCCGTCCAAGGTTGACCGTTCGGCAGCGTATGTGGCACGGCATATTGCCAAAAATCTGGTAGCCGCCGGTGTGGCCGATGAGTTGTTAGTGCAATTATCCTATGCCATAGGTGTTGCCAAGCCGATGGGGGTCTATGTCAACACTTATGGAACAGCAAAGCAAGGATTGACCGATGAAACTATTGCAAGTGCAATTGTTGACTTATATGACTTACGCCCCAAAGCCATCGAAAACAGGTTGAATCTACGAACGCCTATCTATCGCGAAACAGCTGCTTATGGTCATATGGGACGCGAACCGAAAAAGGTTATCAAACATTTTCATTCTAATTATTTTGGCAATAAAGATGTTGAGGTGGAATTGTTTCCTTGGGAAAAATTAGATATGGTTGATGATTTTAAAAAGAAGTTGTTGTCATAAATAATTTATTATCATGCAACGACATGCTGTCATTGTAGCAGGAGGTGCCGGGCAACGAATGGGTCGTTCTGTTCCGAAACAATTTTTGGAATTAGACGGGAAACCTATTTTGATGTATACCCTTGAGCAGTTTTATATGTTCGACAGTTCCATAGACATGGTGTTGGTATTGCCACAAGATTATGTGTCTTATTGGAAAACTTTGATACGGCAATATCATTTTACCATACCGCACCGTATTGTCGATGGAGGGAAACACCGTTTTTTTTCGGTGCAAAACGGACTGAAAGAAATAGAACCGACAGGTGTCGTGGCTGTTCATGATGCTGTGCGACCAATATTAACGCCTGAATTTCTGAAAACCGTATTCGAAGAAGCCGAAAAACACGGCACGGCAATTCCGTATGTCGATATAAAAAACACTTTGCGAAAAATAGAAAAAGATACTTCAAAATGGGTAAATCGTAATGAATACAAACAAATACAAACGCCACAAGTATTTGATACGAAAAAATTAAAAGAAGCTTATTTGTTGAAATACGAAGATGCATTTACCGATGATGCCACATTGTTCGATAAATTAGATTGGCCGTTACATCTTGTTTATGGCAATGATTATAACATTAAGATTACAACCCCCGAAGATTTATTGATTGCAGAAGTGTTTTTGAAATACTTGAAAGAAAAACAAGATTAAAAATAAAGCGGTTTAAACATTAATTTTTTTTCTGAAAGCATCAATGTCGGCATTGGTATTTTCAAGGTATTGAAGATGCCAAATAATGTTTTCAAGTATTTGTTCTTTGTGGGAATTTCTTGTAAATCAATATCCAACGACAAAAGCCATTGGCGTTGTCTTTTGTAATACGGAGTGCTTTTAGGATTGTCTTTCCCACCA
>CAZSHT010000251.1:0-2005 GCA_964606715.1 uncultured Bacteroidales bacterium
AATTTCAGTTCGGAAAACTTTGTTTTTTTTCGAATAAAATAGTCTCCGACAATCGACTTAGGATAGCGTTCGAGGTGTTGCCACGAAATCGTTTTTTGCAGATTTTCCCGGCGTTTTTTACGAAGTTTCCACAGATTGAACCAAAATCCGCAATGGGCCTTTGGTATCGCCCAAAAAAAAGCAAATTGTCCTTTCAGCAGAAATTTAAACGCTGCTGCCGTATCCATAAACAACCGTATTGGGATAACACTCCACAAGCGTTTCGAGGGCAAATTTTTATACATCATATAAAAATTATTGCGAAAATTAAGACACAACTTCCGCGGTGACATATAATCCATCGAAGCACCTCCCAAATGATACACGACCGCATGTGGATTGACCATCACCTTATACCCCCTGTTTTTGAGACGCCAAGCCAAATCAATCTCTTCCATGTGGGCAAAGAAATCCGTATCGAAGCCTCCCGACTCAAAAAACACCTCCCTGCGAATAAATAAAGCAGCTCCCGAAGCCCAAAAAATCTCTCGCACAGTATCATATTGATGCTCGTCTTTTTCGACTTCATCAAAAATGCGACCACGACAAAACGGAAAATAATGTTTGTCGAGAAATCCGCCTGCCGCTCCGGCATATTCAAAATAAGATTTATTCTTGTATGACAATATTTTGGGCTGCGCCATCGCAACCGATTCATCGGCCTCCATCATCTCTATCACAGGCTCTATCCAACGGGGCGTTACTTCTACATCGGAATTGAGCAAAACAAAATATGAGGCTGTCGTTTCCAACAACTTCAAGCCCCTGTTGTACCCTTCGGCAAAACCGTAGTTTGTATCAAGTTTCACAATTTTTACGGTGGGAAATGTCGATAATATTTCTATCGATTTATCGGTTGAAGCATTGTCAATGACGACAATCTCCGCCAAATCGTGTGGTGTATTTTTGATAACCGACGGCAAAAATTCGGGTAACAATTTTTCGCCGTTCCAATTTAGAATAGCAACTACAACTTTGGCCATACCGGTTCTCCTTTTTTTCGTTTGTGTTTCCAACGCCTGTGCGACCAAAGCCAATAAGCCGGGGCTTCGTTGATTTCGTCTTCCAACAATTTTGTATGTTTTAAAGTTATCTCATAAGGTTCCGTTTGCGTAGCATTTTCGGCTATCAGATGAAACACTAATTTATATTTTAAGAAACCTTGTTTTTTCATATCCATAAAGACAACGGCAGCCCCCATTTTTTTTGCTAATTTTTCCATTCCCAAAAATACAGGCGTTTCTTGATTCAAAAATGTAGTCCAAAAATTAATTTCGTTTCCCGTAGGTGTTTGGTCGGTAATGAAACCACCCAAAAAATGTTCTTTTTTTCGATATACAGCCAAAAATTCTTTTAAGCTGTCACGCATTTTCACAGGCTTAGCTCCATGACGCGAACGAATGAAATACATCAAATCATCAACACTACGACTCGACAAAGGTTTGTAAATCGGCATGCAAAAATACGGCACCAAGTCATGAAATATATTTACAACTTCCCAATTACCGTAATGTCCCCATGCAATGAAAACAATTTTCTTTTGGTCATACAATTGCCGGACAATATCGATATGTTCCAATTGCAACCGTTGTTTTTGGCGTTTTGCGGAAATGGTCATCAAAGCAACTGTTTCCCAGATAAGCTCCGATAAATGTTTGAAATATTGCTTTGCCAATTGCTGTCGTTCTGCCATTGTTTTACGGGGAAATGCATTTTGTAAATTCCTCAACACCACTGCCTTGCGATAACCAAACACATAATACACCAACCAATAAGTCATTACGGACAGTCCTTTCAAGCAACACGCCGGCAACACCGAAACAGGAAACAAAATTGCATAGAGCATATAAAATCCTATGCCGTAGGTATGAGGTGACTTATTTTTCATCGCCTCTAAATTACACAAAAAAAACGAATGGGTTTATTTTGCAATAAACCCATTCCTGTCATGAAAATTTAGTTTTTA
>CAZSHT010000252.1:0-1997 GCA_964606715.1 uncultured Bacteroidales bacterium
ATTACATCTTATTCAAGATTTCGGCTGCTGCGTGCAAAGTCTCTTCTGATTTGGCAAAACAGAACCGCAAAAAATATTGCTTGGGAGCATTGTTATAGAATACCGAAATAGGAATCGATGCCAAATGAAATTCTTTCACCATTCGTTCGGCAAACAACACATCTTTTTCTTTTGCAACAGCACTGTAATCCAGCAACTGAAAATAAGTGCCCTTGGCTGGAACATATTTGAATCGACTGTTTTTGATATGATTCAAAAAATAATCCCGTTTGGCTTGGTAAAAACCCGACAACTCCAAATATTTCTCTTCTTTGTCCAAATAATCGGCTACTGCCATCTGCACCGGCGTATTTACAGCAAACACAATAAACTGGTGTATTTTTCGAAATTCTTGCATTAGCTTTTTGGGAGCCACACAATAACCCAATTTCCATCCGGTAGTATGGTAAGTCTTTCCAAAAGAAGAAACCACCAAACTGCGTTCTTTCAATTTCGGAAAGAAACTGATACTTGTATGTTTGTTTCCGTCAAATACGATATGTTCATACACTTCATCGCTCAATATCAAGATGTTGGTGCCTCGGGTAAGGCGTTCCAATTCTTTGAAATCTTCTTTCGACAACATACTTCCCGTAGGATTGTGTGGTGAATTGATGATAATCATCCGCGTACGAGGCGTAATGTTTTTTTCTACTTCATCCCAATCAATTGTAAAATCCGGCGTTTTCAACGGAATGAAACAGGGTTTCCCGCCATTGAGCGTAATTGCCGGCACATAACTGTCGTATGCCGGTTCGAACACAATAACTTCATCGCCTTCATTTACAAATGCTGTGATAGCTGTAAATAATGCTTGTGTAGCTCCTGCCGTAACGGTTATCTCATTGTCAACATCATAGCGGGCATTATACTGTCGTTCTATTTTTTTTATAATTTTTTCACGCAACCGGAATACTCCCGGCATCGGAGCATATTGGTTGTCGCCTCGTTTCATATAATAATGCACCAAATCGATGAGGTCGTCATAGGTATTGAAATCGGGAAATCCTTGTGAAAGATTAATGGCATCATTGTCGTTGGCAAGTTTCGACATCACCGCAAAAATACTGGTGCCGACATCGGAAAGTTTTGATTTAACAGTCATAATATTCTAAAAATAATTACATACAAACATAACATCAAAACAAATTTCAGCTTACTTTTGCTTCAATTAATTTTATATTTTTAACAGCAGGCTTTTTGTAAATGGGTAACATACAGCGACAAACCATTCAAGGAACGATTTTCACTTATCTCGGTGTATTCTTAGCAGCCGTATATACCACTATCTTGTTTCCCAAACTGCTGACCACCGAAGAAATAGGATTGATAGGCGTATTGATGTCTTATGCGTTTATTGTTGCTCAAATTTCAAGCCTTGGCATTCATGGTGTTACGACACGATTGTTTTCGTATTTCAGAAATGAAAAAACAGGACATAATGGCTATATGACAATAGGTTTAGCTGTTATCACTATCGGTTATGTGCTCTCTGCCGGAGGGCTTTTTTTGATTTATCATTATCGGTGGTTTGCCGTAGGGAAAAATCCATTGCTTTATCATTATTTCCCATTGGTTTTTGTATTGGCATTTGCAACGCTGTATTTTTTATTTTTCGACAATTATTTCAAGGTGCTTTACAATGCGGTGATAGGCACGCTTCTAAAAGAATTTGCACAACGCTTAGGTATTTTATTGGCTATTATCTTAGTCTTGTTTCATCTCATTTCGTTCAATGCATTTTTAAGCTTATATGTATTAGCTGTATCGGTTCCCCTTATTGTAATAGTCAGTGTTTTAATTCATCAGAATCATTTTCATCTCACACTTCCAACTAAACCGATAGAACCTTGGCTGAAACGAGAGATGCGAAGTGTTGCTTTATTTTCTTTAATTTCCAGTTTTGCCGGTATTATCACTCTCAATATCGACCGAATTATGATAAACAATATGGTTGA
>CAZSHT010000253.1:0-1981 GCA_964606715.1 uncultured Bacteroidales bacterium
ATATTTTTTTTACTTTGGCAAAAAAAAATAACAATGAAACAAATATTATTAATAGGAGCAGGATTGTCAACAGGAAGTTTGATAAGCTATTTATTGAAAAATGCCGATGCACACGATTGGCACATCCGTATTGGAGACCAAGAATTGGATATTATCAATAAAAAAATAAACGGACATCCGCGAGCCGAAGGATTTATTTTAGATGTCAACAATCAGGAACAACTCTATGATGAGGTGCAAAAAGCCGATATGGTGATTTCTATGTTGCCGGCACGATTTCATTATTTGGTAGCCGAAGCATGTGTCGCTCTCGGAAAAAATATGGCAACAGCCTCGTATGCTACACCCGAGATAAAGAAACTTGATGAGAAAGCCAAAGAAAAAGGCGTGGCCATAATGATGGAATTGGGGGTCGATCCGGGAATCGATCATATGTCGGCGATGCAGATAATCGACAATATCAAAGAGCAAGGCGGTAAGATAACTTTGTTCAAATCGTTTACGGGAGGCTTGGTAGCACCTAAATATGACAACAACCCGTGGAATTACAAATTTACATGGAACCCTCGCAATGTTGTTGTGGCAGGGCAAGGGGTTTCACAATTTATCCGCAACGGACGCTATAAATATATCCCGTACACCAAATTGTTTTCGCGAACCGAACGCGTTTTCTTCGATGAGGTCGGCGAGTTTGAGGGGTATGCCAACAGAGATTCGTTGAGTTATCGTAAGATTTACGGTATCGACGATATCCCTACAATTTTCAGAGGCACTTTGCGTCGTCCGGGGTTTTGTAAGTCGTGGAATGTTTTTGTGCAACTCGGCATGACCGATGACACCTATTATATAGAGAACCTTGAAAATATGACTTATCGCGATTTTATCAATGCATATCTGCCGTATGACGCAACGATGTCGGCCGAAGAGAAAGTCTCTAAAATGTTTGACCTGCCGGAAGATTCTTCTGTCTTGTATCGCCTGCGATGGCTGGGCTTGTTCGAAGACAAAAAAATCGGGTTGATTCATGCCACACCGGCGCAAGTCTTGCAACATCTTTTGGAGAAAAAATGGGCCCTCGACGAAGGCGATAAAGATATGTTGGCAATGCAACACCAATTTGAATATGAACTCAACGGCGAAACCAAACGCTTGAAATCGTCGCTGGTAGTCTATGGCTCCGATACCGAAACAGCCATGTCGCTGACGGTTGGAACACCGCTTGGCATCGCCGTCAAGCTGTTGTTGTCAGGGGAGATAAAAGCACAAGGGGTAACAATTCCCGTTACCAAAAACATCTATGAGCCCATTTTGAAAGAACTGAAAGAATATGGCATAGCGTTTAACGAAAGAATATATTGATGTCGATACTGCATTATTTTTCCGGCGACGAAGAAAAACGGAGTTTGTTTATTTTCAACTTGATAGCACCGCTTTATAGCTTGATAGATGCGTTGTTGGACGATAATTTCAAAGAAGCCGGAGAGCATCTGAACAAAATCATACCGCTACAAAACAAAACCGTATTGGATGTGGGAACGGGAACAGGGGCATGGGGGGCTTTATTGGCATCGTTCGGGGCTTCGGTAACCGGTGTCGATAAATCGCCGAAGATGCTGAAAGAAGCCAAGAAAAAACACCCCGAATTGACTTTCGTGGAAGCAAGTGCCGGTAATTTGTCGCAGTTTCACGACAACACATTCGACATTGTAACGGCATCGTTTGTGTTGCATGGCGTAACAGAACCCATAAGGACACAGTTTATGGCAGAGATGAAACGCGTGTCGAAACACTATGTCGCCGTTCATGATTTTGCCGGGCATACCCAATGGTTTGTGCGGTTCTTGGAGTTTATGGAACGCAGCGACTACAACCATTTCAAACAACATTTTTGCGAAGAAATAAAACCGTTGTTTACAACCGTGAAAAAGATTGAACTAACCACCAATAACGGATTGTATATTGCCGAAAAATAAAATGGATA
>CAZSHT010000254.1:0-1951 GCA_964606715.1 uncultured Bacteroidales bacterium
TTCAAATCTTTACATAAAGACTTTGTACGGCGATGTTGTTCCAACACAAAACATTTTTTCGGACGGTGTTTCAAACAAAATTTTGTTTGAGGTAAAAGGTCTCTCAACAACTCTCCTTTTTTGGGATTAAAATACAATTGCAACTCAACACATTCTGTTGCTATATTATTTTGTTTTTTGCCAAAATAACATTCTTTGATAACCGCACATAAATCACTACCGAAGAAATGTTTATCACAAGCCTCTTGCAACAAACTTCTATAAACCATTTTCCATTCTTGACCATGAGGTTTTACCCGTTTATAAATAACATGCGTAATCAGATGAGCCAATTCATGCAAAAAAACCAACAGTGTTTCGTCCTTACTCATACCGGCATTCACCGTTATTTTATAAAAATTTTTTCTCTCTACCGAAAATGTTCCTTTTTTTGTAGCTCTCGGATTCGTAAAAACAAGAGAAAACGGATATTTTTCAAAATAATCTAAAACATAGTCAACCGAAACTTTCGGCAAATATTCTTCCAATACAATAGCATATTGTTGTTTATCGTTTATCTTTGTGTTGGTTTTAAACTTCATCGTAGCACTTTCTGCGTAGCAAATATGAAACAATTTTTCTTTCATTTAGGCAAATATCTTTCCTTTCTCAATCGTGTTTTTTCGCGACCTGAAAAATGGCGTATTTTTTTTCGAAATTTCTTTGAAGAGATATACAAATTGGGTATCGGTTCGCTGGGCATTGTCGTGATCATCTCCATTTTCATGGGAACGGTTATTACTATTCAAGCTGCCTACAACATTAGCAATCCGTTCATTCCGCTGTATTTGGTAGGTCTCACCACGCGTGACTCTATGTTTTTGGAATTTTCATCTACGGTTATCGGATTAATCTTAGCCGGAAAAGTAGGCTCCAATATTGCCTCTGAGATAGGCACTATGCGTGTAACCGAACAAATTGATGCTTATGAGATTATGGGTATCAATTCCGCTTCGTTTTTAATCCTGCCAAAGACACTGGCATTTGTCTTTTCTATTCCTATCTTGGTCAGTATCAGCATGTTCTTTGGTATTTTCGGTGGATTTTTGGCTGCCAAATTTATGTCGCCCATTTCAACAACCGATTTCCTCTACGGATTACACTATGCTTTCGTGCCGTTCTATATCACCTATTCGCTCATCAAGTCATTATTTTTCGGTTTTATCATCGTTACCGTATCATCATATTTCGGATACTACACCGATGGCGGTGCTATCGAAGTAGGGCGTTCCAGCACTCGTGCCGTCGTTTATTCCAGCATTTTGATACTCGTTTTTAATCTCTTGCTCACTCAAATATTACTCACATGATACAGGTCGAAAACATTACCAAATCATTCGACGGAAAAACCATTCTCAACGAAGTATCTACTGTTTTTGAGAAAGGTAAACTCAACCTTATCATCGGTCAGAGCGGTTCGGGGAAAACTGTTTTGCTGAAAACCGTTGTAGGACTTTTGGAACCCGATACCGGTAACATTTTTTTCGACGGTCGTAATTTCACCACAATGTCCGAAAAAGAACGAAAAGCCATTCGCAAAGAAATAGGAATGGTATTTCAAGGCAGTGCATTGTTCGATTCGTCCACCATATTGGAAAATGTATTGTTTCCGCTGGAAGTCTTTGCCAATGAGATGTCACGCACCGAACAAATCGATCGTGCCAAATTCTGTTTGGACAAAGTAGGACTGAGCCATGCCCTCGATAAATATCCTGCCGAAATCAGTGGAGGCATGCAAAAACGGGCAGCTATTGCCAGAGCCATTGCCCTCAATCCAAAATATTTATTCTGCGATGAACCTAACTCCGGACTTGATCCTAAGACAGCCCAAATAATTGATGAGCTGATACAAGAACTAACCTATGAATTCAACATGACCACCATCATCAACACCCATGATTTAAGTTCTATG
>CAZSHT010000255.1:0-1926 GCA_964606715.1 uncultured Bacteroidales bacterium
CGCTCTTCTTTATTCGAATCTTCTACTGTCAGCCAATACAATGCCCCCGAAGGAACATTTTCAAAAACCAACGGAGTGGTATTTTTTGCTATTTCCTCACCTATTTTTTTCCATTCTCCATCCCAATAAAACAATGAATACATTTTCCCTGCTTCAAAATTACTTTCTTTAATTCCATCGGTTGTTTTCACTATGGTTCTCGCCGTTGTAGAATAGGATGTCAATGTTATTTTTAATGTCGTATCAGGTTTTAAAAGGTGTTGTTGTCCTAAAGAATCCAAAATAAACGGATACGCTGCCGGAAGTAAGTCTTTTTTCTTGTAATATGCCGGCATATAAACTATATCCAGTCCCATATCCGTAAAAGTTGCTTGTCGTTTTACAGAATCTATCTGTCCCCAATGAATCGCTTTCCATTCGCCCGAATTAAAAACCGCCAAATAAGCAAAATGCACACTGTCGGGTTGAGTTTCTGTTAGATTCACAACAACATCTCTCACCGGCACATAATCGGCAGTTACATCAATATAGGCATCATAGCCCAACCATGGTGGCAACGCTTCGTATTCCGGAGCCAAATGCACCAGTGCATCTTTTTGATGGGCATAAGTTTTTCGATAAACTTTAGCTTTTTTATTATTCAATTTATATTCGCCGGGATTATCTAACCCGCCCATAAAAATAACAACTTTATGGTCTTTTGTAAGTGTTGCATTCCACGCATGATTATTGCCTGTATTGGGCCAATACGGCACATAATCACTCATTACGGGAACACCCATTGAACGCATTGCATAAATTGCTAAATTTGTCATATCCTCACACCGTCCCATTTTATAATGCAACATCTCATCAAAACCCAGATCGGTCGGGTGACGATAGAATCGTGCATCAAATTTATACCACGATTTTATTTCATTATTTATCAAACTTGCCATCTCTATCGGATTTGTTGTATCTTTCATTGAATCAATAAGATAATGATACTTTTTCATCAATGACTCTCGCCAATCCTCTATCGGCTCATTACTCCCGCGATAAGGCAACACATATTCACAAAACTCATCGAACGACAAGAATTTTGCCCACGGATAATTCCATGCTTGAAATGCCAAATCGATATTCTTTATCAAATAATCGGATTTTATAGTGTTAATATCATAAATAACGGTATCACGCACATAATCTATGGAGCCTATTGTCGATTCTACAGAATCCCATGCTTTTACCATTGTTTTGTAATCGGGATAATCCAACACATTAAATTTCACCAAATGTTTTGCCGTATCGACCAATTTTGCTTTCACATAGGAATGTTCCGGCATATTGGCAATCAAAAAATAAGCTGCTTTCAATTTTAACGAATCGGTTTCTTTCTCGGAATAATGTGTGATTACTTTCATCAATTCCGCTTGATTATCCTTTGCTGAATCCAATGCAACCTGCACATCATCAGGAAGTTTCCCGAAGTCTTTCACCTGACATGAAACCATACCTGTCAATACTAAAGCTAAGAAAATAAATCGCATAATTCTTTTTTTTCGAAAGATAAGAAATTAGATATTTTAATACGCCATTCATTGTAGAAAGTTTTTCATTTTCATGGAAAAAAATAAAATTCTGCTAACAATACAATCTCATGCAAATAGTTTTATTATTTTTGTTTACAGTAATCAATGACTAAATTCGCTTAAATTATTGACTTATGCACATTGCCGTTGCAGGAAATATAGGTTCCGGAAAAACAACCATCACCAATCTACTCGCTAAACATTACAAATGGACACCTCAATTTGAAGATGTTGAGAACAATCCATATTTGTATGATTTTTATAATGACATGCAACGATGGTCTTTCAATCTACAGATTTATTTCTTAAATAGCCGATTCAGCCAAATTTTAAAAATAAAAGAATCAAAAGACAC
>CAZSHT010000256.1:0-1902 GCA_964606715.1 uncultured Bacteroidales bacterium
GGAAGCGGGATTCAAATCTATTCGGGTTGAATGGCGCTCTGCGTCGGAGAGTGAGACTGTTGATCTTGAAAACTTGCCGGTTCCGGCTTTTCCGACTCGGAAAACATGGGCTGATTTTCAGAAGTTTCCTAAAAAAGATGGCAAGGGTTTCTCTGATCTTTTGGAATGGGTTAGCAAAGATTTGGAGAAGATCAAGAAAATTAGCGATTTTATCATTGAAAAAAAAGAAAATAATACTTTGTATGGCCAACTATTTTCGTCAATATTCGACTTAAATGCAAATAGCGTGAATGTTTCAGAAAATGGGCGTAATCATATGAAAAATATGCTTTTAACCTGGAGAGAAGACAAAAATGGCAAACAATTCACTATATATCAAAGCAATATAGGTGATATTTTCTTTCACGAAAGCAATTTTGAAAAATTTGATCCTGAGGCTGAAGAAATTTCATTTGACCTTGAAAAACAACGAGAACGAGATGGCTATATTGCTCGTAACATTACATTAGGCAAATCCATTTCTGAAAGAACGGTTGAACATTTTAGGAAAAGCCTTCGTTTTCCAACATTAACCATCTGGAATCATGGACACTCTCTTTCTGAGCCGAATGTGCCGGAACATTTTAGAAATGCGGTATTCGAGGGGATTCAAAACGCGCTTATGATAATTGAGTCTGACGACATGCCGGATTCTCTAAAAGAAGAGCTTTTCTTCTTTTTATGCTGTCTTCACAAAGATGCTCCTGAAATTGTCAGCACCCGGCTCCTTGATACCGTGCAGGATAAAAAACTTTTGCGGAGGTACCACAAGAATATTGCATTTGCCATCGGTAATGCCGAACTGCCATATCAACAAGAGCTGTTAGAGAATGTTATCGACCCCATTGATAATGAGGGACTAACCAAATCCATTACCATGGTGGTTCTGTCGATAGCCCTTTGGCGATCAGAAGCACTTGTTTTCAATCTATCGGAAACGAAATTAAGAAAGTTATCTAATGATTTGTTCAGGTGCATTCAGTTTGATATACAACTATTGACTTCTAACATTCCAGAGCACCGGCTTCAATTCCATCTTGAAAATGGGCTTACAAAAACAGAGGCTCAAAAGAAGGAAAGAGGCTACCAAGCCAACACACTTTGCAAGCATTTGGAACTCATTCTTGCAATCCTGAGAAGCCGAGGGATTGAGGACAAAAAATTCAAAATGATTCTGTCTCCCAACCAGGAATTGACTGAAAAGTATGTAGCATTGGTGGATAAAATCACAAAAACAGTAGTCAAGAAAAAAATTGAACTGAAATCCCGAATTAGTCTTCAAATTGAAAAGCCTGAAATGTTCCGCAATACACCGGATCTGCTATATGCATTGCGGATGTATCTGACGGGTGATTCAGGAGCGAACACAATTGTTATCACAGGAGTGTCAGACGATGAAGTATCATAAATAAGTGAAAATATTACCCCAAGTTTGTCAAAAAATATAAGAAAACGAGGAAATTTTGCAGATTTGCATTTGTAACATATTGAAATAATTAAATATGAAAATCCGAATCTCAATGTAGTGTTAGATATGTATATTTATCCTTGACTTGACCTCGCATCTATGATATTATATATCTATGTTTATCAGAAAAGTTAGAAAAACCGATCATAACTCTAATAAAAATTATTTCTATTACCAATTAGTTGAAGCTTTCAGAACTCATAAAGGACCAAAACAAAAAATTTTATTGAATCAAGGTCATGTATTTTTAACGATATTATACAAAACCAAACATAAAATCCAACAATATTTTTTCTACAAGTGCTTCTATTTACCATAAAAGCTGTCATTTTGAGGGCTTTAGCCCGAAAAATCTCTTGCGTCAAGGTTGGTTTTGTATTAGGTTATCATCTTTT
>CAZSHT010000257.1:0-1889 GCA_964606715.1 uncultured Bacteroidales bacterium
CGATATTCTAAGTTTATATTCACATCCCAAATCGGTGACATTTCTACAGCCATTATATTTTGTTTATTATCGTACGACATTGCATATCGCTTATCCATATAAAAGACATTGGTTCCTATATAAATTTTATCTCGCAAATTATAACGCACTAAGCCACTCACCAATAATTCCGGTTTTTGCCATGGATACAATTGTGTATTCATCGTGTATTTATTGTATTCCGAACGCAACAACAAATACCATTTCTTGGTCGTTTTGAAAGCTAATTCGGCATGAATATTAAACAATTCCACATTATCATACACTACGGCAAATTGGTTTTGCAAATCCAATGAAGTATCGGTTACAAAAAAATGTGCATTGTCTATCAAGGAATAGGTAATGCGTACATCATAAAACAATGATTTTGTAAATGCTCCTTTAAATCCACCATAGAGCTTTAAGAAATTATTTTCGTTTCGCACCAATATCCTTGGATTAATAAATAGATTTTCTTTTGACAAAGCGGACAATTGATTTGTTTTCATATCACCATCAAAACCAACATAAGGAATCATTAAATTCTCAATAATATTGTATTGTAAAATAACATTTGGATAGAAATACCATAATGATGAATCTTGTTCTTGACTATTCACCGCTTTCAATCCTGCTCGTATACGCCATGTATTGCCTATTTTTAAAATCCATGGTGCAATTGTTATTAAACGGTTGTTTGCCGTATCCAAATCAGCAATATTTTGGTTGTAATATTCTCCATTAATGTCGGCACCATAGGTTTCACCATTCTTTTTCATACTCCAACGGGTATTCAATGCAAGTGCATTCTCAAAAGTGTTGTCATTCCCTTGAAAATAATTATAATGTAAATGGACATTATGATTAAGATGCTCACCATTGAGATAATGTGATTGGCTGTAAAGTTCCATGCCCATTCGCATATAACGATGAAATAAAACAGAGGCTTCGGGAATTGTATCTATATTCGGATTAATCCCATAATAATGTAATCCTTTTCTATCAAAATTTATGTTACCTCCAAGCGTTCTATTTCTCAGCAATTTCTTTCCATAAAATTGCACTTCATTATTCGAATATCCGGCAGAAATTTTATTCGCATTATTCAACTTCAATTTCTTATTAAATGAATAATGACCGACATGAATACCATACTGCAAATTCTTCGACCTCAAGCTGTTATACCAATAATCAAACATTGGTGTAACGGCGGTACCAAATCCCATTTTCACATAATGATGATAATAACGCGTCAACGGTTCGCCCAACATTTTGGCCGGTTCTATAGGTTGCACCGAAAATGGAACAAAAACAGGTTTCTGAATAAAATAATATTTAAACGATGGTTGTTTCACCGAAAAAGTATCTTCAACAACTGTTGGTGGTAAACTTATTTTTTGTGCGTCTGAGATGGTGGGCGTATAATCTTTAACAATCGTAACATCATCTAGCTTATTGGTATCTGCCTGAACAGAATTTGCCAATAGGACTTTTCCTATAAAAAAGAAAACGATTACCGGTAGCAATTTATATAAAACGATTTTACTCATGGTTTTCTATTTTTATCGTATCAATAACAGTACTATCTTGTTTGAACAACAACGAATCTGTTTTTGTTGAATAATCGATATTTATATTTTCTTCGGTTTGTTTGTCTTTATTTTCTTTTGCTTTGATTGCTTCATCTAACATTTTCATTTCAGTTTGAGCCTCTTCTTTGATACCGTCATCTTCTATTTTGTAATGTTGAATAATACTTTCCAATGTAGCTCTTGCTTGCGTATAATTTTCCTTATCGGCATAAACTTTTGCCAATAAGATAAATGATTTCCCTAACCAATACTGATATGGTGTTCCTGTTTTTACAAACA
>CAZSHT010000258.1:0-1879 GCA_964606715.1 uncultured Bacteroidales bacterium
ATTTTATAACGCATTCCTAAACCTATAATGGGTCGTGTTGTTTGGATATCAAGATCTTTGAAATAATGTGTTCCTATTGCATTAGCTCCTCCCAAGTCGGTAAGTGCCCATGATGCTCCGGTAATAATTATAGCTTCATAGCGATATCGTTTCCACAATTGTCCGTAACTCACTTGAGAAATAAAAGACAAGGCTAAAACAATGGCTAATATTCGTAATTTCATTTCATTTTATTTATCAACAAACAAAAGTAATTATTTTTTTTGAACACATCATCATTATATCTTTTTTTTTCATATAACGATTGTTTGTGTTTATTTAGATGTGCTTTATTTGTTAAAGGTTGCCTTATTTCTCAAAGAATAATAAAAAACAGCAAGTGCCCTGAATATTCAGGGCACTTGCTGTTAAGAACTTTTTTAATTGTTTAATCTATAGGGCTCCTTCGTCGTATGCTTTTTCTCCATGAATAGCCAAATCAAGCCCTTCGTTTTCCTCTGCTTCAGGCACCTTAACGGGCGTAATTTTATTGATTAACGCTAACATCAAGTAGGTGAATCCAAAAGCATAAACAGCTCCTATTACAACTGAAATAACTTCTTTGGCAAAGAAACCAAAGTTTCCTTCTATTAAACCTCCTGTTCCATTTATAGAAGAGGTGGCGAAAACGCCTAATAATATCATTCCTGTAAGACCTCCCATACCGTGAACGCCCCAAACATCTAAAGCATCGTCCCAACCAAGTTTATTTTTCAAGCTAACGGCAGAATAGGCAACTATAGATGCTGAGATTCCAATAATAATAGCAGCCCATAAAGGCACAAATCCTGCAGCCGGAGTAATCGTTGCCAATCCTGCAACAGAACCTGTCAACAATCCTACAAATTTTGGTTTCCCAACATGTACCCACTCAATTATCAACCAAGTAACAGCAGCAAACGATGCAGCGACATCTGTATTCAAAAATGCTAATGTTGTAATATCATCAACTTTCAATTCACTTCCGGCATTGAAACCATACCAACCAAACCACAACAATCCTGTTCCAATAGCTACTAGAGGAATACTATTGGGTGGTGATTGACGATCTTGTCGTTTTCCTACATAAAAAACAGATGCTAATGCAGCAAATCCTGCTATAACATGGACAACCAAGCCTCCGGCAAAATCTTCGACACCCCATTGTGAAAGGATTCCTCCTCCCCAAACCATATGAACAAATGGATAATATACAAAAATTTGCCAAACAATTAAGAACCATAAATAAGCTTTAAAAGTAATACGATTTACAAAAGCTCCGGTAATCAGAGCAGGAGTGATAATAGCAAACATCATCTGATACGCAATAAAAATAAATGTCGGATATTGTCCGTCGGCTCCTGAAAAAGCATCATTAAACGGAACTCCATTTAAAAAAGCCATATGAAAATCACCGATAATTCCACCTTCACCGCCACTAAAACATAATGAATATCCAAAGGCAATCCACAATACAGTACTAATGCCGAGTGAGGCAAAAGTCTGCATCATAATACCCAGAATGTTTCGTTTACTTGCTAATCCGCCATAAAAAAAGGCGAGTCCCGGTGTCATTAACATGACGAGGCTTGTCGATAAAATCATAAAAGCCGTTGTTCCTGTATCAAACATAGTTTTAAAATTTAAGTTTATAAATTAATTTAAAAAGAAATGCCAAAGATCAAATACACTTTTTCCGCTTGCGGATTCGTAATAAAAGAGACAGTCATCGGTAACTGAAAATCAGTTGTAATCTTTACTGATTTCACACAAGTAATCCCTAGATTTACAACACCCGGAGAGGTGCCATAGAATCCTGTTTCGCCAATAAATCCTGTTGTCGCATCTGTTTTTTTGGGAT
>CAZSHT010000259.1:0-1844 GCA_964606715.1 uncultured Bacteroidales bacterium
CCGCACCTCCAATAATAAATATAAACCAAATTGTAAATCGAAAAACCATTGTTTTTAATTTTAAGATATTTTCATTCCAAACACCAAAACATCATCTATTTGCTTGTATTCTTTTTCTTCAGTATACATCCATTGTTGCAATTCCCTTTCCAAAACAGAATAATGCTGTTCGATTGGAATAGTTTGCAACTCCATTAGCAATTCTTTCAAGCGTTTTTTCATATACTTGTCACCTTCGGGACCCCCCATTTGGTCGACGAAACCATCTGAGAATAAATAAATAACATCACCTTCTTGCAATTCTATTTTCTTGCTTTTATATGGACGCATATCTCGTGGATGTCGCCCCACAGGTAACGGCGTAGGCTTATATTCATACAATTTATATCCTTTTTCTTCTTTTCTATAAAGCAATAATGGTCGGTTAGCTCCTGAATATTCCAGTATTCGTGTTTTTTTGTCATATAAAATCAAAGCCATATCCATTCCGTCTTGCTTGTCTTTCAATGCCAATTTGATATAACTTCGCAATGTTGCCAACACCTCATTGGTTGCCAACAATCGATCGGAACGATTGACAATATCCGACAAAAAAGCGACCCCCAACATACTCATCAAAGCTCCCGGCACTCCGTGTCCCGTACAATCGGCAACAGCTACATACACTTTATCATCATCTATGGGTTGTACCCAATAAAAATCACCACTTACAATATCTCGCGGTTTGTAAAACACAAAAAACTCTTCGATAGATTTCCGAATGGTTTCCGGCCAAGGCAACACTCCATCTTGAATCGTTTTGGCATAAGTGATACTCTCTGTTATGTTCTTGTTCTGCTGAGCAATAATACGATACGCTTTCTTATTTTTTCGATACAAAATAAGCAAAAACACCCCTGCCAAAAGAATAACAATGATGATGATAATGATATAAATAATAATGGTATGCTGGTATTGAATATATTCCCGTTGGGCTTTATTTTCCGCTTCTTTTTTCAACACCTCCAACTCCTGCAAGCGTTTCTGCAACGACAAACTATTGATACGCAAACTCTTATAAAGTGTATCTTCGGCCAACTCCTCGTTGTCTTTTTTTGTAACCACCAATTCTTTGGTTGTCTTTTTGAGTTCGACCTCTTTTTTTTCTTTTTCCCGTTTTACCTTTTTGTATTTCTCTTTCAAAAAAGTTATTTTCTTGGTCGTTTCTATATTCAATAAATTATTCTGTGTCTGAATAAATCGCTTATGATAATCTAATGCCTTTTTATATGATGACAACTCCTCATAATTCACCGATAAAGCATTGTATATCTGCGACATATAATTCAAATCATTAATTTTTATAGCATATTCCAAACTGTATTTATAATACACTATCGCTTTTCTATATTGATTTTGCTCATACATCAGAGTAGCTAAGTTGTAATATCCCTTAATCATTGTTTTGGCAGTGGCCGATTTTTGCAGAAGCCCTAAACTTTTTTCATACATCTTCACGGCTTTCTTTATTTTGGAAGAATAATAGTAAGCATCTCCTAACGCCTGGTAATATCGTATCTTATCGATATTATCCCAATCTATTTTTTTCATCTTTCTAGCCAATGGCTTCAAAATATCCAATGCACTATCGGGCGATTGAGGAAGATAAGCATTTGCCTTTTCAACCAGTGTCGGTGAAACCTGTGCCAACAATGCATACTGTAAAAAGACAAATCCTATAAAAAATATTTTTCGCATCAGCGTTTAATTAACTAATTTCTTTTGCAATAAATAGTGGGCTATTTGCACCGCATTGGTGGCTGCTCCTTTACGAATATTATCCGCTACAATCCACATATTCAACG
>CAZSHT010000260.1:0-1825 GCA_964606715.1 uncultured Bacteroidales bacterium
TTTATATTTCTTCTTCACGAATTTTTTTACCGCTCTTGAACCATACTTTTTTTATAGGATTGTTGAGAGTATCATAGAAAAACCATAGTCCGTCGGGCTTTCCGCGTTTGTAATGAGCGGTGTAGTTGTGTTTTCCGTTACTGCTGAATATTTCGGCTTTACCTTCCGACAAACCATTTTTAAAATTACCGATAACCCAAATATTGCCGTTGTCATACCAAAATTTCCATCGACCTTCACGATTGTGAATGACATTAAAATTACCTTCCGACTTTTTCTTCCCATTGGGATAAAACTCTATCTTTTTCAGAGCAAAGTCACTGCCTTGTGGATAGATATGTTCCCATGATTTAATCGCACCGTTGTCGTAGTATTTATAAGTCCCGCGAGGATTATGTTGGCACGACAAGAGAAGAAAAGTTAACATTGTCAGAAAAATAAATCGTTGGTATTTCATGGTCTCTGTTTTTTTTGAGAAAGTAAATTTACAGTTTTTTGACAACCGCTATCGCGAAAAATTGTATTTTTAAGATGAAATGAAAAATACTTATTATTCGATATCATATTGTTCTTCGTTTCAAGAACAAAACATTGCAACGCCATCATCGAAGAGTTATCTGATACGGGTTTTGTTTTTGGCAGCTCTATCATCTGGCAGAACGACAATACAAGGTGTTTTCGATGCCGATGATGTAGTTGCCGTATTGCGAGTTATCGAAACAATGGGAGCCAAAATTAGCAGACAAGGCAATGGCGTAACCGTAGAAGGTACATGTGGGAAATTGAAAGGGGGCAACTACCATTGTGGTGAATCGGGCTTATGTGTGCGAATAGCTTCTGTTTTGTCGCTATTGGCAAATGAAAAAGTGGTGATTTTGGGGCGGGATTCTGTATTGAACCGTCAATTTGAAACAACCGTTGATTTATTGTCAAGATTGGGCATGAAAGTGGAAAGTCGCAACAACCATTTGCCGTTGAATGTTTCGGGAACAATAACGACAACAAGAATAGAAATAGATGCTTCCGGGACTTCGCAGATTGTATCAGGAGTTTTGTTGGTGTTACCGTTTTTGCCGGCACAGACAGAGCTTGTGGTGAAGAATCTGGTCAGTATTTCGTATGTCGAAATGACTTTGGCGGTATTGAAACAATTTGGCTATCGAGTAAAGGAGTCTGTAAATGAAATTCAACGAACTTATCAGGTAGAGCTTGCCGGCATACAATTTTCAAACCCGTTATTTTTAGAAGCACAGCCCGATTGGAGCGGTGTGGCTTTTTGGTTAGTTGCTGCGGCTATCGGTGGTGATTTACATTTCAACGATTTGGCTTGTGCCCCAAAACATACCGATGCGGTAATATTGGAAGTGTTGCAACAAGCCGGTGTTGTCATAGAAAAAAATGCTTGCACATTGACAATAAAAAAAAGTATTATTCGTGGTTTTGAATTTGATGCGACACATTACCCCGATTTATTTCCGCCTTTGGTGGTGTTGGCATTGTGGGCTGATGGCGTTTCTAAAATACGAGGTGTTCATCGCCTATTGAATAAAGAAAGCAACAGAGCCGAAGTGTTGCAAACGGAATTTCGCCGATTGGGAGCCGATATTTCCATACAAGCCGACACTATGGTGATTGAACCAACCGCACTCAACGGAGGGATATTGGTTGATGCTCACGGTGACCATCGTATAGCAATGGCATTGGCAATAACAGGATTATTTATCAAGAAGGGACTTCGTTTAGATGGCTATGAATCTGTTTCGAAATCGTATCCGCAATTTTTTAAAACGATGGAAAGATTGATAAAATAAATAGGTTTTCATAA
>CAZSHT010000261.1:0-1803 GCA_964606715.1 uncultured Bacteroidales bacterium
ATATTTAAAAATTTTCGGCAATATATAATTTCTCAACAGCTCTGGTAACGGCAGTATAAAGCCACCGGAATGCATTTTCTTTATCCATTTTATGCAAATAAGATTCAATGTTAAGAAAAACATTGTTCCATTCGCCACCTTGTGCTTTATGACAAGTAACAGCATAGGCATATCTGAGTTTCAATGCATTCAGATAGGGGTCGGAATTGAAAAGGTCCAAGAATTTGGAGTCGGTAGTTGAGAAACTAGAGAGTTTGTATTTGGCCCGAATCATAAAGTTTACCAGTAATGCTTTCACTTGTCTTTGAGACAAATAGGGTTTTTCTGCCAACAAGAAATCTTTTATCATCAAGGCGGTATAGGTTTTCGACAAATATTCAAATTCTATTTCCGTAAATGTCAACCCGGTGTATTTGTGGAATTTTTCCCAACCTGTAAATCGTTTAAAGGTGATAAGGTCGCCATTCAAGAGTTTGAATTTGTAATTGTTGACCGCAACCATTAGTTTTTCTCCGGGGACCAATATTTTGCTTTCTTGCGGATATTTATTTTTCCGGACGATGGAATTTACTTCATTGACTACTTTGTTGCTCAATGAGATGAATATGTTGTCTTCTTGTGCTGCATCGGATTTTAATTGTTTAAGATATTGTGAAATAAGGGTGTAATTATTGTCCAGAGCTATGATATCGTTGTATCCGGCATAATGTATTTTTAGTTTTTTGAAGGTTTTATTTGTGATATTATTTTTCAAGATTTCGGCATTTGCAATGATGCCACTGTTTTTTTTGTGGCGTTCCACTTTTGTAAGAGAATATTCCCGGCATCTTAAACCGTATTTTTCGGTGATGTAGTTTTTGTTTAGTGCTGCCGAAAATGCTGTTTTTACCGGAGGCAACTGTGCTTGGTCGCCAACAAATATTATTTTGTAGCCCTTGCAATATGTAAAAATGTCTTGCAACAAATGTCCCGAACCGAATGCCAATTCACTGTCGCCGGCAGAGTAGCGGTCGGAAATCATAGATGCTTCATCGATGATGAAGATGGTGTTCCAAGGTTCGGTATTTTGTTTTATCACAAATTTGAGTTCGGTATCGTTGTTTTCGGTATTTTTTTCCCCAATGGTTATCCTCACCATCGTGTATATAGAGCTATGAATGGTTGTTGCCGTTTTTTGTGTTTTTGTTTGCATTACTTTTGCTGCCCTGCCGGTTGTTGCCATTAATTTTGGCAAAAATTGGTTTTCTTCCAGATATTTGTATAGACCTTTTAGCAAGGTAGTCTTTCCGGTGCCTGCACTTCCTTTGAGGATAAAAACAGGGTCGTTGCTTCCGACAAAATCTACAATGGCAGAAAAGGCTTCTTTTTGCTGTGAATTTAATTCAAAATCGAAATAATCATTGTAATTCATATTATCAATATTCTCTAAATTTTACAAATTCAAATTGTACTATTTTTTTTTCATCTCTTTCTTCTACAAGGCGTTTACTTGTAGAAGCAACACAGGTAATACCGGCGTTTTTCAGTTTATTTACAAGATGGAATACGAAAACAAGTTCGCCCATAATATGTACTGCGTTTTTTTCGTGTTCAATAAAATTGTCTTTTAGTTTTTGGCTTACTATATCATAATATTTTTCTGATAGTTTTATTATTTCATTTGTGCTCCAATTAGGATTAATCTCAGGAAATTCTATATCTATTATTTTACCATATTCTTCCATAGCAGATTTTTTTTGAACTGCTTTCCATGCTCTAACCGGATGATTTGATAAGTTTATTAGCATTTGTTTTTATTTTTTT
>CAZSHT010000262.1:0-1788 GCA_964606715.1 uncultured Bacteroidales bacterium
TTATTTTTTTTCGTCGCCGAAATAATGTTTCGTTATTGGAAATGCCAACATCATATTCATTTTCACCGGAATACCGTTTTGAATAGACGGTGCAAATTTGAGACCTTTCAGAATCTCAATCACAGTCTTGTCAATACCTTTATCCAAAGACTGCATCGTTACAAAATTTACCAATGAGCTATCCGGCAATACATCAAACGATAAAATAATTTGTCCTTTCAATTGTGTTCCTGCCGGCAAATCGGGATATTTAAGATGTCCGTAAACATACTGGTATAATGCCTGTTCTCCTTTCGGATAATGCGGTTCTTGCTGAATTTCCACTTTCATGTTTCCATGTTTATCAGCTACCGGATGGTCTTGTGCTTGCACCATTGATGAAGCAAACAGACTTACAAATAATAATACTGTGATTTTTCTCATAACACTTTTATTTTAGTAAATTCTTCTAATGTGAATGTCTCTTTTACCCGAACCCCTTTCGGTGTCATTTGCAAAGAACAACATTCATTGTAAATATCATGTTCAAAAAATAATATATAATCATTCTCACAAGCCTCTTCCAAAAACGGCTTCTTCTCTTCAAGCGTCAGCAACGGTCTTGTATCATAACTCATCACCCAAGGAATAGGAATGTGTACGGTAGAAGGCAATAAATCGGCCATAAAAACAAGTTTTTTTCCCTCAAAGGGAATAATCGGAATAATCTGCCCTGCGGTATGCCCGTTAAAGACGCGTAAATCCATATGCAAATAATCATTGGTCGATGCATCGATAAATCGTAAATGCCCCGATTCTTGAATAGGTAAAATATTTTCTTTCAAAAAAGAAGCTTTTTCTCTATCGTTGGGGTTTACTGCCCATTCCCATTGAGCTTTAGTGGTCCAATAATTAGCATTTGGAAATGCAATGGATAATTCGCCTGTTTGTTTATCTTTTTTCACACTTCCGCCACAATGGTCAAAATGCAAATGTGACAATACCACATCGGTAATATCTTCAAAAGAAAATCCATATCGACTCAACGATTTCTCCAACGAATCATCACCGTGCAAATAATAATGTCCCATAAATTTCTCATCTTGCTTGTCGCCAATGCCATTGTCTATCAGAATGCGTTTCCCGTCATCTGTTTCGACCAACAAACAACGCATTGCCCAACTGCACAAATTATGCTCATCGGATGGATATTGTTTTTCCCACAAAACCTTTGGCACTACGCCAAACATCGCTCCGCCATCCAACTTAAAATTTCCCGTAGGAATAGAATACAACTTCATAGATTTTACGCTTTTCTCTCTGTTACTGAAACAAATATATCATTTTTTTGTTAATAACAAAAGGAATTTACTTTTTTTGAGATTATCTTTGCATTCATAAAACAAAAAAAACGATGAAACTTCTAATCATAAACGGTGCCAATCTTAACCTTCTCGGAAAACGCGAACCGGACATTTACGGCTCTACCGATTTTGATAGTTTTTTTACAAACCTTCTTGACCAATTCCCTACTGTTGACTTAAACTTTTTCCAATCGAATATCGAAGGAGAACTTGTCGATATGCTTCAAGAAGCCGATCTTGACCATTATGACGGCATCATCTTAAATGCAGGTGGCTACACCCATACTTCTGTTGCCATTGCCGATGCTGTTGCCGCCATCGAAACACCTGTTATCGAAGTTCATATCTCCAATATCTTTTCCCGTGAAGAATTTCGAAAAACTTCTTTGACAGCACCTCATTGCAAAGGTCTTATTTGTGGATTCGGATTGACAGGCTACACCCT
>CAZSHT010000263.1:0-1744 GCA_964606715.1 uncultured Bacteroidales bacterium
TTTTATAATGCTCCTTATATTTGTCCTATTGTTTAACCATTTAAAAGAAAGATTATGGCAAAAGGATTTTATCAAGTTCCATTAGCGGAAAATGAACCGATATTGAGTTATGCCCCGGGAACACCGGAGCGAAAGAAGTTAAAAGAGGCACTGAATGAAGTGGCATCTAAAGAAATAGATATTCCAATGGTAATTGGTGGAAAAGAGATTTTTACCGATAAGAAAGTTGCGATTCATCCGCCTCACAATTTAAAGATGACAATCGGGCAATATTCTCAGGGGACCGAAGAGCATGTGACGATGGCTATAGAATCGGCTTTATCGGCCAAGGAAAAATGGGCAGCAATGTCGTGGGAACATCGGGCTTCTATCTTTTTGAAAATAGCTGATATGATAAGTGGACCTTACAGAGCCAAATTGAATGCAGCAACAATGGCAGGACAATCAAAAAATGCATTTCAAGCAGAAATAGATGCTGTGTGTGAGTTGGCTGATTTTTTCCGATTCAATGTGCAGTATATGAGTGAAATTTATGCCGAACAACCATATTCACCCGAAAATACATGGAATAGAGTAGAATACAGACCATTAGAAGGCTTTGTCTTTGCTTTGACACCGTTTAATTTTACTTCTATTGCCGGGAATCTTCCATTGGCTCCGGCGATGATGGGAAATGTTGTGGTGTGGAAACCTTCCAAAACAGCTATTTATTCTGCACACATTTTGATGGAGATTTTCCGTGAAGCAGGATTGCCTGATGGCGTTGTAAATCTTGTTTTTGTTTCAGGACCTACGGCAGCAAAAGTTATTTTTGAACATCGTGATTTTGCAGGAATTCATTTTACAGGTTCTACGGCAGTATTTCAAAGTGTTTGGCAAATGATAGGAAAGAATATTAAGAAATACCGTTCTTATCCGCGTATTGTAGGCGAAACGGGCGGAAAAGATTATGTGATGGTGCATCCTTCGGCTGATGTCGATACTGTAGTTACTGCTTTGGCACGCGGAGCTTTTGAATATCAAGGACAAAAATGTTCGGCTGCATCACGAGCTTATATTCCCCAGTCGATGTGGGCAGAGGTGAAAGAAAAATTAACAACAACGATGGCTTCGTTCAAGATGGGCGTCGTAGAAGATTTTTCAAATTTCATTAATGCTGTTATTGATGAAGCGTCATTTGATAAATTAGCGTCTTATATTGATAGAGCCAAAAAAGATGCCGATGCCGAAGTAATAATTGGAGGTAATTATGATAAGTCGGAAGGTTATTTTATTCAACCAACAGTTATACAAGCAAAAACACCGCATTATGTAACCATGGAAGAAGAATTATTTGGTCCTGTCTTAACAATTTATGTTTACGAAGATGATAAATTAGATGAGACTTTAGACGAATTGGACAATACATCTATATATGCTTTGACGGGAGCAATTTTATCACAAGACCGTTATGCTATTGAGTATATGACCAAACGATTGGCAAATACGGCAGGTAATTTTTATATCAATGATAAACCGACAGGAGCTGTTGTTGGGCAACAACCGTTTGGTGGAGCCAGAGGGTCAGGAACAAATGATAAAGCAGGCTCAAGTTTGAATTTGTTGCGATGGGTATCGGCACGAACAATAAAAGAAACTTTTGTGCCACCAACCGATTATCGTTATCCGTTTTTGGGTGAAGAATAGAATTAAAAAGATTGATTAACAAAAAAAGCGGACGAGAGTATTGTCCGCTTTTTTTGTT
>CAZSHT010000264.1:0-1721 GCA_964606715.1 uncultured Bacteroidales bacterium
CATTTTTTTATTGATACATCTTCTCGCGTAAAACCTGAATATCTTCATTGGCCAAATAATCATCAAATGACATCAGCTTGTCGATGATGCCGTTGGGTGTCAGCTCAATGATTCGATTACAAACCGTTTGGATAAAAGCATGGTCGTGAGATGCCATAAACACATTGCCCGGATACTTTGCCAAGTTATTGTTAAACGCTTGTATGGATTCCAAATCAAGATGGTTCGTGGGTGTATCCAATACCAATGCATTGGCATCGGCAAGCATCATTTTGGCTATCATACATCGCATTTTCTCTCCTCCCGATAAGACATTTACAGGCTTGTATATATCATCGCCCACAAACAACATTTTCCCTAAATAACTTCGAATAAAAAATTCAGTCGTGTCGTTCGAAAATTGACATAACCAATCGAAAATACTCATATCACTGTTGAAATATTCGGAATTGTCCAATGGCAAATAAGCGGTAGTAATGGTTTGTCCCCACTCATAGCTTCCTGCATCGGCTTGTCGCTTGTCGTTTATGATTTCGAAGAAAACGGTCATAGCACGAGGATCTCTCGAAAGAAAGGCTATTTTGTCGTCTTTGGAAGCACTAAATTCCACCTCTTTAAATAATGTCGTTTCATCAATACTTGCCGACAATCCTTTGACTTCCAGGATTTTATTGCCGGCTTTCCGTTGGGGCTTGAAAATGATACCCGGATATTTTCGTGTCGAAGGTTTGATGTCTTCAATATTTAGTTTTTCCAACATCTTCTTTCGGCTTGTTGTTTGTTTTGATTTGGCAACATTGGCACTAAAACGGGCAATAAATTCTTGCAATTCTTTTTGTTTTTCCAATGCCTTCTTGTTTTGTTGCTGTTGTTGTCGCAGAGCCAACTGGCTACTCTGATACCAAAAGCTGTAATTTCCTGCAAACAATTGAATTTTATTAAAATCAATATCTACTGTATGTGTGCTGATGGCATCGAGAAAATGCCTGTCGTGAGAGACGACCAACACCGTATTTTCATAATTCGCCAAGTAGTTTTCGAGCCACACAACCGTTTCGAGGTCAAGGTCGTTGGTAGGTTCATCGAGCAATAGGTTGTCGGGGTTTCCAAAAAGAGCTTGTGCCAACAATACTCTTACTTTTTGTTTTCCGCTCATATCTTCCATCAAGGTGTTGTGATATGTTTCTTTGATACCCAACTCACTGAGCAGATTGGCAGCATCGCTTTCGGCATTCCAGCCGTTCATATCGGCAAATTCGGTTTCCAAATCGGCAGCACGAATACCATCTTCCTCCGAAAAATCGGGCTTGGCATACAATGCATCTTTTTCTTGTATGATGTCCCAAAGTTTTGAATGTCCTCGCATCACCGTTTCGAGCACTGTAAATTTATCGAATGCAAAATGGTCTTGACTCAATACCGACAGGCGTTCACCGGCTCCCAAGGTGATTTGTCCGCCGGAAGGTTCGAGAGTTCCTGCAATGGCTTTCAAAAAAGTAGATTTGCCGGCACCGTTGGCTCCGATGATACCATAGCAGTTTCCTGCCGTAAACTTTATATTGACATTTTGAAACAATATGTTTTTTCCAAATTGTATTTTTAGGTCAGAAATCGTTATCATTTTAGCAGTTTTAAGGAAGAGAGATATTCCATTATTGTTTTTACAGCACCTATTTGTCGTTGCACAAATTGTGTTGTCGAAAGGCTGGCTGTTTCGTATT
>CAZSHT010000265.1:0-1681 GCA_964606715.1 uncultured Bacteroidales bacterium
GAGTGGCGTAGGATTGGCTATTTATTTCTCCATCAAAGATTTTATCAAACGAGATTAATTAACACTAATGAATCGTTACCTTAAACAATATTTTATTTCACTGGTTTCTTTTTCTATCATTGTTATTTTACTAACGGTAGGCTTTTTTTATTTCTTTCCGCAATGGTATTTGCCATCAACACCTTTTGCCTTATTGTTTTTTATTGTTTTGCATGCCTCTTTAAATAGTTGGACAATTCAAGTTGCTCAAAAAAATCCCACTCAATTCAGTCGTCAATTTATGCTGATGACAACCATTAAATTCTTAGTTTTATTGATGACTTTAACAGTTTGGTTATTTTTGATTTCACAAAAACTAATTTTCGGTATCAGCTTTCTTGGTTTCTTTTTCTTATTCCTTATCTTTGAGACAGTTATCCTTTATAAAATTTCAATGAAAATTTCTAATCGTTAGACTTTGTCAATTGGATAAAGGGTATTTACTTTGTATTTCTTAACGAATCTGAGTAATGATAAAATTTTTACTTCACATATCTTTGATTATCAGCTTGTTCTCTGTCTCTCTTCAGGCTTCAGAAACGACAAAAGAAACAACAAATTCTGTCACATCTGAGCAAGAAGAGTTTCATGCCGACAAAATGATATTCGAACATATTCTAGATGCTTACGAATGGCATATCACAACCATTGGCGAAACTCATATTTCTATTCCTCTACCTGTTATCGTATACAGCAAACACACTGGTCTTCATATATTTTCTTCATCTCGATTTCATCATGGCGAAGAGTCCTACAACGGATTTGAGATAGCCGAAGAAGGACCTTACGAAGGAAAAGTTGTCGAATTATTACCTGACGGTTCTATAGAACGACCTATTGATATTTCTATTACAAAAGATGTTTTAGCTGTCTTTTTCAGTATGTTTTTGATGTTGTGGATTTTTATAACAGCGTCGAAACGCTACAAAGATGCACCCGACAAAGCACCTAGTGGCATACAGTCATGGGTAGAGCCTGTTATTGTTTTCGTAAAAGATGATATCGCTAAATCTTCCATAGGAGAAAAACGCTACGAAAAATATTTACCTTTCTTACTCACAATATTCTTTTTTATTTGGATTAATAATCTTTTGGGATTGATTCCTCTTTTCCCGGGTGGAGCTAATATTACGGGAAACATCACTATTACTATGGCATTGGCGTTATTCACTTTTGTCATTACCACTTTTAGTGGAAACAAACATTATTGGAAAGAAATTTTTAATCCTGAGGTACCGTGGTGGTTGAAATTTCCTATCCCGTTGATGCCTTTGGTTGAATTTATGGGTGTATTCATCAAACCATTTGTCTTGATGGTGCGGTTGTTTGCCAATATCTCGGCAGGACATATTGTAGCATTAGGATTTTATAGTTTGATTTTTGTATTTGGGCATATGAATGTAGGTGCCGGCTATGGAGCTTCTGTATTATCGGTAGCGTTTACTATTTTCATGGGATTGTTGGAACTGTTGGTAGCCTTCATTCAAGCATATGTGTTTACCTTATTATCAGCTCTTTATTTTGGTATGGCCACCGAAGAGCATCATTAAACAAGGAGTTAAGTGTAGTTTTAATTTAAAATAAATGTTATGATTAGTTTAAGTATTATTTTACAAGCAGTTGCAAGTATGGCAGTTGCAAA
>CAZSHT010000266.1:0-1675 GCA_964606715.1 uncultured Bacteroidales bacterium
GGTTAATTCTATTTTTTTATTATATTTGTATGCTATAATTAAATTTTAAACGACTTATGAATCGAATTACGCATTCTATCGTCCTTGTTGGATTCAGCATCTGGTTCGTTGTCGCCATCACAAGCTGTAACAACGACAATTCTAATTCCGGCAACACCACCAACATAGAGGATAGCATTGACACTCAGGTCAGCAACGACTCCTCTGCCAATCAATTAATTGTTTTTAACGGAGTCGTATTCAGCATACCCTCTCCTTATGAAACCGCTATTACTATTAAGAAAAAAAATATTGATTTTAATAGTGATTTATTAAATCCCATTGAAAATGATGAACGCTACACCGATAATTTCAAGAAAGCCTTAAATCTTGGCGTTTATGGAGCCGATTTAGCGTATCTCAATATCTATGAGCAAGGACCTTCAGCTATTAAATATTTTACCAAAGTAAAACTAATGGCACAAAGTCTTGACATTGCATCTGTGTTTGACAAAGAATTGATGCAACGCATCGAGAAAAATATGGGCAACAAAGATTCTTTGATGCACATTATCTCAGGATCTTACCGCAAGGCCGATGAATTTTTGAAAAACAATCAACGCCCCGAAATTAGTGCTTTGGTTTTAACCGGTGGGTTTGTCGAAAGTCTTTACATGATGGTTTCTATTGTAAAAGATAATCCCGACAAAGAGCTTCTTTATCGTTTAGGAGAACAAAAAAATCCATTGGAAAATCTCATCAAAGTTTTATCCCCTTATTACGGACAATCTGACTCTTATGCCAAACTCATTGACGCATTTGTTGATTTGGCCTACGAATTTGATGGCATTGATGTTCAATACCATTATGAAAAAACCGATGTCTTCCCGGATAAAAAATTAACCGTCGTTAATTCTACTACAGATGTGGTTATCTCAGATGAACAAATGAAAGAAATTGTCAGACTGACAAATGTCATACGAAATTTTGTTATAGAATAAAAAAATAAAACAATGAGAACTTTTTTAAGATTTATCGCCATAGCTATTTTTATCGGCTTATCAACTACTGTCGATGTTTATGCTCAAGCTGAAAAAACAGTTGCTATTTGCACCCATTATATGGTTCCTCCTTATATCTCTGATGGACAACAATACAGAGCACTCTTGAATGGAGATGAAATTGCTGAATTTCATGTGACATTTTTTGGTGGCAATATCTATAGGATTGTAGCAGCTTCCGGAAAAACAGAAGGAAATGTTGTTTTCCGTGTTTATGACAAAGAACGAAATCTTTTATTTGACAGTAAAAAATATAAAAATACTTCTTATTGGGATTTTAAATTTACCTCTACGGTTGATGGAATCATAGAATCACAATTAGATACCTCTAAAGTTGGTTCCGGGTTTTTAATGATGCAAATAGGTTTTAAACAAGAATAATTCTCTGAATTTAAACTTTAAAATAAGCTATCCATGAGCGAACGAATATTAAAAGCATTAATGCATTTATTTGCTATCATTGCTCGCCCCGATAGCGATGCAGAAGAACGCAAACAGGTTATTGGTCAGTTCCTCAAACAACAATTAAATACTAAACTTGTAAATGAATATCTCGACATTTTCTTGGATTATTATCGTATCTATCAAGAAAAACAAAGTCGAAAAAATAAAAAGCGGAAAAGTCTGGCCCTAAG
>CAZSHT010000267.1:0-1632 GCA_964606715.1 uncultured Bacteroidales bacterium
AAAATATATCTGTCGCACACCGTTACTTAGAACGCATATTTGATTTTGAAATATGCCATTGTATTGTCTTGATACCGACCAAACATTCCATCGCTATCACCTACAAAAATGTTGGCACCAAGAAGAATGGAAAAACTATCGTCAAAATCATACGAAATTTTTGGACGGATAAGAGCATCTTCACCGGTCAATCCGATATATGAGAATAGTTCCAAGTGTAATGTTTCCCGAAACATATCGTAACGAGCCATAAATGTTGCCATGTTGTTTATCTCGTCATCGAGCATCAGGCTGTCGTAGTCTAAAATGTATTTTTGAATAAATTGCCCGCTCAGTTTTACCTTCCCGATACTGAAATCAAGGCCTGCTACATAATTCAAATAATCTTTTTGAACAAGAGCATCTTGGGCATTCAGGTCTTCTGTCTGAAAATATTTCCCTGTATAATAAGCACCTTCCCCACGAAAAATAAAACCTTTTATCTCGGTGCTGAACGAACCGCCGGCGACATACAAGCGATGGTGTTCGGGTGTGATGGTCAGTGATGAGAGATATGGTTTTGGTGGCATCATCGTTGTGTCTATTGCAAAATGTCGTTGCACATGCATGGCAGGATTGTCGTCCCAAGTATAACCGCCCATAAAGTCGAAATCTATTTTTGAGGTAATGGTAGAAAATTTTAGAAATGCTTCACTGTTTTCGAAAGATGGTTTTATTTTGCTTTTACTCCAATCAAAAGTTGCCGGGACAGGGAATTCAGGTTGGACATACCATATTGAGTTGACAGCAGGACGCATCGTCGGTGTAAACTGAGGAATAGCAATTAATTCGATGGTGCTACTTCCCACATAATAATCTAATTTTGAGGCAATAACACCGGTTCTTATTTCATCGAAATCGGGCAAAAGAAATTCCGTTAGATTGAGTGGCGAAACAATATCGGTGATAAACACGCCATCGGCTTTTCCCCATACAATTTGTTGTTTCCCGATTCGCAAATCAAAATTCTTGAAATACATATCGGCATAAATCTCTCGCATTCTAAAATTTATACTGTCGGCATTGTAGGTATATATCATTGGATTTGCCTTAAATGCAACTTTTTCGCCTTTTTGCTCAAAATTTAGATTTAATGTTTGTTGTATTATCGAAAAATCACCGGAATTGTTAAGTAAAGCTCCTTCGTAAGTTCTGGCAAATCCCGAAATATCCAATTTTTTTGTTTGTGCTTTTACCGAAAGGCTTGCTATAATAAGAAAGGCGGATATAAATAGTTTTGTTTTCATTTTCTTCAATTCTTCAATGGTTCAACTTTTTCATTGTCATCATTGCTCCATTTTTTCATCGTTATACTCCTCGCATCATCATGCGTTCGGTAAATTTAGAAGCAGGAACACCTGTGTTAATTTTGATATTACTAAGTTGAATGATGGTTTTATGATTTTTTTGAATGTTTTTCATCTCAGAGTGAGTAATTACCCAAAATCCTGAAATCTTTTTTACTTCTTTTATTGTCAACACTTTCAGCAGTTCGCCATCTTCGTCGTAAAATTCTTTTTTCATCCCTACGAAATTGTCTTTACGAATCCAAGTAATTGTTTTGCTATACATATAATCTTCGTCTTTCGATTT
>CAZSHT010000268.1:0-1616 GCA_964606715.1 uncultured Bacteroidales bacterium
CTAAAATTATTAATCATGAAACATATTATCGGTTTTTTCTTTCTCTTAATCTCTGTTTTGGGGATTGCTCAAAAGCAAACACAACAACTACCATGTACCATAGAAACAACACCCGTTTTGCGAGATAAAATGGGCGAGCGAAGTTATGGAATCCAACTTATAGGTAAAGACAATGAAAATGATGTTTATTATTTGTTTTTACCATATCATATCGTTTATGATAAAGTGTCTTTTGGCATGACAAAAAACTATTATATCGTAAAATATAGTAGCAATCTAAAACAAATAGCTAAGGAGCCGTTCAATTTAGAAAAAAAAGATAAAAATAATCATTTCGAAACGGTTTTCTTTTTAGGCGAAAAATTGGAAATGCTGTATTATACTTATAAAGATGATGACAATAAAAGTCATTTGTATATTCAACAGGTCAACAAGAGCACTTTGAAATCAATAGGGCGTCCAAAAGAAATAGCACAATTGAGTTATTCCGGCTTGAAGCGACATCGTACGGTTGTTGAATATGAGTTCTCGGAAGATAAATCAAAACTATTGATTCTTTACTCGATGTTGAATAAAGAATCATCAATGTTGCGGTTTAAGATGTATGTGTATGATACGCGAGAAATGGAATTGCTGTGGAAAACATCAGAGATGCCCCAATTTAAAGATGGTATCTTCAGTTATGTTAAATATAAAGTTGGTAACGACGGACAGGTTTACCTGCTTGGAAAACACTACAAAGACGAAGACACTTATAAAAAGCGAACGATTACAATGGCAAAAGGCAGTCGGTTTTTGTATATTACAAACTCAGATTATACATATAGGGTCTATCAATATTCCGATAATGGAGAACTTGTAGGTGCTTCAAATATTACGATACCCAACAAATTTATTCGTGATTTGGATTTTACTCCACAAAGGAAATCTATTTTATGTCGTGGCACTTATTCGGCTCCCGGAACTATCAGTGTAAACGGTGTATTTGTGTTTTCTCTTGATATTCAAAATCAATCTATTGGAGAACTCTCGACAAAAAAAATCGTGATTCCCGATGAAGAACATCTCAACTCATCAAAACCGGAATTGAAAAAATTTAAAAGAATAACAAAAAATAATGATGAATGGAATATGTTTAATTACAACATCGGCGAAATGAAGAAAACAGCTTCCGGAATAAAATATTTTGTGGTAGAACAAACTATACGAGGTAATGTCGTAGAGAAATCCGGAAATATGCTTTATTATCGTCCAGTATATAAATCCGGCAATCTGGAAGTCGTATTCTTGACTAATGATAATGAAATAGAACGCATTGGTCATATAAATAAATTACAGTTTGTAACCGATGTTACAAATTTTAATTCCTACATAGATTTCGGTGTAAACGGGAAAGTCTATTTCTTATACAATTCATTTCCGCCGGCACCACGAAGCAGTTTTTTTAAGTGGAGTAAGCTGGAAGACAGTCACTTAATAAGTATCGATGTCAACGATGGAACACAACACGATTATGTGTTGGATAAATATAAATCGAAACAACCTGTTTTAATGCCTTCTTCGGTGATATATTTGGATAAAAATACGATTATGTATGCTTTGATGTCAACCAATCT
>CAZSHT010000269.1:0-1588 GCA_964606715.1 uncultured Bacteroidales bacterium
GAACCTCCATTTTCAATATTCCGAGCAGCACCAAAGAATTGTTTTGGTTTGTGCAACGCCATTGAATCAACACCCCCTGAAAGCACTCGACCGGAAGAAGGTGCTACGGTATTGTAGGCTCTTGCCAAACGAGTAATAGAATCAAGTAAGATAACAACATCATGGCCGCTTTCCACCATGCGTTTGGCACGTTCTATGACGATATTGGCAACTCGCACATGACGGTCGGCCGGAGCATCAAAAGTAGATGCAATAACTTCACCTCTTACATTTCGCATCATGTCGGTAACTTCTTCGGGGCGTTCGTCTATCAACAAAACAATAAGGTACACCTCGGGATGATTGGAGGCAATGGCATTGGCCAATTCTTGCAACAATACGGTTTTCCCTGTTTTGGGTTGCGACACGATGAGTCCGCGTTGTCCTTTCCCGATAGGCGAGAATAAATCTATAATTCGTAACGATAACGATGGAGATCCGCCGGTGATGTTGAATTTCTCATTCGGAAATAAAGGCGTTAGATGTTCAAATGGAATGCGGTCTCGTACTTTGACAGGATCCAATCCATTTATCTTATTTATTTTTACCAACGGAAAATATTTATCGCCTTCCTTAGGTGGACGAATCATTCCTTCGATGTAATCGCCGGTTTTCAAACCAAATATTTTTATTTGACCTTGCGACAGATAAATATCATCGGGAGAACTTAGGTAGAAATAGTCGGCAGAACGAACAAATCCATAGCCTTCGTTCATGATTTCCAACACGCCTTCGGCTTCTACAATGCCTTCATTTTCAAATGGAAAATCTGCTTGTTGAAAGTTGTTATTGGGGCGTTGATTACGAGGATGGTGTTGTTTATTATTGTTTTGAGGTTTATTGTTTGTATTTGACGATTGTCGGTTTTTATAAGATTGTGAAGATTGCTGTTGTTGCTGTTGCTGCAAATGTTTTTCTGCTATAGGGTGAGCAGGTTCGGTTTCTTTTTTTATTGAAGTGTTTTCTGAGTTTATAGATGCCGGTTTATCAAACAATGTGGTATTGCTTGTTTCTGCCGGTTTTTGGTGTTTTGGCGGACGCCCTCTCCGGCGAATTGTTGACGGTTGAGAATCTTCGGATTTTTCAGGGGTCGAATGTTTTGGTGGGCGACCTCTTTTACGAACCGGTTGGGAATTTTCCGTTGGTTCGGAGTCTTGCTCTTTTACGGGTGTATGGATATTCATAGCGGCAGCAAGAGCTTGCTCGTCTATAATCTTGTGGATAAGTTCTTCTTTCTTGTACTTGTTGAGACTTTTTACTTTTAATTGCTTTGCAATGTCTTTTAACTCTTCCAGACTTTTCTTTCGTAATTCAATAATGTCAAACATATAACAATTTGCTTGTGATGTGGTGTTTTTAAAATTTCAAATAATTGATTTGGGGAATTTCTGTTGTGTCGCATCAAAATAGATTATGACAGATAGAAATTTTTTACAAGTATAAAACAATTATTTAGAGTACCGAAAAAATATGAGAATTAATATTCCCTCATAATGCTGTCCTAAATATTGATACAGGTGATAATAGTAATCTCTGAACAATTTCCAGG
>CAZSHT010000270.1:0-1585 GCA_964606715.1 uncultured Bacteroidales bacterium
GTTTCTTCTCCTCCATTGTCAAATTCAAACTTTTTGATAAATCCGGAATCAACCCTGTTGTTATATCATTGGGTGCATAAATTGAATCTATTCTCATCGAATCGTTTTTGTAAACAAACAAACGAGGATTTTTATTACTGCCTTTTTCTGTCATTGAGAGCATTTCACCAAGCGTATCGAGATATAGTTTTTTCAAAGAAATCAAATTATAACGCATCACTTTTTGATTTACACCTTCTGCCGAATGACCGCTTATAATCAAATAAAACGGCAAACGGTTAAACACTTTCTTATTGTATTCTACAAATTTAAGAATCGTTTCGCGACATCCCGGACAACCGCTTTCGGCATACACCAAAACAGCGGTAAAATCACTATCATCTTTCGCTATAATTTTATCTTTCAAATATTCTGTAAAATCGGTTTTTCCATACGATTGATTTAAAGCACAACTTTGTGCTTCTTTCTGTTTTCGTTTTTCTTGTAATGTCTTTTTTGCTTTCTCAATGTATGCTTCCCACGACTCGTTTTTTTCTACCAATTTATAATAATTGACATTCAATCCCGTTTTGCTCATTCTTACCTCCAAAATATAATCTTTGGTGAATACCGGAGAAAAAGACACCATTTTAGGCTTATATACTTCGCCGATGTAACGCAAATTTTCATCTGCAATTATCATACTCCAATTCCCCGGACCATAATAATCGGGCGAAAACATTAAAACCGAAAAATACAATTTACGATACGCATCATATGACACACTCAAATACATAGCATCAACAGTATTTTCAGACGAACTTCCCGGTTTTTCCATTGGCATTATCGTATCTATCAGATATGATTTCAAAGTATATTGTTTCACAAAATCGGTTCGATAATCCCATTCAAATAATGATGAAGAATAAAAATAACGAATCAATGGCAATCCGTTTCGCGACATACAATAATTCAAATAATTAAAATCCGATGGATAATACACGCCCTCTTTTATGTAGGGATACCACATTTTTTTCGATATCGTGAGTTTTTGTGTTTTCAAGTCATACATTGAAACCACCGGCACACGATGAGTCATAAATTCTTTGGTGCCAATATTGTAGGCTCCTTTTTTTCTCAAAAAAAAGAAAAACTTGTCGCCTGTTTTCTCCAAACTGTTTGCCAATAACGACGGATACACCGCTGAATCGGACGACACCAATGAATTGTTGCTATTCCACACAATATCATTTTTGAACCAATAACGGCGTTTCACCTTGCCATCATAATCAATGAGGCTAAATTGGTTGGTATCGACATAGCCATGATTGGTATAATGCAAGAAAATACTGTCTTTGTTGATATATTGGTAGGTATGCAATTGTGTAATACCCAATTGTATTTCATGATATTTTTTTCGTGTATCCAAATCATAAAACACCAATTTTCGTTTACCGTCAATATAAATAATTATCGTTTTTCGTCCGTCGATAACGGCATATTGAGGTTCGGAAAGCCAATATCCCGGATCGTCCATCGGCAACGATACTGTTTTTACTTTTTTAAACTCAAATACTTTCTTTTGTGGTTCTGCCGGCGTATGCCC
>CAZSHT010000271.1:0-1566 GCA_964606715.1 uncultured Bacteroidales bacterium
TTTTTTATCATTTGTCAAAGATTTTTTGTTTAAAATCCTAATAAAAATTTTTAAATCGTACTTTGGCAATATCTTTTGCTAAACGAATTACTTGCTTGGAATAACCGTATTCATTGTCGTACCAAACATAAATAGTAGCTGTCATTCCATCAGCAGAGGTGACGGTGGCTTTACTGTCGACAATAGAAGGTTGTGCGATCCCAACGATGTCGCTAGAGACCAGCTCATTAGAATAAGAATATTCCATTTCTTCTACCAAATAACTTTGAGCGGCATTTTCCAGATGTTTATTGATGTCTTCAACGGTTTGTTTTGTTTTCAAAGACAACATTAGAATAGCTAATGAACCATTGGGGGTGGGAACACGCACAGCATTGGCTGTTAATTTTCCTTGCAAAGTAGGTATAACTTTGGCAGCAGCCTTACTGGCACCGGTTTCGGTAATCACCATATTGATAGGTGCCGACCGTCCGCGACGATATTTTTTATGATAATTATCCAATAGGTTTTGGTCATTGGTATATGAGTGGATTGTTTCGAGGTGTCCGCGTTCGATACCAATTTCTTTTTCAATCACATATAGTGGAGGTACAATGGCATTGGTGGTACAAGAGGCTGCCGAAAAAATTGTTTCTTTGTCGTAATCAAATTCTTTATGATTGACACCATAGACAATATTAGGAATATCACCTTTGCCCGGAGCGGTCAACAGCACTTTGTCGATGCCTTTGGCTTGCAAATGTAATCCCAAACCATCGCGATCACGCCATACGCCCGTATTGTCAATCAATAACGCATTATTGATACCGTATTTTGTATAATTTATTTCAGAAGGGTTGTTTGCTGCAATCATCTCAACAGGAATACCATTGATTATTAGCCGTTTATTTTTAAAATCTTCTTTAATGATGCCTTTAAACTCACCGTGAACAGAGTCGGTACGCATCAAAGCGGCTCGTTTGGCAATGTCTTTATCGGTATTGCTTCGTGTTACAATTGCTTTTAGTCGCAGTTGTTCTCCGCGACCATATTGGTAAATAAGATCGCGTGCCAACAATCGTCCTATTCGTCCAAACCCATACAGGACAACATCTTTGGGCTTGCCACTTGTCTTTTTACTGCCAATAAAGTCGACTAAGACATCTTCCAAAAAATCAGATAAATTGATATAATTGTCTTGTTTATTACGCCATTGATAAGCCAATGTGCCAATATCAAATCGGGCCTTTGTAATGTCCATTTTTAACAATTCTTTGGCAACCGACAGTGTTTCTTCGACATTAACCGGTGTATTGATAATGTTTTCGCTGTAATCGTGAATTTTCAATATTTCACTAACGCTGACATCAAGGATTTTTTTTCGAAAAATAACAAGCTCTACCGATTTTTTGTACCACAAATGACCGGTTACGGTAATTAGCTCAAAAGCATTTCGCTCATTGGCAATCCATTGCTCTTTATTCCAAAATTCTTTTTTATTTGACATTTTATAATAATTTTTGTAATGAGACATTAAAATTTATGCGTGCAAAAATAAAGATTTAACAATGACCACTCATATAATTC
>CAZSHT010000272.1:0-1560 GCA_964606715.1 uncultured Bacteroidales bacterium
TCATTTATTTTATTTAGAGGTTGAACAACAGTATAAAACTGTAAGATTTTCGTTAAGTTTGTTTTTATAAAACTTAAAAACAAAACTTTATTATGGCTATATTAGATTCCTTACAACCGGCACTTGTTTGGCAAATATTCGAAGACATTTGTCAAGTGCCAAGACCTTCCAAAAAAGAAGAAAAAATTCGTGCTTTTTTATTAGATTGGGCAAAAAAGCACAACATTGAAGCCAAGACCGACAAAGCCGGTAATGTGCTGATGAAAAAACCGGCAACCCCCGGTATGGAAAATCGGAAATCTATTGTTTTACAAAGCCATATGGATATGGTTTGTGAAAAAAACAACGATTCTTCACATAATTTCGACACCGACCCTATCCAACCGATTATTGACGGAGAATGGGTTACTGCCAACGGTACCACTTTGGGTGCTGATGATGGTATCGGAATGGCTGCACAAATGGCTGTTCTCATTGATGACTCCATAAAACACGGTCCGATAGAAGCCCTCTTCACCGTTGATGAAGAAACAGGTCTGACCGGTGCATTTGAGTTGGAACCTAATTTTTTTGACAGTAAAATTTTGCTTAACCTTGATTCCGAAGATGAAGGTGAGATTTTTCTCGGGTGTGCCGGCGGTATCGACACTTTGGCTACACTCTCTTTTTCACCGGAAAAACCTTCGAAAGGCTGGCAAGCATTCCATGTCAGTATTACAGGCTTGAAAGGAGGACACTCCGGCGACGAAATAGACAAAGGACACGGAAACTCCATTAAAATTATCAATCGGTTTTTGTGGAATGTCAATAAAAAATTCGGTTTGGAATTGCACAAATTCGAAGGTGGAAATCTTCGTAACGCCATCCCGCGTGAAGCCGAAGCTGTTTTTTTGGTGCCTCACAAACACAAAGAAGACACTATCGTATTGTTCAACCATTTTGTCCATGACATTGAAATGGAATACAGTCCTACAGAGCCTGATTTTAAAATGAAATGTGGCTCACACCAAGAAGTCGATACCATTATTGACAATGGCACCAAAGACCGTTTATTAAATGTCCTCTATGGCTTACCAAACAATGTTATTGCCATGAGCAAACGCATGCCCGGTATGGTAGAAACTTCTACCAATTTGGCTTCTGTAAAATTTATCGACAACCATACTATCGAAATTACAACCAGCCAACGCAGTGATATTGAATCGGCAAGAGACGATATTGCCAACAGCCTGGAAGCGGCATTTACACTTGCCGGTGCCAAAGTGGTTCACAGCGACGGCTATCCCGGCTGGACACCCAATCCGGATTCGGAAATACTAAAACAATCGGCCTCGCTCTACAAATCGTTGTTCAACCAAGAACCTGTCGTGAGATCTATTCATGCCGGTTTGGAATGCGGTCTGTTTTTAGAAAAATATCCGTATCTCGATATGATTTCATTCGGACCTACTCTTCGTCAAGTACATTCTCCCGACGAACGCATTCACATTGCTTCCGTTCAAAAATTTTGGGATTTTCTAAAAGCTATTTTGGAAAATGCTCCCGTAAAATAATAACCGA
>CAZSHT010000273.1:0-1548 GCA_964606715.1 uncultured Bacteroidales bacterium
AATGTTTGAGAAATTGTGTCTTTACAGTTTACCGAACTGGAAACAACGACAGTGTAAGTTCCTCCCGGAAGATTATACAAAGAATCTGTTCCATCGCCACTATGACCACTGGGACTCCAATCATACGAAGCACCTCCCGAAGCGACTATCCAGCCATTAGTATCGTTATGACATTGTGGATTGCTAAAATCTTTTATCGTAGCATTGGGCATTCCATAGACAACAACATTATGAGATTCTGTGCCGGCACATCCACTTCCTGTAACAGTCAATGTGATGGTGTATGTTCCTGAATCGGCATAGGTGTGTGTAACCGGCGTTCCTGAGGCGGTGTTTCCGTCACCAAAATCCCATGAAAAACTGCCGTCGGTGCTATGTCCGTTGGTGTCGAGAGAAAATGAATTTCCTGTTAGGCATTGATTTAAAGGTTGCTCAAAATGAACTTCCGAAGAATTGACAATAACGGTTACACTGTCGGAGTCTGTACAGCCGTTGCTGTCGGTAATTGTAATTTTGTATAAACCTGAACTCACGACATTTATTGATTGAGTAGTGTCGCCAATATTCCACTCATAATGAGCGTATTCGTCAACTGTAAGAGTGCTTGTATCACCTAAACAAAAAACGGTATCACCGGTTATCTCTGCATCGGGTTCTTGGTAGGCTTGCATTGATTCTATCCAAGCCGTATTTTCCGGAGTGTTCCCTTTGCCGGGGGTTTGGGTGTTGTCATCAGCTTCTACTCTATCCCAATTATTTTGATCGTGCCAGTCATTACTTACGGAATTGGTAAAACGAATAACTTTTCCTTTTGATGAACCTGAAAAATAAATGAAAGTATTGTTTGTATTATTACCCCAACTAACGGCAAAAGATGGTTTAGATAAATCATTAGGGTCTCGAATCTGAAAACTATCATCACTATTTTTCATACTTATCCAATTCCATTCTCCTCCGGCTTGAAAGCCTGTGGTTGGGTAAGTTGAATCACTGGCATTTGGATTATTCGGATTTCCATCGAATAAATGAGAGCTTACCGGCAAGACATACACCAAGTCCCCATTAGCATCGTTAGTGTCTATAGGGGGAATAAG
Organism: uncultured Bacteroidales bacterium; assembly: GCA_964606715.1. Taxonomy (GTDB): domain Bacteria; phylum Bacteroidota; class Bacteroidia; order Bacteroidales; family JALTDM01; genus CAZSHT01. Next base: position 1,095 of record CAZSHT010000273.1, read on the forward strand.
GTCTGGGTCATAGTCTGCATCGTTAAAAATAATGATTAACGAACCTATTTGCACACATTCCCATTGAGGATCATCGGCAAAACGAAGGCATCCGTCAGCAATCCCTGTTCCCTTCCCTGAAGCAAAAGTCCCATTATTATCATCAAAATACCAACCTCTTAAATCCATACAGTCATTGGAGCCACAGCCTGTAGGACCGGCAACTACAAATTCTACATATTCTTTTGCTCCTCCTGTCCCTTGAGAAACTTCATTGATAACGAGTTCAGGAGCTTGTGCATTTGCAAAAAACCCAAAGAGTAAAAACCCTAAAAGAAAAATATAATGACGGTGTTGATAGAAAGTCATAAAAATAAAATGGGATACGAAATTAACCATTTTGTTTTATTATATTAAGTTAATGCAAAATAAATGCTAACATTCTTTAAACAAAAAGAATAGACGACTTGTTCGG
>CAZSHT010000274.1:0-1544 GCA_964606715.1 uncultured Bacteroidales bacterium
CTTGAGCCGCATAAAGAGCAAAAATATCTTTTCCGCCTCGAAAATGACAATCTTTCAATGCACTGTTGCTCACCGGAATAAATTTGCTTTTTGCCGTCGTTCCGGACGATTTGGCAAACCATTTTACAGACTCCGGCCACAGTAGGTTTTCTTCGCCTCTCAGAGTTCGTTCTATATAGGTGCTAAACTGATCGTAATCACTTATAGGAACAAATTCTTGAAAATCGTGAAAGGATTTTATCGTATCGAAATGATATTTTTTGCCAAAAGTTGTATTCTTTGCCGAATTTATCAATCCTAAAAAAGTTTCTTCTTGAAAAGCAATGGGATGTTTCTGCATCAACTCAATCTGTGAAAGGCGTTTCAGGTTGATAAGATTGAATACATGTTTGACTATAGGCATGTAACGAAAATAAACATTCTTTTGGTGAAAAACAAGAAATAGTATCAGAAAAACATTTCTCATCTATGACATTTTGCATATCTTTGATTAACTAAACCCCTCTAAACGAACAACTAATATGAGAAATAATATCAATCACGAGAAATGCAAAAAATGTAAATTGTGCATAGAGGTTTGTCCGGTAAATATTATCGATATTGATGACCATGGCTTAGTAAATTTTATTCCCGAACGAGAATCCATTTGTTTGGAATGTGGACAGTGCATGACTGTTTGTACAACCAATGCCATAACGGTCTCAACCTATTCTTACGAAAAAGACTTTGAAAAATTACCACCAAACACTATTGGGTTTCAGGATTTCAAAGCCTTTGTCTCAACGCGTCATTCAGTACGCAATTTTAACGATAAGCCTGTTGAAAAAGAAACCATTGAAACGATTTTAGAGGTATTGCGGTATGCTCCATATGGGGCAGAACCTAATAAAGTTGAAATATCAATAATAAATAACAGAAAAAAGATAGAAGAGCTTTTACCTCCGACAGAAAAATTCTTAGATAACATTATCCCTTGGGTTGATAGTCCGATTGTGAGCAGGATAATAAAATTTAAAAAAGGTATGGAAACATTTAACATGTTAAAGAATCACTTGTATCCCATATCGAAGCTTGAGAATTATAAACTCAAATATGGCGATAGGATAACAAGAGGAGCTCCTGCCCTAATGGTTTTTCATGCCGAAAAAGGAGCCGAAGAACACACCAATAATGCGTTAATCTATGCGACTTATGTAATGTTGGCGATGCACGCTTTCGGGTTAGGGGCAACAATGAACGGTATTGTTCCGGCGGCAATTAATAAAGTTTCAGAAATCAGACACCTGTTTAAAATCCCCGAAACCCACGATGCCGTTATTTCTATTATGTTTGGTTATCCAAAATACAAATATTCAAAAGTCATTAAACGAAAACAAAAAAATATCAATTTTATATAAGCTTATCATTTGAACTTGTTTTTTTTGCATCTTCCTGAAACCGTCGTATTTGGACTAATAACAAAATTAGAAAAAATGAAAAATACGGAATCTTATAACGCACCAAGGCACCAAAATTCGAGCTGGTAAGACCTACAACAAATGCAA
>CAZSHT010000275.1:0-1532 GCA_964606715.1 uncultured Bacteroidales bacterium
AGAAGTAAATCCCAATAAAAACAAGGCAAAAACAAGTATAATTCGTTTCATATTTAGCAAAAATAGTGTATAATAAGTGGACTAATTTACAACAAAAAAACAGTTGTGCAAAAAAAATACATTTAAGTTTTCAACGAAGATATCTAATATTGCTAAAACGCTTCTTTTTTCAACGACAAAACAGCTATATTTTCAACATGAAATGTTTGTGGAAACATATCCACCGGTTGCACTAAATCCAATTGATATTTTTGTGATAATAATTCGATATCTCTTGCTTGTGTAGCTGAGTTACAACTCACATACACCAACCGTTTCGGCTCTGTTTTCAGAATTGCATTAATCACTGAAGCATGCATTCCTGCCCGTGGCGGATCAGCAATTATTACCGATGGTTTCCCCTGCTTTTCAAAAAACTCTTCTGTAACAATATCTTTTATGTCTCCAACAAAAAAAGAAGTATTTTTAATCTCATTAAACTCAGCATTATCATTCGCATCATCTATAGCCTCCGGCACGGATTCTACACCTATAACTTTTTTTGCATTTTGTGCCACAAACAATGCAATGCTTCCGGTTCCCGTATAAAAATCATAAACTATATCATCTTTTGTGATAGTAGCCAATTCTTTCACTCTTCGATATAAGCGTAATGCCTGTTTGGTATTGGTTTGAAAAAAAGATTTCGGTCTTATTTTATAACGAATGCCATCGAATTCCTCTTCAATATACCCCTGTCCGGAATAAACAACATAATCTAAATCATACAAAGTATCGTTTAATTTTGTGTTGATAAAATAAATAAGTGTTGTGATCTCTGAAAATTTCTCAGCTAAAGTTTCCATCAACTCCACAATCCATTCTTTTTTATTTTCGGCAAACGAAAGAATAACCATCAATTGCCCTTTCGAGGTGGTTCGAAAAAGTAAATTACGAAGAAAGCCCGTATGCTCTTTCAAGTCATAAAAAGGCCATTTTCTTTCTTTTACAAACTCACGAATAAAATTACGAATATCGTTTACAAACGGTGGCATCAAATGACATTCTTCTACATCTAATACCCTGTCGAAACGCCCGGCCACATGAAAACCCAATGAATCGCGTTCAGCAAATGACTCACCACTTTCCACTTCTTGCTGAGTAAGCCAACGACGATTCGAAAATGTAAATTCCAATTTGTTGCGATAAGCATATTGTTGTGGTGAAGGCAATATTGGTAACACCTCTTTTGCTTGAACACCTCCCAATCGTCGAATATTCTCATAGACTTCTTTGGCTTTATAAAAAAGTTGTTTTTCATACGACAGATATTGCAATTTACAGCCTCCACAATCATTAAAATGTCGACATTGGGGCTCTATTCTATCCGGTGACAATTTATGATAATGTAATATTTTTCCATTATAGTATTTTCGTCGGCGACGCGACAATTCTATATCGACAATTTCCCCCGGAATAGCATTTTCGACAAATACAACTCTTCCATCTGCACTTTTCCCAACAGCTTTTCCTTTTGCTCCTATATCGATTAT
>CAZSHT010000276.1:0-1510 GCA_964606715.1 uncultured Bacteroidales bacterium
TTTTTCTTATAGTTTATTGACGCGTTTACGCGAAGAATAATTTATTTTCAATGCATTAATCTTCCGCAATTCTTGCTTCACATCGGTAACGATTCCCATTTTTACATCACCGTCAACTTTCAGGGAAGTCGTCAATAGTGGAACTTCTTTCTCATTGTGAGCTTCTCGCTCATTGATAATAAACTGCTGTATATCGGTCGTTTGGGCAAAAGCATCATCGAGCTGTATCCGAGCCTCTGTTCCAAACAAATGTTGATATTGCGGTCGCGGAACACCGATATAAATATAACTTACCAGCGATTTTTTTTGTAACTTCTGCAATTCTGTTGCCTCCGGCACCTGCACTTTTATTTTCAATTCTACCTCACGCATTACGGTTGTAACCATAAAGAAGAAAAGTAGCATAAAGATAATATCCGGCAATGACGCTGTTGAAATTGCAGGATTTCCTTTTCCTTTTTTTCGTTGAAATCTGGACATATTAATTAACTCCTACATTTTTGGGTTCTGCTTCTGAAATTCGTTGCGGATAGATTTTTCGAATAGCATTTTTCTTATCTTTTTCCAAATCACCATACGGTTTTCCGAATTTCTGCATAGATAATTCATCTCTCAACTCATTATAGGCAGCCACCAATTCATTTTGAACAGCAATATATGTTTTATATTTTGTCCCTCTGTCGTTTTGTAATGAAACAATACCTTTCGAAACAGGATAATTTCCAAAGAACGGTATTTCTGTCATTTTTTTCTCCGGCAAATTATCGGCATCGGTCGGGTTTTTGATAAAATTCTTTGCTGCTTCTCTCAATTCTCGAATGTGCATCGGTTCTCCTTCAACGAGCAACTGGTTATTGGCATTTATCAAAACGACAAAAATATTTCGTTCTTTTACTTTATCATTTTGGTCTTGTTGATTTTTCTCAGGCATTGGTGGCAACTTACGAGCCAAACCGGAGTCGATATCCATTGTTGTTGCTATCAAAAAGAAGATAAGCAACAAAAATGCAATATCGGCCATTGAGCCGGCATTTATTTCTGTTAATTCTCGTCGTGCCATAGCTTTTATTTTTAGTTCTATTTAAAAGAGCTTGATATTTCTGTATATAAAATTGTCAGGAACGCAAGTCCAAACAAAATATAGGTTGTATACAAGCCTGTTCCTACTTGCTTCAAAGTCTCGGGATTATTGTCTGTTCCTGTGTAACCTACAATGGTCATCACCTTATCGGAAGCCAACAAATAACTGACAAGCACTACAACTGCCAAAAATGCTAATCCAATCAGGGTATTTTTAGCTGTTTTTGGATTGAGAATCATATAAACGACCGGAAATCCAACGGCTATCACTGCTGTGATTCCAAACAAGGCATACATTAAATAGATTAACGGTCCTTCCGAGATGGAACCTAGATAAAACAAGACTCCAAACAAGACGGATATTCCCAATAAAGCATATAATGTAAACTTTGTTATTTTATTAATAAGATTCATAATCTATTATTTATTT
>CAZSHT010000277.1:0-1503 GCA_964606715.1 uncultured Bacteroidales bacterium
TTGAACAACAGTTTATAAAACCAAAAAAGCCTGCAAAACGATGCAGGCTTTTTTGAGTAATTTAAAATAAACTAAAAAAATCTAAGATAAAGAGAACCGAACGAATTTCAATACTTTTAGGTCGGCATCGTTTTCTTTGATATAATCTTTAATTTTCTTTTTATTGTCGCTGATGAATGCTTGGTTCATCAAAGTCGTTTCTTGATAAAACTTGTTGAGGCGTCCCATTGCAATTTTTTCCAACAAATTTTCCGGTTTGTTTTCGTTGCGAGCTTGTTCTTTGGCTATTTCTTTTTCTTTTTCCACAATGTCGGCAGGTACATCGTCCTTATCGACAGCGATAGGAGCCATAGCGGCTACTTGCATAGCAACATTGTTTGCTACTTCGGCACCGGCTTCTTTGTTGAACAATACCATAGCTGCGAGTTTGTTGCCAAAATGAATATAGCTGTGAATATAAGGAGCTTCTTCGTAGGCATAAAACGGGATGTCAATTTTTTCACCGATGACACCAATTTGTTCGTGTATCAAATCTTCGATAGTTGTTCCGTCAATGGTTACTTTTTTGACATCATCAATTGTTTTTGCTCCGGCTTCGAATGCAGCGTCCAAGAATTTTTGAGCCAGGGCAATGAAATTTTCATTACGAGCTACAAAATCAGTTTCGCAGTTGAGAGCCAGCATTGCTCCGTGTCCGTTCTCTATCTTTGTAAATACGGCACCTTCATTGGCTTCTCTGTCGGCGCGTTTATTGGCGATAGCTTGTCCTTTTTTTCGAATGATTTCAACAGCTTTGTCAAAATCACCTTCGGCTTCGGTAAGGGCTGTTTTGCAGTCCATCATACCGGCACCGGTAGTCTTACGCATTTTTTGAATGTCTGCGGTTGTTACTTTATATCCCATTTGTCTTATGTCTTTTTTGAATTAAAAATAATATGCTTATTCAGCGTTGTCTTTCTTAGGTTCTTCCTTTTTTTCTTCTTTCGAGATAGCTTCTTTTTTGCTGGAAGCTACTTTTACCGTTTTGGTTTCTTTGGGTTTTGAATCGTTCCCTTCTTGTTTATTCTTTTCTTTTTCAAAGCGTCGTTCTTCCAACCCTTCTTTGATGGCCTCTGCTACATTATTTACAATAATGGATATTGATTCGGCGGCATCATCGTTGGCAGGAATAGGAAAGTCTACAATAGTAGGATCGGTGTTTGTATCTACGATGGCAAAAATCGGGATGTTCAATCGGCGAGCTTCGTGAACGGCAATATGTTCTTTGTTGATGTCAACCACAAAAATAGCCGATGGTAAACGGTTCAATTCCGAGATACTACCCAAGTTTTTTTCAAGTTTGGCGCGTTGGCGTTGTACTTGTAAGCGTTCGCGTTTCGACAAGCCGAGAAAAGTTGGTGTTTGCATCATCTTATCGATGGCATTCATTTTTTTCACAGCTTTACGAATGGTGGGGAAGTTGGTCAACATTCCACCCGGCCAGCGTTCTGTTACATAAGGCAT